>VBNZ01000020.1:11293-22057 GCA_005877675.1 Gammaproteobacteria bacterium
GCCTCCGCGCCGACACCGTGCGCCTTCACGCCGCCGCGACCGTACGCCTGCATGTAATCGGCGAACAGCGGATTGAGCAGCAGCGGTACATGGCCGAACAGGTCGTGAAACAGATCGGGCTCGCTGATGTAGTCGATCTGCTCGGGACGGCGGATCCACCAGGTCACCGGAAAGCGCCGGTTGGCGAGATGGTCGAAGAAGGTGAGTTCGGGCAGCAGGCCCTCGACGCCGATCAGTTCCCAGCCTGTCGCTTTGCGCAAGACCTTGTTCAGATCATCGAACTTCGGAATCGCTTCGGGCGACATGCCGAACTGCTGCTGGTTCTCGATGAATTCGCGGCAGGCGCGGCCGACGAGAATTTTCTGCTGGCGCTCGAACAACGTCGCCCAGGTCGCATGATCCTCGCGCGCGTAGCTCGACCACGGCTGCTCGACCACGGCCGTGGTGTAAACCGGAACATTGCCCTTGTCGGTCTGCTGATGTTCAACGCGGCGGGGTTGAGTGTTCATAGCGTGCATTCGTAAATTGGTTACAGATGATACTACTTGCCCGTGTAGGCGGAGCAAAGAAGTACCCAGGAACGGCGGCTTCAGCGTTCGACTAACCTACACCGGCAAAGCAGTCGTTCTCTTGACCGTACGCAATACCAGCGTGGATTGCACGCGCACCACGCCGGGAAGCTGGGTGAGGATCTCGGTATGGATGCGCTCGAAGTCGGCGGAATCGGCATAGACCACGCGCACCATATAGTCGGCCGTACCGGCGAGCAGGCAGCATTCGGAAACTTCGGGGTGCCGGTGTATCGCAGCTTCAAATGCGTCCAGCGCCGTACGACCCTGTTGGTCGAGCGTAACGAGTACGAACGCCGTGCCGGGCAGACCGGCTGCCTTTTCGTCGAGCAGCATTACGTAGCGCGAAATCAGGCCGCGCTCCTCCATCAGCTTCACGCGGCGCAGGCAGGCCGAAGGCGACAGGTTGATCTGTTGCGCCAACTCCATATTGGTCAGGCGCCCGTCCTGTTGCAGCAGACGCAGGATGGCGCGATCGCGTTCGTCGAGATTCTGTGGGGCCATTGAAACTTTATTCCGAAATTTGCACAAAATTCGCTCGATAATGCTGCTTATACGCTTAGCGATCAAATAAATTCGCGATTAAATGCGCAATGCTTCGTCCATACTGCCCGGCCAAGCATGCCCGGAAAACGGTGGCGGCAAAACCATCGGAGAGGACCTAAAGCAATGCGCATCGGTGTACCGAAGGAAATCAAGAATCACGAATATCGCGTCGGCCTCGTGCCGTCGTCCGTGCAGGAACTCGTGCACAACGGCCATCAAGTGATGGTGCAGGCCGGTGCCGGCCTCGGCGCAGGCCTGACCGATGCCGACTACGTCGCCGCCGGCGCGACCATCGTCGACGGCGCCGAGCAGATCTTCGCCGACGCGCAGATGATCGTGAAGGTGAAGGAGCCGCTCGCGGAGGAGCGCAAAAAACTGCGTAGCGGCCAGATTCTTTTCACCTATCTGCATCTCGCACCCGATGAGGCACAGACGCGTGACCTGATCGCCTCGGGCGCGATCTGCATCGCTTACGAAACCGTCACTGCAGCGAACGGTTCGCTGCCGCTGTTGACGCCGATGTCGGAAGTTGCCGGTCGCCTCGCGCCGCAGGTCGGCGCGCATTCGCTCGAGAAAGCGCAAGGCGGCCGCGGCGTGCTGCTCGGCGGCGTGCCGGGCGTGCCTGCGGCGGAAGTCGTCATTATCGGCGGCGGCGTATCGGGTACCCACGCGGCAACGATCGCCGTCGGCATGGGTGCCAAGGTGACCGTGGTCGATCGTTCGGCCGACGCACTGAAGCGCCTAGCCGCCCAGTTCGGCACGTCCATCTCGACCGTATTCTCCACACGCTCGGCGATCGAGGAACTCGTGCGCCGCGCCGACCTTTTGATCGGCGCCGTGCTCGTGCCGGGTGCGGCTGCACCGAAGCTGGTGACGCGCGAAATGGTGCGCACGATGAAGGCGGGCTCGGTCATCGTCGACGTCGCCATCGACCAGGGCGGCTGCGTCGAGACTTCGCATGCCACGACCCACGCCGATCCGACCTATGTCGTCGACGGTGTCGTGCACTACTGCGTGGCGAACATGCCCGGTGCGGTCGCGCGCACTTCGACCTTCGCGCTCAACAACGTCACCTTGCCATTTGCTATCGCGCTCGCGAACAATGGCTGGAAGAAGGCGTTGGCGCAGGACGTCCATCTGCGCAACGGCCTCAACGTGGCGGAAGGCCAGGTGACTTGCGAGCCGGTCGCGCAGGCGCACGGCCTAGGTTATGTGAAGGCCGAGACTGTCATCGGTATGTGAGTGCAGCGGCCGCCGTCGCGTCATGTCGCGGCGGCCTCTTTCATACACGCGGACTTTATTCCCGCGGGTGCCGCGCCTGCGGAAACGCAATCACATTGTCCGCGTCGGCCGCGCGCACGCGCGGGCCGTGCCAGAGCACGGGCACTTCGCGCGGTGAGGGTGGTTCAAGTTCGTCGTCGGTAACCGTCGACGGAACCGCTTCCTCGTCTTCCCAGCTATAGCGCTTGCGCGGTAGCGCGGCATCGAGGCGGAACGTGAGCAGCGCCGCGATCAGACCCGCCACGCCACCGGCGAGGTGGTATTCGAACGAGACTTCCTGTTCGCGCGGCAGCACCGTCATCAGCATGCCGCCATAGAGGAAGAACACGAGCAGTGCGATCGCGACGCCAAGGCGATCGCGACGCACGAGGCCAATCACGAACAAAAAGAACATGAGTCCATGCGTGACACCACTGATGCCGACATGCAGCGACGGCCGTGCCCACAGCCACACACCGAGTCCCGAGCCGAGCCAGATCAGCGGCAGCGCCACGCGCGTCGCGCGCGGATACGCATACAGCGTGAGCGCGGCGAGCAGGCCGAGCGGCAGGGTGTTGGACATGAGATGTTCGAAATTCGCGTGCACGAAGGGCGCAGTGAGAATGCCGATCAGCCGATGCGGATCGCGCGGGCGGATGCCGAGCGCATTCATATCCCAGCCGAGCGCGTACGCGCCGAGCCAGGCGAGCCAGATGCCGACGACCAGGCCCGCCGCGCCGACGAGTGCATAAAACACGCGCTTGCGATCGCGTTGCACCATGACGGCGCTGGGTTCGGGCGTGGGGGCGGCGATATCCATGCGTTCATCATGGGGCCGCGTCACCGCGAAGCAAGTACAGATGCCGCATGCCTTATCATGGCGTCATGAAACCGCAAGATCTGCCCAACCCGACTGTCCAGCTCAAGATTGAGCGCCGCTCCAACCACCCGTGGATTTTCCAGAAGATGGTGGAAAAACCCGAGCCCAAACCGCGGCCGGGAACCGTCGTCGACATCTACGACCGCGAAGGCGTCTTCGCCGGACGCGGCTTCTACAATGGCCATTCACGCATCGCCTTGCGCGTGCTGACGGCCGACCCTGATGAGGCGGTCGACGAGGCCTTCTTCGCGCGCAAGATCGACGCAGCCGTGCGCCTGCGACGCGAGGTGCTCAAACTCGATGCGGTGACCGACGCGTATCGCGTGATCCATTCGGAGGGCGACGGGCTGTCGGGACTCGTGGTCGATCGTTTCGCCAATACGCTCGTGGTCGAGTATTTCTCCGCCGGCATGTTCAAACAGCGCGACCTGATCAAACGCTGCCTGCTGCAGCACTACCCCGATGCGGAAATTTACGCCTTCGCCGAGGATCACGTGCAGAAGCAGGAGAGCTTCGATCTTGCGCATCCGCCTGCGCCGACGCCTACGGTGATCCACGAACATGGCGTGCAGTTCCATGCCGCGCCGGGCAGCAAGCACAAGACCGGCTTCTTTGCCGATCAGCGCGACAACCGCCTGTTCCTGTCGGAATTCTGCGCAGGCAAGCGCGTGCTCGATCTGTGCTGCAACTCCGGCGGTTTCGGTATCTATGCCAAGACACGCGGCGGCGCGGACGAGGTCGTCGGTATCGATCTCGACGAGGAAATCCTCGGCATCGCCGAACAAAATGCGCGGCTCAACAAGGTGAAGGTGAAATTCATCCAGGCCGATATTTTTGCCTGGCTGCGCGATGTCGCGGGCAATCCGCAAAAGAAATTCGACGTCGTGATTCTCGATCCCGCCAAGATGACGCGCGACCGTGAGCAGGTTATTCCAGCGCTGAAGAAATATCTCGACATGAACAAGCTCGCGCTCGGCGCAGTCAAGGCGGGCGGAATCCTGCTCACGTGTTCATGCACGGGTCTGGTCAGCGAAGAACAGTTCCTCGACATGCTGCGCCGCGCTGCGTTCTATGCAAATCGCACGGTGCAGGTGATCAAGGTTTCCGGCGCTGGCGCCGATCATCCATGGCAGGCGCATGTGCCCGAGTCGCGCTATCTTAAGGCTGCGTTCTGCCGCGTTGAGTAAGGATCACGCCTAGATCGGTGTGCCCGGGAAATCCCCGGCAATACAAACGATGCCGGAGGACGCGAGCATGAAACCCGCGGTCTTAGCTGCCCTTTTATTAGTGTCCACATTGACGCACGCGCAGGCGCCACAGCACGTGCACGTCGTCTCTGACGACGCGTTTTCGGACATGCAATCTCCACAGCAGAACGAACGCATCGCAACAGTCGTTCGCGCCGTGGATGAATTGCGCCGTCAAGGAAGGCTGCCACAAGCCACGCTGCAGGCCGAAACTATGGATCTTGCCTGGCCACTGCTGCCCACCGGCCGCTTCAACCAGTTCGACTATCACGGCACTAGCAACTTCGTCGATCACGGCCCGCCGTATCCGGGTCCTATTCAAGACTATAACTGCGGCACGCGCAGCTACAATCTGCCGAGCGGCTACAACCACGCCGGCACGGACTATTATCTGTGGCCGTTCCCGTGGTCGATGATGGATGAAGGGCAGGTGCAAATCGTTGCCGCGGCACCGGGCGTCATCGTCGGCAAAGACGACGGCAATTTCGACCGCAACTGCTCGCTAAGCGGGTCGGCCAGTCCGAATATCGTCTACGTGCTGCAGGACGATGGCTTGACCGCGATCTACATGCACATGCGCAATGGGTCGGTGACGACTCAGGCGGTTGGCACGCGCGTGGCCGCCGGCGATTACCTCGGCCTCGTCGGCAGTTCAGGTAGTTCCACCGGGCCGCATCTGCACTTCGAGTTGCGCGATGCCGCTGGTGCGGTAGTCGATCCGCGCAACGGCCAATGCAATGCGGCACCCGAGCGCTGGATCGTATTCCAGCCCTACGAAGATCCGCACATCGATACACTCAGCACACATTCAGCCGAACCTGTGCTTGTCGGTTGCGGCGTCGATAGCAACGGCAACGCGGTGGCGGAGACACCCAACTACAAAGACGAATTTACGCCCGGCGATGAGATGTGGGTGTTTGCCTCATACCGCGATCAGCGCAACGGCCAAATCACCCACTTCAGCATCACTCGGCCGGACGCCACCCCATTCGCGCAGTGGGATTTCGACCTCGCGAGCCAGAACAATCCGAATCCGTTCTATTCCGGTAGCAGTGTGGATTGGAAGTTTACCTTGCCGACCAATGCACCCATCGGAGTCTGGATGGTCACTGCGCTGTTTCAGGGACAAACTTACACGCGCACTTTTACGGTAGGTTTGAGCTTACCGCCATGGCTTCCGAGGCTCCCGCGACCACCACGGCAACACCCGCGCATGTAATTCTCGATCCTTGTGCGCAGTGATCATTGCAGCATCGAACGGTTGCCGAAAAATCGCGCGTTGCGAAATCTCAACGCGACTCCTGCTTCCCTCGCCGACGGCTATTTCGCGTTAAACTGCGCAGCCCGCTCCACGTCGGCTCCCTCATGAAGAAGAAAACACCATCCAATAAACTCGCCCCGGTCACGCAGACCCAGGCCGAAGACGCGGTGCGCGTGCTGCTGCGCTGGACCGGCGACGATCCGATGCGCGAAGGCCTGATCGATACACCCAAGCGCGTCGCGAATGCGTGGAAGGACTGGTGCTCTGGCTATGCTGAAGATCCGTCTGAGGAATTGCGCCGCACGTTTGAGGAAGTCGCCGGTTACGACGAGATGGTCGTGCTGCGCGATATCGAGTTTTCCTCGCACTGCGAGCATCACATGGCGCCGATCATCGGCCGCGCGCACGTCGGTTATCTGCCGACCAACCGCGTCGTCGGCATCTCCAAGCTCGCACGCGTGGTCGAGATCTATGCGCGCCGCCTGCAGGTGCAGGAAAAGATGACCTCGCAGATCGCGCACTGCATCAACATGGTGCTGAAGCCGCGCGGCGTCGGCGTCGTGATCGATGCTTCGCACGAATGCATGACCACGCGCGGCGTCAACAAGACTGGTGTGTCGATGATATCGAGCCAGATGCTCGGTACGTTCCGCACCGACGCGCGTACACGCAGCGAGTTCCTGCGCTTCATCGACATCGATCCGGGCCGGCGCAAATAGCCGTCCGGCCAGCCGGAGTATATAAGTGGAAAACACCGCATCGCCGCAACCCGTGCGCAAGGCTGCGCTCGTTTTCATCTTCATCACGGTGCTGATCGACATCCTGTCGTTCGGCCTGATCATTCCGGTACTGCCGCATCTGATCCAGAGTTTTCTCGGCGGCGACGTATCGCACGCGGCGGTGTGGTACGGATTCTTCTCGACCGCGTTCTTCGCGATGCAGTTCTTCTTCACGCCGGTGCAGGGCGCACTGTCGGACTGGCTCGGCCGTCGTCCGGTGATTCTGCTGTCGAATCTCGGCCTCGGTCTCGATTTCCTGCTGATGGCGCTGGTCAACACGTTGCCACTGCTGTTTATAGGCCGCGTGATCTCAGGCATCACCGCTGCGAGTTTCTCGACCGCCAATGCATATCTCGCTGACGTGACGCCACCGCAGAAACGCGCGCAGGCGTTCGGTATGCTCGGCATGGCGTTCGGCATCGGCTTTGTGATCGCGCCGGCGATCGGCGGTTTCCTCGGCGAAATCAATCTGCGCATGCCGTTCTGGGTCGCCGTGGTGCTATGCCTGGCCAATTTCACCTATGGTTTGTTCGTGCTGCCCGAGTCGCTGCCCAAGGAGAAACGCACGCCGCATTTCGACTGGGCGCATGCCAATCCCTTCGGCGCATTGAAGTTGCTGCAGCGCTATCCGCAGGTGCTTGGTCTCGTCGGCGTACTGTTCCTGATGGCGCTCGCGCACATGGTCTATCCGACCACGTTCGTGCTTTACGCCGACTACCGCTTTCATTGGGGCCCGCAGATGGTGGGCTATACGCTCGCCCTGGTCGGCATTCTTGCCGCGATCGTGCAGGGCGGGTTGATCAAGAAGATTGTCGGTGCGCTCGGCGAGCGCAACGCGCTGCTATTTGGTCTGGCCTGTGGCACTGCCGGGTTTACGCTGTACGGACTTGCGCCTACAGGGTACTGGTTCTGGCTGGCGATGCCGGTGGCTTCGTTATGGGGCATCGCGCAGCCCGCCGCGCAGGCGATCATGACGCATCATGTCGATCCGCGCGAACAAGGCCGCTTGCAAGGCGCGGTCGCAAGTTTGTCGAGCATCGCCGGCATCATCGCACCGAGTTTGTTTACGCGCTTGTTCGCCGCAGTAGCGCAACCAGGCGTAAATGAAATTTGGGCAGGGTCAACTTTCTGGCTTGCCGGCCTGATGGTCGGCGCGGGATTGCTGCTCGCGTGGTACGCCGTATCGCATCTGCCCGCAGCCGTCAGCGCGCAAAGCGCGCCGCCGGAAAGTATCGTCACTTCCGAGATCATCGCCGGCGCGGCGGAGTTGCAGCCACCGGCCTCTCGTCCCTCGGCGGATTAAGCTGCGCTACGGGCCATACTTTACGCTGCAGCCATAGGGCTGCGACGTCGTCACGCTGACCGGCTTGCCGGACTTCAGCTCCGCCAACGCCTGCGGCACGTATTGGGTCGCCTTGGCGATGTCTTCTTGATCGGCGCTCGCGATCGAATCGATGCCGCCCATGTAGCGCAGCGTGCCGGTACCGTCGATCACGAACATATGCGGCGTCGTCTTCGCTGCATAAAGCCGAGCGACTTTGCCGTCGCGATCAAACAGGTAGGCGCTAGGCGCGGCGTGATACTGCGTGACAAACGCCTTCGCGCCGGCCATGTCGATATCCCCTTGTTTGCCCGATGCGCTGGAGTTGATCGTCAGCCACACTACGCCCGCTGCGGTTGCCGCGGTCTGCTGCGCGGGAATATTGCCGCTCGCGTAATGCTTGCGAACAAACGGGCAACCCGGATTGTTCCACTCGAGCACGATCGTCTTGCCTTTGTACTGCGACAGCGTCTGCGTTCGCCCATTGCTGTCGGTAAGTGAAAAATCCGGTGCCGGCGCGCCGATCGTTACGGCGGCGAAGGTTTGTGTGGCAAATACGATGGACGCGAAAGCAGCGACAAGCAGCGAACGATAGAAGCGCATGATGTTCTCCTCAGTGCGGCGGTTTTGATATGGCGCCCGATTCTGCAAAGACCGCGTGCGCGCGCAGCGCGGGCGCGCGCGTACGCACGATGACGAGGTCGAGCGCGTCAGGTATAGAAGTAAAATAATCGCTTTTTACAAAAATCAGCATGATATTACTGTTGCGCAAGGTGACGGCGGGCGGTGTATTGGCAATGACTTTGCCCTGCACGGCAAACGCATCGAGCCGCGCGGCATCACGAAGCTCGCCGTGCGGCAAGCTGATTTCGATGGAGCTGCCGCTGACTCGCGCACTCGCTTTGAGCGGCTCGCCTTGCGGCTGCGCGCCGCGTGCCGCTGCAAAAGCGACACGCCAACGCTGATCGACCTGCGCCTGCGTCGCGACCGGCAAATCGAGCGTCAGGGTCGCGCGACCCGGAATGCACTCCTCGTGGCAGACCAGCCAGCGCGCGTCGACAACGATATTCACGAACGTCCCGGGCTTGGCATTTGGGGACACGTGCAGCATGACGGGCAGCAGCACTTCTCCGTCATAGCCGAAGTTCGCAAGCTCGCCGACGCTGAAGCGCTTGGGTGCCGGCCATGCGATATCGTCGGCAATAAACCCCGGCGGCAGGGACCAATTCAATTTCATCGGCAGTCCCGAGTCGCCAGGGTTGATCCAGTACGTGTGCCAATGCGGCGCGTGCTTTAGGTGCAAGCCGAGCCAGGCGGTTGCGCCGGGCGCAAGGGTGCTGGATTGGCTGACCAGCTCGACCCCGAGCTCATCGGTTTTGACCGACGAAGTCGCGTGCGCGCCCCCGATGTGTGTCATCGCCAACATGCAGAGAATGATCGTCAAGCGTCGCATTGCGCATATCGACCGGAGTGGTGCGTAGATCCTTGCACGTGGCTGTAAGTGTCGCGTTAAACCGGGTGAGGCTTGCGCCGCTGTGTCTTTCGGCACTCTTAGAAACCACTTGCATTACGGCATGCTTACCCACATCTTTGCGTCATCTCGCGCTTACAGGGAACTGCAATGCTGACCTTCCTGCTCTGGCTGCTGCTATTCGTCTTCTGCTGGCCGCTCGCACTGCTGGCGCTATTGCTCTATCCAATCGTATGGCTGATCCTGCTGCCATTCCGCTTGATCGGTGTCGCGGTCGAAGGCGTATTCGAGTTTCTGCGCGCGCTCGTGTTTCTGCCTGCACGCGTACTTGGCGGAAAGCCGGGCCGGGCATGATTTTTGCGATCAGCGCTGGTCGCTGAAGGCGCCTGTGCCGACCGCAATTTCTCAGCCGAAGAACCAGTAGCACACAAGGATCGATGCCGTGATGCCCGCAATGTCCGCGAGCACCGCGCAGCCGACTGCGTGGCGCGCGCGCTGGATGCCGACTGAGCCGAAATAGACCGCGAGCACATAGAACGTCGTTTCGGTGCTGCCTTGCACGGTCGCGGCGACGAGCGCGGGGAAGCTGTCGACGCCTTTGGTTTTCATCGTCTCGATCAGTAGTGCGCGCGCGGCACTGCCCGAGAACGGCTTGGCGAGTGCGGTCGGCAGTGCATCGACGAAGCGCGTGTCCAGTCCCGCGCCCTGCACGACGACGCGGACCGCCTCGATCAGAAAATCCAGCGCGCCTGACGCACGCAGCACGCCGATCGCGCAGAGCATCGCGACGAGATAGGGCAACAGATCCTTCGCCACATCGAAACCCTGCTTGGCGCCGTCGACAAAACTCTCGTACACCGGCACCTTTTTCCATGCGCCCGCGAGCAGGAACAGCAGGATGATCGCGAACATCGCGAGATTGCCCGCGAGCGAGGAAAATACCGCAAGCGTTGCGGGCGTCATCGATGCGAGCATCGCGATCATGGCGCCGAGCAGCACACCAAAACCGCCGAGGTAGGCGAGCACGACCGGATCGAACAGGCGCAGCTTCTGCACGAACGCGACACTGAGCAGGCCGGTCAGCGCGGCCGCACAGGTTGCAAGCAGAATCGGCACGAACACCAGTGTCGGATCGTGTGCCCCTTGCTGTGCGCGATACATGAAGATCGTGACCGGCAGCAGCACGAGTGAGGAAGAATGCAGCACGAGGAACAGGATCTGTGCGTTACTCGCGGTCTGCGGATCGGGATTGAGCGACTGCAGCTCGCGCATCGCGCGCAAGCCCATCGGCGTTGCCGCATTGTCGAGGCCGAGCATATTAGCGGCGAAGTTGAGCGTGATCAGGCCGATTGCCGGATGTCCGCGCGGCACCTCGGGCATCAGGCGCGCGAACAGCGGGCCGAGAGCGCGCGCGAGCAAGTCGATCAGCC
>VBNZ01000020.1:22126-28936 GCA_005877675.1 Gammaproteobacteria bacterium
TCGAACAGCGCTGCGATCATCGCCGCGAACACGCCCGCATCGCCGCCGATCGTCCAGCGCGCTAAAGCGGAGGCTGCTGCGACAAGAAAGAATCCTAACCAGAGGCGATTGAGCATGGGGCAAGCATACCGTGCTGCCCGCGCTGCAGCGGAAAATGCCGCATTTTACACAATGCCGCATCACGGTCGGACAAAAAATTAACCATTGTGGCGGCGCATCGGGTTAAGCTCGACCCGTCGATCGCACCGACGCAGTTTCGGTTGGTGACCGCGTTACGACGCGGCTACCCCCGGAGCCGCTGCATCCGGCACAAAGTGCAGCGGCTCCGGGTCTGGCTTCCGTCAGCGTTCGGAGTGCCCCGCCTCGTAATAGTCACCACGCACGAACAGTCCGGGCTTGATCAGGTCGATGAACGCGCGCGCTTCGGCGGAAAGGTATTTGCCCTTGCGCACGACTACGCCGTAACTGCGCTGCGGAAAATAGCGGCGCATATTGCGCACTATCAGGCGCTCCTGGTCGGCCGGCGCGATGCAGATGCCGGTGACGATCGAGATGCCTAATCCCATCGCGACGTATTGCTTGATCACCTCCCAGCCGCCGACTTCGATCGCGACGTGGTAGGGCACCTTGCGCTGCTGGAACACGAGATCGACCAGGCGATAAGTGGTCAGGCGCTGAGGCGGCAGGATCAAGCCGTACGGGGACAAATCTTCGAGCGTGATGTCCTCCTTCTGCGCGAGCGCGTGATCGTGCGGCAGGATCAACATCGGATCGAACCACTGCACCGGCTCGTAAGCCAGATCATGCGGCACGTCGAGCATCGAGCCGACCGCGAAGTCGACCTGATCCGAACGCAGCAGCGCGAGCCCGTCCTTGCCGGTCACATTCGCAAGCTGCAGCAGGACGTCGGGCTGACGCTCGCGAAATTCCCGCACCAGCGGTGGCAGCAGGTATTGAATCGTCGACGCACCCGCGGCGATGTGCACTTCACGTGCGTGCACGCCGCGGCGCTGCTCGCGGAACTGGCGATCGAGATTTTCCATGCCCTCGACCAGCGGCCGCGCGAGGTCGTACAGCAGCTGGCCCTCGTGCGTGAGCGTCAGACGCGGACGCATGCGCTCGAGCAGGCGCACATCGAGCTCGGCCTCGAGCGCGGAGAGCTGCAGACTCACAGAGGAAGCCGACAGAAACAGCGACTCTGCCGCCCGCGCGACGCTGCCGAACTTGACCACGTAGCAGAATGCGCGCAGCTGCTTGAGCCGGTTTCCCTTGTAATAGAAGCGTGCCGCTCCTGCCGCCGCCGTGCGTTTCGTGCGCGGCTTTGCAGCCCCGAGGCGCGTGGTTTTCGGGCGTTTAGGTACATTTGGCGCACTTGTAACCATTATTTTGCTCGCTAATTCAATTTCTTATAACAACATTGACAATGTTAAATAATTAAATTGAAACATTCAGTTTGTCAAATCCAATTTTGATGCTTAGTGTGCTGCTTAGCAACATACCTGTGGGTTTTCGATATGCGCTCCAGTGCAGCACAGACCCGATCCGATTGGCAGGCAGCACAACCCGCGGCGACGCAAGCCATTTCGCGCGCGGACTTCACTGCCTGCATCGACGGCTGCGTGCGTCAGCTCGCCGCCGAACCCGTGACCGCCGCGAACGATCCCGCGCAGGCGCAGTTGCGTGCATGGCTGCGCAGCGATGCGCACGCGCTCGACGATGGCACGCCGATCGACTTCGCGCTGTTCGATTCCGCAATTCTCTCGATCGGCGAGCGCGTGTCCGCCGCCGGCTCGCACGCGCAGATGCAGCTGCTGCACGCCGCACGTTTGCTCGCCGAGAGCGTCTACGCGGCGAAAGGCTAATTTTCACGATAGATCGCATTTGATTTTTTCACTTTTACCTTTTTTCACTTTTCACCGAAGGACCTGCTGCAATGAAACCGCAACTCTCCGCCGAACAGATCAAGCTCGACTGGGCCAACAATCCGCGCTGGGCCGGGATCAAGCGCAACTACACGGCCGAGGACGTCGTGCGCCTGCGCGGCACCGTGCACGTCGAGCACTCGCTCGCGCGCCTCGGCGCCGAGAAATTGTGGAAGTCGCTGCACACCGAGGATTTCGTCAACGCGCTCGGCGCGCTGACCGGCAATCAGGCAATGCAGCAGGTCAAGGCCGGCCTCAAGGCGATCTATCTCTCAGGCTGGCAGGTCGCAGCCGACGCCAACGTCGCGGGCGAGATGTATCCCGATCAGTCGCTGTATCCGGCCAACTCCGTGCCGCTCGTGGTCAAGCGCATCAACAACGCGCTGCTGCGCGCCGATCAGCTCAACCACGCCGAGGGCGACGATAGCGTGGACTACCTGCAACCGATCGTGGCCGACGCCGAAGCCGGTTTCGGCGGCGTGCTCAATGCGTTCGAGCTGATGAAGGCCATGATCGAAGCGGGCGCCGCCGGCGTGCATTTCGAAGACCAGCTCGCGAGCGTGAAGAAGTGCGGCCACATGGGCGGCAAGGTGCTGGTGCCGACGCGCGAGGCGGTGGAAAAGCTCAATGCCGCGCGTCTCGCCGCCGATGTCTGCGGCGTGCCGACGCTGCTGGTCGCGCGCACCGACGCGGAAGCCGCCGACCTGCTCACTTCCGACATCGACGCCAACGACACGCCGTTTACCACGGGCGAGCGCACGGTCGAGGGCTTCTACAAGACGAAGAACGGGTTGGATCAGGCGATCAGCCGCGGCCTCGCGTATGCGCCGTACGCCGATCTCGTCTGGTGCGAAACCGGCAAGCCCGATCTCCAATTCGCACGCAAATTCGCCCAGGCGGTGCACGCCAAGTTCCCCGGCAAGCTGCTCGCCTACAACTGCTCGCCGTCGTTCAATTGGAAGAAGAATCTCGACGACGCGACGATCGCCAAATTCCAGAAGGAAATCGCCAGCTACGGTTACAAGTTCCAGTTCATCACGCTCGCCGGCTTCCACGCGCTCAACTACTCGATGTTCAATCTCGCGCACGGCTACGCGCGCCGCCAGATGAGCGCGTTCGTCGAACTGCAGGAGGCCGAATTCGCTGCGGCAGACAAGGGCTTCACCGCGGTCAAGCACCAGCGCGAAGTCGGCACCGGCTACTTTGATGCGGTGACGCAGACGATCCAGCAGGGCCAGTCGTCGACCACCGCGCTCAAGGGTTCGACCGAGGAAGAACAGTTTCACGGCGGCAAGGCGGCGTAAACACACCCGTGACCTCGGCATGCAACGCCGGGGTTGCCTGAAACCACATCCCTGCATATGCCGGCGCATGGCCGCGGTCGCGGCCGTGGGTCAGACACCGTGACGAAGAGTATTAGGAACCCGCCCCGTGATCGCATAAGATGCGGCATAAGGAACATGCACCAATTCACGGGGAAAGGGCTGTGCCGTCGTCGACCATGTCCACGCCGTCGCTCGATTCGACTGATCCGTCGCACGCGGCGGTGGCCGAGAAATTGCCGCCCGCCAAGCTGCCGCGTCAGTTGTCCGATGCCGAATACGATCTGTTCAATGCGGCCGGCCGGCAGCGCACCGTGTCACCCGGCGAAACCATCTTCCGCAAAGGCGAACTCGGCCGCAGCATGTTCGTGATCGAGTCGGGCGAAATCCACCTCGAATTCGGCGACGGCCTGCCGCACAAGATTCTTGGCGTGCGCGAATTTCTCGGCGAACTTGCGTTGTTCATCGGCGACCACATGCGCGTGGCGAGCGCGATCGCGACGGCGCAGACACAGCTGCGCGTGATCGATCACGTCGCGTTCGAAGATCTGCTCGCGCGCCAGCCGCTGCTGCTTGCGCAGTTCATGCGCCGCTCGTTCGCCTATCTCGTTGCGAGCGAACAGCAGCTGATCGCCTATCTGCGCCGGCGCAACGAAGACCTGCTCTCGACGCTGCATTCGCTGCGCCAGACCCAGCATCAGCTCAGCAATGCCAACAATCTGATCCGCACCGACGAGCTTACCGGCCTCGCCAACCGCCGCGGTCTGTACCAGTTTCTCGAAGGTCTGGGCGAGCGGCGCGCGGACGCCTGCATGGCCTTGTTCCTGATCGACCTCGATCGCTTCAAGCGCATCAATGACCAATTCGGCCATCTCCTCGGCGATCGCGTGCTCTGCGTCGTCGCCGACGAACTGCGCGCGAATATGGGCGAAGGCGACCTGTGTTGCCGCCTCGGCGGCGATGAATTCGCGCTGCTCGTGCAACTCTCTCATCGCGACGAACTCGACGCGCGCGCCGCCCGCATCGTCGGCACCATGCGCGGGCATCGCCTGCCCGAGCCGCATCACGCACTGCAATTGTCGGTCAGCGTCGGCGCGAGCCTGTGCGACACCGGCGCCAACTGGTCGACCTGGTACAGCGACGCCGACCGCGCTTTGTATGCGGCCAAGAGCGAAGGCGGCGATGGCTGGCGGTTGAGCGCCTGAGACAGCAAGAAGGAAACCCTCTCCCTCGACGTCAGGCGGGGGGAGGGCAGGGTGAGGGAGGCTTTTCGAATCAGGTCATCGAGCAGTCCGATAAAAGTCTAAGCATTGGAGCGCCCTCTCCCCAGCCCTCTCCCCCGAGCGCGCTCGGGGGAGAGGGAGTAGCAGCCCCGCACTAGCCAAACCCCCTGCTTTGCCGCAGAATCCCGTGTCCTATGGATGGGAAGCGCAGCCGTAACGCACGGTTGCAAGCAAGATTCTCGTTGCGGTCGTAGGGGTATGAACGCGCAGATCTCCGAATCCGCCCTGGCACCACCGCCGCCGCGCTTGGCTGCGGCGCCGGTGCTGCGCACGATCGTGATCTGCGATCTCGCCGACAGCACCGCGCTGGTCGAACAACTCGGCGATACGAACAGCGCCGAACTCATGCAGCGCCATGACCGCCTGGCGCGCGATCTGCTGCGCCGTCACGACGGCCGCGAAATCTCTCATGTTGTTCGATCGCCCGATCGGCGCGGTCGCGTTCGCGCTCGACTATCAGCGCGAGCTACGTCGTCTCGCGCGGGACGAAGCGTTTCCGCTGCGCGCGCGCGTCGGCATCCACGTCGGCGACGTTATTCTGTGGCAGAACGTCGACGCCGATATCGAACGCGGCGCCAAGCCGGTCGAGGCCGAAGGCCTGGTGAAGGCGGTCGCCGCACGCGTCACCAGCATCGCGCGGCCGGGCCAGATTCTGCTCTCCGGCATCGCCACAAGTCTCGCACGCCGCGCGCAGGGCGAACTCGGCAGCCTGCCCACGCTGCGCTGGCACAACCATGGCAACTATCGCTTCAAAGGCGTGCCCGAAGTCGTGACCGTGTACGAAGTTGGCGAAGACGGCGTCGCCCCGTTCAAGTCGCCCGCTTGGACCGGCAAAGCACACCGCGAAGTGCCGTGGTGGCGCCGCCCCGGTTCACTCACAGTCGAAGCGGCGGCGCTGATCGCAGCGATTGCGATTCCCGCCTATTTCTCGCTGCGCACGCCGCCCGCAATTGCGTTTGCCGAACGCGATTGGGTCGTAGTCGGCGATCTGCGCAATCTCACCGGCGACGCGAATTTCACCGATTCGCTGCAGAGTGCCTTCCGCATCGGGCTCGAGCAATCGCGCTACGTCAACGTGCTCGCCGACCTCAAGGCGCGCGAAACGCTCAATCTGATGCAGCGCGATCCGGACAAGACGGTCATCGATCGCGAGGTCGGCAGCGAGATCGCGGTCCGCGACGGCGTGCGCGCGCTGATCCTACCGAGCGTCGCCGAAATCGGCGGCCGTGTGCGTGTCACCGCCGAGGTGGTAGATCCGCACACGCAGACTACAGTGTATTCCGAATCAGCCGACGGTATCGGTGAAAGTTCGGTGCTGCCGTCGCTCGACAAGGTCAATGCGCAGCTGCGCGCGCGCCTCGGTGAGGCGCTGGCGACGGTGACACGCGAGTCGCAGCCGCTGGAAAAAGTAGCAACCAAGAGCCTGGATGCCTTGCGCGCCTATACGCTGGGCGACAAGGCTTATGACGTGGGCGACTTGAAAAACGCCGCCGTGTTTTTCCAGCAGGCGGTCAAACTCGATCCCGAATTCGCACGCGCGAAACTCTGGCTTTCGATCACCTATTACAACGTCGAACAGTTTGACGAAGCGTCCAAAGCAATGGCATCAGTATTGAATCAGCGTGATCGTTTGACACCACGTGATGCGCTGTTTGCGGAGGCTTGGCAGGCGACCATGTCTGGATCGCAGATTGCGGCGATAGAAAAATGGAAGAATCTGGCGCGCCTGTATCCGGATTTTTTCTTTGCGGATCGCATGGTCGGGTTTTTGAACCGGAAATACGCCAACAATTATGGGCTGGAAGCAATCGAGTTCGCCCAGGCATCGGCCTCGGCGAAAAATCCTCGCATCCATATCAGCGAGTATTTGCTGGGGATGCTGTATCTAGGTAACGAGCGGTACAGCGATGCCGAGCGCCAGTTTGCTGCGATTGGGAGTCCTCTCAGTGACACTATCGCTGGTGACCACGCCAGAGTATTCGCTGCGCAGAGGGACTTCGTCAAATCGGACGCGCTGCTGCACGGGCGCAAACTGTCGGAAAGCCCGCAGTTCGATTTCGATCGGTGGCGGTCGGCGTTTGCAATCACGCTCGACCGGGGCGATTGGTCGGAAGCCTGGAAGCAAGTCGACGAGGCGAAGGTGCGGTTTTCGAGCTCCAGCGGTTCGGAGCTTCGCTACGTTCAGGGTATCGAGTACGCGCTGCGCGCTTTGAAGCCTGCACAGATAGAATCCGGCGAGGGCATCGAGGCCCAGGTCAAAGCGTCGCAAGGAATTCTCGTCAG
>VBNZ01000251.1:0-2681 GCA_005877675.1 Gammaproteobacteria bacterium
TTAGTGTAGGTCTCGTTCGGGTCAGATTCTGGATTCTCATCATTAATATTAAACGAGAGATTTTTCTCCTTTAGCTCGAAACGATAACTTCCGCCTAATTTCAAATTGTAATCCCCGCATGCAGAGATGACAGCAATAGCCGCGTCCGTGATGCTCTTTGATTTTCGTTCAATGTGAGTTGTTTCAATTAAATATTTCATGGTGTGGCAATCATTAACACTGCATCTTCCAAACATGCGAATCACTTTTCCAGAAACAACTAAATCAGCGCCATTTTCTGCCGAGGAGCCATGAGCGCTTATCGCGATGAAAATGGTCAGCATCCAGAAAAATCGATTGAAAAGCGATGAGTTGCTCATATGTGTTCCTGGTGATCGACCGCGCTGTCTAGTTGCCCATATAACGATTAGTATTCCAATACTTGTTCATCATTTCACGCCTATAATCCTCGGCGTCACGCTCCGCTTGGTTACTTCCCCAAGGTGATTTTTTGTAATCAACAAAGATTGAGCTGTTATAAGGCGTTAAATGTCTAAATTCATGAGATATCACATTCACTTTACTGTACATGGCGTCTCGCTCCATCATTCTATCTGCACTGAATGTAATGACTTGATCCCTGGAACTAGCATAGGCTGGTGTTGATCTGGAAAGCAATTCGCCATTAAACGTCTTCGTATTCCAATCATCTAGATCAAGAACAAGCCCTTTGACGTTTTTTACTATTCCTATCATTTCTTCATTTCCACTACGACCAACCATATCGCTGAAGATATTCATCGCCCGAACCATACCCCCTTTTAAGGATGCAATGTCGTCCTTGCTTAGAGACGAAGAACTACCGGATGTTGTAATGTCATCTGATGAGAACTGCCTGACAGGCGCCTCATCTTTGCCCGGATGCAGCGCCGCATTAAACGCGTACTCAAACGCCGCAGTCATCGCCCCATTTGCAAATTTTCCGCCTGTCAACCGCGAAAGCGTTCCCCCCGTAATCGAAGCCTCGATTGTCCCTACGACTGCGTTGCTAGAGTCCAGGTGCGGATCAATCGCTGCCTGCAAACCAGCTGTTACGAAGCCATGCCCGAACTTGCCACCGCGCAGGACCGACATCACGCCGCCGGAAAGCGCATGAAGTCCAACATTGCCCGCGGCATTGTCAGCGTAGGGCACGTTCTGACCAATTCCAAAATCAATGCCTGATTCGATACCGCCCAACATGGCGCCCTTCAAATTGCCAGTCTGCACATATCCCGCTGCGGCACCTCCTGCGACGATGATAGCGGTTTCCTCCGCCGCAGTTGCGCCTGCCCACTCCGATAGCATTTCGTACTGCTGCGTTATCACGATAATCGCAATTGTCGCAACATCCCTGAGGTAGCCCTGCTGCTTGTGACCCCAGTAACCGGTTGGGTCGGTCGTGGCTAGCGGATTGTTCAACACATAGCTGTAACGATTGAGACTCTGCAGATTGCCCGCGTCCTGCACAAACGGATCGGCTTGGATGAACCGCGCCAGCTGGGGGTCATATACGCGCCCGTTCATATGGATCAGACCGGTCTCGTCCATCATCTCGTGACCAGTGAAGCCATGATGGTCGTCTTCACGATGTCACTTTCGTAGAGTAGGGCCGCGTGTTTTTGGATAACCCCACAAGGCACGTCTGACCATCGCGCCGAGTCCTGAGCCAGAACACATGCCATGATTCGTTTACATGCCAAAGGCACATAACGCACCGCCGCGCGCGACTTCGTTCTAATCGATGCAATTTCAGCAAGAAATGCAATACATCGCTTCAATTTTTGCGGAGCCAATGCGGGCGCTCAACGCAAAAACATAAGAAAATCATTGGGCGGAGTAAATTGAAGTCATTAAATGAGTTCGACAGTGGCTTAAGTCCTTCCTGCGGAAGAAAGCCGACCACACACGTGCGTTCAGTCGCCTGCCAGTAACCGATGGCGCGGATGTAAGGGCGGGGTCGATAGCTGCCCTACCCGCGATCACGTGCCCTAATCATGGTCGTCTGCGACAGCTATCGGTTGAAAATGCGCGTAGTGCCAGGTGATCAGTCCGGCCAGTACGCTGATCATGGTCAGCGGGAACGATGATCAGAGTCGACCAGCGCGCGCAATTGAGGACGCCTCATGGATTTTCTGCGAGCGCTATTTGCTCTTCGCCACGCGCGTGGCCTGCCACGTAATCGCCTGCCACTTGCCGTTGCGCAGAAGGAACGTGCCGCTGTTGCGGAAGTAGCTGATCTTGCCGTCCTGGTCGTGTTCCACCAGGCGGAAGGTCAGCGCGGCCATGTCGCCGTACGGGCGCACGAGAATGTCCTCGGCGGTGAATACCGGACCAGATTTGGCCGTATTGCCGGCTTCGGCCTTCGGTTCTTCGGCGAATGCCTTCAAGATGTCGCGCTTGTTCATCACCTTGCAGACCGAACTGGTATAGACCAGATCATCGGCCCAGAAGCGTTCGTGGCCCGCGGCGGTGTTGTTCACGGCCGGAGTCAGGAACGTCGTCAGCATCGTAGCGATATCGCTGCGGGTGCGAGCCGCGTCAGGCGAACCCGCGTCACTACCGTATACAGCGATCGTTGCGAGCAGACTTGGCAGCGCGAACAACAGCATGAGCCTTGGGGTGGGACGCAGAGTAAGCACGACGATTCTCCTGTGAAGATG
>VBNZ01000251.1:2719-3225 GCA_005877675.1 Gammaproteobacteria bacterium
ATCCAAGGGAAACCCGATTGCTGCCGTTCGTGATGGGCACCTTTGGGTCACTACTACCCTTCCCTACCCGCGATAAGCCTGCCTAATCACCCTCCACTACTTTCCAGTGGCTGCTAGCGACCCCCATGCGGCCGCTCACGAGCCGCTATTGAGAAGCCAATCATGGCCTACGCGCTCGATGATACCCCGCGCGGGCAGCGGTTACCCACACTGCGAGTTCGATGGGTACGCAGCCGCGCTCGAGCCGAGATGCGCGAGAGGAACACAACTACGCCCTGTATGATCTGCCACCTATTCCAAGTAGAGCAGCCCAATGACCCTTTCCCTCTATGCCGGTTCCATTCTTGTCTTCAAGCAAATGCTCGGTGGCCTCGACGATGTACTTGGCAAGGCGCAAGCGCACGCCGCCGAGAAGAAGATCGAGCCGAGTGCGCTGACTCTGGCGCACTTGTTCCCGGACATGTTTCCGCTGAGCAAACAGGTGCAGATCGCTTGCGATTTCGCGC
>VBNZ01000251.1:3379-3881 GCA_005877675.1 Gammaproteobacteria bacterium
CGAAATCGTGCTGCGTCCGGGCACGCCGAAAGAAAAGCGCCTCACCGGCGACAGATACTTGTTGAGTTATGGGTTGCCGCAGTTTTTCTTCCATGTGACCACGGCCTATGCGCTGCTGCGTCATAACGGTGTCGAGATCGGCAAGCGCGACTATATGGGGGCATACTGAGGTTCTTCGGGCAACCTCTCGGAGGTGAGCAAGCGCTTGTTCAGAGCGTCCATAGTTCCGAGAAATTGAGCGGATGGAACGGACTCTTAGCGACCCGCGCACTGCCTATCGCGGGTGACTGCAGGCGGCGAAATCGCATCGTAATTCGCGGCCGGATAGCGGCCAGTCAACTAGACAAGGCGACCATCGATAATCAGGCTCTGCTCCCTACAACTGCGTCAACCAACTGGCAAAAGCCTGCCAGGCCGCCGTCTGGGCGAGTGCCAGGCGGGCCGGCTCGGACAGCAGAATCAGTAATCCGCCCCACAGCATGGCCGGATGCAGGCGACGTTG
>VBNZ01000251.1:3891-5668 GCA_005877675.1 Gammaproteobacteria bacterium
GCAAGCCAGCAGGATCAGATCGGTGACACCAAACACGAAGAGCAATCCGTAAGCCTGGAACTGATCCGGAACGAGACGACCCAGAGCAGGCATCAACAGGCTCAGCGTCGCGAGCAGCATCAGACGTTTGTGCGTTTCGCTGCTGCGCTTGCGGGCGTACAGACCCGCGCTGACCAGGATCGCGAACACGAGCAGGGCGAACAGGGGCACCACCAGGAATATCAGCGGCGGCACACCGAGTGGCGTGTGCCCGAGTCGGGCAGCGGCCACGGCAGTCATGAACCCAATGATCAGCATCAGCGGCGCCAACATCATTGCGGTGAAACCAAGCTGGCGATGCAGGTCCCCGCGTCGTGCTGCTACCAGGCTGGTCTGCGTAAAGAACAAAAGGACCCAGGCGCTGAATACCAGACCGTGGATGTGTAGCAGGATCGAAAGCGGCGGCGTGCCGTAATGCAGCTTCAGGTAATACGTCGGCGCGAAACCGACGAGCACGATGGCCGCGACAAGCAGCGCCGCGGCGAGAAAGAACCACTGTCGCCTTGGTTTGCGTGGCTTACTCGTGGACGCTAGTTCTTGGGTGATCGAATTCATGGTAGTGATCCTGCTCGGATTTAAGCACCGAACATTTTTGTCACGGCGCGGCCGTCGCCGTATCTAGCTGCTGATTGACACTCAGCCTGTGCGGTGTTTTCCTGACTATTGCTTGAACAGTTCCACGCGCCGGTTCTGGGCACGACCCTCTTCGGTGTCGTTGTTTGCAACGGGTGCCGTGGCACCGAGTCCCGCGGCACTCAGACGATCCGCTACGATGGCGTAGTTCGCGACCAACGCAGCGACAATTGCGTCTGCGCGACGCCTCGACAGCCCCTGGTTGTGCTCGGCGGTGCCTATGTTGTCGGTGTAGCCGGTCACGCGCAGCTTGAGGGCTGGGTTGGCGGTCAGCACCTTGGCAATCTCGTCGATCTGCGGTTTCGACTCGGGCTTGATATCGGCCTTGTCGAAATCGAAATGAATGCCGTAGAGAGTCACCTGACCGGTGTTCGCTAGGTTGCTGTTGAGAGCTGCCGCATTGACCGGGGCTGCGACTGCTGGCTGGATCGCGATCGGCGCGTTATCCACAAGCTTGCTCTGCTTGGTCTCGGCCATGCCCTGGTCCATCGGCTTGCCTTCGACCTGCATCACATACACGCCGGACGCTGCTTGTCCGTAATTTCCGCGGCCAACACCGCGACGTGCACATCACCTTCGGGGCGTGCCCGTGTGGCGAGCAGGTAACGTGGGTGTTCGCCGAGCACGAGACCCAGCGAGGCCTCTGGGGTATTGGACAGTTTGATCTGCATGACCTCCACTGCCTGGTTGAGAAACTCCGGCCCGCACTGCTGATCGTTCGAACAAGTCCAAACGACTGTCATACCGGCCTTTTCCAGCGCCGCGCGGTAATTCGCGAACACCTCCAACGCGCTGCGGCCGGTCGGCGCGATATAGAACAAACGCGTGCGCTTTCCGGTCAGATCGAGTGTCTTCGGAGCGACGGCGTCACCGGCCTCGTTTTTTGTTACCGGGCTCGTCGGAAAGGTCGCCTCGTCATACGCTTTCTGATCGGCGCCAAGCAAGATCGAACCTGGGTAGCGCGCTACCAGCGCTTGGTCGCTGCAGCCTTCGCAATCCTTGCCATCGTCGCTGTCGGCGTAGCACCAGGCCGTCGTCGATAGCATCAGAGCCGCGCTACAGAATTTGAGTACGTTGAGCATGGCGTTTCCTCTTGATGAGTGAA
>VBNZ01000251.1:5709-7357 GCA_005877675.1 Gammaproteobacteria bacterium
CCGCATCGGCACGCCGGGCGTTTGACCGGGCTTGCATGCGCCCAGCCATTTGCCGTCTATGCTCATCACAGCGTTGCTCTTGCCCTGCAGCGGCGGATCGTAGGTCGACGTTCCATCGGTGTGATACGCGTCCTCGCTCGTCAGCGTCGTCACCTGATGGGTGACAGCGTGGGTTCCACCGAGGGTGCATACCGAGTCGATGATCCAACTGTCGCCTACCTTCCTCGTATCGAACTTGCTGCAATTGCTCTTCATGTAAGCGTCGGTAGTTGCGTTGTTGCTGGCCTCAGTCGCTGCGTCAACGCAGAGGCTGGAGCGGCTGGAGCCACCGGGAAAACTTTCCCCGTGCATCGTCATTTCCCACATTCCGGGTTTGCGCGTCGGGTATTCGGACGCACTGACAGAGGCGCATGCGCAGATAGCCAGAACGGCGATCGGGAATACGGCATAGGATTTCATCTGACACCTCATTGTGTGGAATGACATTGCGTTTCTTAAGACCCGGCGGCGCGGAGTCTCGCGAGTAGTTACAGGCGGTCCGCAACCGCTTTGGCAATGGCGACAAGCTTGCTGTTGAAAGCATCGCCGACCTCTCCGCTCTTGCGATAAAGGTTGAGGGTGAAGCGCGTTGAGCCTTTCAGCACGACGATGATGCGGGACTGGTAACGGATCTCATCGCGGTTCTGGAAAAACTCGAAGGCCACGTCGCCCACACCGGGAAGCGGGATGACGTCCTTCGGGTCGTATATGGCCTGGAATTTGGCCATGTTGTCCTTGTCGTTTGGCTTGACGTCCACACTCAGCTCAAGATGATCTTCATCGCGGCTGTATTTGCACACACTGGAGATTCCCCAGTTCCCGGGGTCCGCTGGCCCCGGATTGTCCAGTACCGTTGCGGCTTCATCCCTGCTGAGTAGCTTGCACGGATCGACCGGAGAGGCTGCTCGCCTCGAGGTGGCGGTGGCTACGACCGTCGCCGCCTGCCCCGCAGTGGTTGGATCATTTCGAGCGGTTGCACCATTCTGGTGTCCGCAGGCAGTCAGCAATGCCGTCAAAAGGATGATCGAAAAAATCACGCGAGCCTTCATCTGACACCTCGCCTGGGTGGGGAAGCACACTTCCGCAACGCGACGCGCATCGGTCGCATCGTGACTAGCTGTTCGATTCGATGGGTCTTCCAAGCCGATGCGATCCATGGCATTCACTCGCCTTTGTGCGGGTTGGCAACCGGACGGTGCGGGCGCGGAGTGCGTGACGTATGCGTAAGCGAGCCCTCGGCTGCGCGATGCGACTGATGTCCCGGTGGAATCGGTTGCGGATTCAGGCTGACGTTGTTCGCGGTCGAATGCGAACGCTTCTGTGGCGCAGCGGGCGGCCCTGGCGGTATTGCGTGTGTATTTGCCGCGCGACTGGCATCGCCCCGTGTGCGGCCGCCGACAAAAATGATGCTGTGCTGCGTGGCTTTGTCGCTGTCCACTGCGACTGCATCCGTTGTCGTCTTCTGCCCGCTCGATTGCGAATGAACGCCAGTCGCGGATGCGTGCTGCTCCGCTCGGGCCGGTGGCAGAACAGCCAACGCGAGCGTAGCTGCCAACGCCATGCTCAACCGGCGCGGGACGAAGTGATGATGATTCGAAGCAAATCGTTG
>VBNZ01000239.1 GCA_005877675.1 Gammaproteobacteria bacterium
CGCTCGGAATCGTGCTGTCAGGCGCGATCCTGCTGCTGGTGCGGCGCGATCATCTGCACGGCAGCTATGCCGTGTGGTGGTTCGTCGTCGCGATTGCTACGCTCCTGCTCGGCATGTTTCCGCGCGCGGTCGACTGGCTCGGAGAAAAAATCGGCATCGCCTATCCGCCGATCCTCGCGATCATCATCGGCCTGAGCCTGATCCTGATTCGCATGCTGCAGATGGATGTCGATCGTTCGCGCCAGGAACGCACGCTGCGTCGCCTCACGCAACGCGTGGCGATACTTGATCAGGAACTCTCCGAGACGCGCGCGAATCTGGCCTCGCCGGAAGTGCTGCCGGCGGGAGCGCCTGCGAATGCACAGCGCAAGAGCGCGCAGGTCTTTTCCCTGCCGAAGTCCACCGGCGAGAACTGACGTCGAGCCGATGCGCGTTCTGCACATCGGCAAATTCTATCCGCCCTACGCGGGCGGTATCGAACGCTCCAGCGCGGATCTGTGTGCTGCGCTCGCGACGCGCGCAGTCGATGTCGCGATGCTTGCACATGCCGCACCGGGCGAGCATATGCGCAATTATGCGAGCGACGGCGTGCGCGTCACCCTCGCTGCATGTCACGGGCAACTGCTGTACGCGCCGATCAGCCCGGCGTTACCGCTGCTGCTCAATCGATTGATTAACGAGCATCAGCCCGACCTGCTGCATCTGCATATGCCGAATGTCTCGGCATTCTGGACTCTGCTTTCGCCTGCCGCGCGGCGCCTGCCCTGGGTGGTGCACTGGCACGCGGACGTACCGCTCGATGTCCGCCGCGCCGGCGTGCGTGCAATGTACAGACTTTATCGCCCATTCGAGCAAGCATTGTTGCGGCGCGCGCGTGCCGTGATCGCAACCTCCGCGGCATATCGCGATTCGAGCGCCGCGTTGGCGCCGTGGCGCGGCAAGACCACGGTGATTCCGCTCGGCCTCGGCGACGCCGGTGCCGCAGCGAACGATACTTTTGCCAATGTGGAGAGCGCCGCGTCGCACGCAATACAAGGCGACAGATTGTGGCCTGGCACGGATGGCGCGAGCTTGCGCGTGCTCGCGGTCGGCCGCCTGAGCTATTACAAGGGCTTTGATGTACTGCTGCGCGCGATCGCTCAAGTGCCGCAAGCGAACCTGCTGCTGATCGGAAGCGGCGAATGCGAGGCGCAGCTCAAGGCACTCGCACGCGAACTCGATATCGAAGCGCGCGTGCGCTTCGCTGGGCACATCGACGACGCCACGCTCGCGCAGGCCTACGCGCAGGCGCAGTTGTTCTGCCTGTCGTCGATCGAGCGCACCGAAGCTTTCGGCATGGTGCTGCTTGAAGCGATGCGCGCGCGTCTGCCGGTGGTTGCGAGTGCGATTGCGGGCTCGGGCGTCGGCTATGTCGTCGCCGACGGCGTCAGCGGCATTCTCGTGCCGCCGGGCGATGCCAACGCGCTCGCGGGTGCGCTCGCACGCATGGCGAGTGACGAGGATTTGCGGGCGCGTCTGGGCACCGGCGGCGCGCAACGTTGGCGCGAGGAGTTCACGCTGGATCGCTGCGCAGATCGCGTGCTGGCACTGTATCGCTCGATCGTTCCGGAAGCTGCATATCGCGCAGCAGCAGCGCGACAAGGCTGACGGTCGCCGGCGTCAGCTGCAGTACAAGCCGATTGATCGCAGTGAAGCTCTGTGCCCAGGTTGCCGCATCGGTAAACATGAACAGGAATGCCAGCGAACTCACGCAGGCGAACAGCAGTGCCGCGGGCAACCACAGCCAATCGCGCGACACGAGCTCACGCCAGCGCCATATCAGCACAAGCGGCGACAGCGACCACAATAGATGCCAGTTCGAGTGCGCATACAGCGTGTCGAGCATGCCGAATGCCGCATCGCCATGCCAATGCAGGTTCAGCAATAGCGTAAATGCTCCGAGGCGTTGATTGACGAGTGCGTCATGCGCATCGATCCAGCCAAGCTTGGCGAAAGCGAAGCGCAAGCCGCCAACCACGAACAGCACACCAACCGCCGCGGCAGCCCAAAACACGCGCAAGCGCCAGCGCGATGGCAACGCACCGAAACCGATCGCCGTCAGCAGCCCCACCATCCAAACCCAGCCTTCGAGCTTAAGGAACGGCAGCGTGAGCGCACACACCAGCGCGAGCGCGAGCTGCGCGCGTTCGCGCTGCTGCAGCCAACGCATCCACGACAGCACGCCAAAACCGAATACTGCCGCTACCCACAGATCCGCATAGCCGGCCAATGCCGCGTGCACCGTGAGCAACGGCAACGAGCCGAGCGCATAGGTGAAAAATTGTGCGCGCATGCGGCACAAGCCGAGCATGCGCCACTGACCGTAGTGGCCCAGCAGCAGTGCTGCCCAAACGATCAGCCACGGCAGATTGATCAAGGGTTCGATCCAGCCACCGGCGGCGCTCGCAAACCAGACGTCGAGCCAGGCGAGTGCATCGGGATAGAACCATGCGAAAGCGGTATACGAATTCTGGTACGCGCCCGCGATCCAATCGTTGGACGCGACGTAGGCAACGTGATGACCGAGCAGATACCAGACCTTGCCTTTGACTGCCCAGGCGCTCCATGCGTCCCACGGA
>VBNZ01000240.1 GCA_005877675.1 Gammaproteobacteria bacterium
TCCAGCGGGTCCGAGACAATGATGCGGAATATGTCGAGCCGCTGGACATGCTCGCAGAGCTACGCGAAGACAACACGGCACTCACTGCGCGTCTACGCGAAGTGCACGACGTCTGTGACGAGCACCGCGACATCGCAACCGCGAGCCTGATCGAAAACTGGATCGATGAATCGGAGCGGCGCGCGTGGTTTCTGTTCGAGGCCAGCCGTCGCGGTGGCACAGCGGGACATTGAGCGCCATGCCGAACTCTCCTTCGTTGCTTGTAGCCGGCCAGCATGCGCCGGACTTCACGCTGCGCTCGACGGCGGATCAATCCGTCTCGCTGTCCGAGCTTCGTGGCCGCCCTGTCGTTCTGGTGTTCTACCCTGCAGACTGGAGTCCGGTGTGCAGCGACCAGGTAAGCCTCTACAACGAACTTCTATCGGAGTTTCATACGTACGGAGCGCAATTCCTCGGTATTTCGGTCGATGGTGTCTGGTGCCACGCGGCATTCGCAGGCGATCGCAAATTGCACTTCCCGCTATTGGCGGATTTCGAACCGAAAGGTGCGGTGGCGCGTCGCTACGGAGTGTATGAAGAATCCGATGGTGTCTGCCAACGCGCGTTATTTGTCATCAACGCGGACGGTGTGGTGCGCTGGCGCTATGTGTCACCGATCGGCGTCAATCCGGGAGCCGAAGGCATTCTCGATGCCCTCGACAAGCTGTCACGCGAACCGGGGCAATCCTTATGAGCGAATTGAAGTTGCCCGTAGGCCCAGGCGATCACGTTCAGGGACCTCGCGACGCGGCGATTACGCTAGTGGAATACGGCGACTTCGAATGCCCATTCTGCGGGGAAGCGTATCCCGAACTCAAAATCGTTCAGCGGGCCATGGGGAACCGTTTGTGCTTCGTGTTCCGCAACTTCCCTCTGAGCAATATGCATCCTCATGCAGAGCGCGCGGCCGAGTTCGCCGAAGGGGCCGCAACGATCGGACACTTCTGGGAGATGCATGATCTTCTCTACGAGAATCAGGAAGCGCTGGAACAGCGCAACCTCACTCGCTACGCCACGGAGCTTGGGCTCAGTCACGAACTCATCCAATCGGCAATCCGTGGCGACTTCGCGGAGAGGATATGCCGCGATTTTACTGGCGGCGTGCGCAGCGGCGTCAACGGGACGCCGTGCCTGTTCATCAACGGACGGCGTTTCGATGGTCCAGCCACTGCGGCCGCACTGCTGGAAGTGCTTAGAAGCTTTGGCGAGGACTAGCCCTTCGTATCGACCACGCGATCAACGCCGATGCCATCGCGCGACGACCCACACTGAACTCGCTTCGCCCCACCCACCGTTCTACGACCGATATTGAAAAATTTCGATCGGATCGTGAAAGAACCCCAGACGCGAAGGTGCCATCCTTTGCCATGCGGGTACGTTGAATCCGTCTGAAGGAGATGTTCCATGCGTCAATTCTTAGTATGTACGGCTCTGGTTGCTGGGTTGATCGCAGCAGTGCCTGCCACCGCACGTGTCGAACCATTTCCTGCCAATTTTCACATGCAGGAGATCGCGAGCAACGGCACGACGTTGCATGTCCGCGTCGGCGGACACGGTCCGGCGGTCCTCATGCTGCATGGTTTCGGTGACACGGGCGATATGTGGGCGCCACTGGCCGCAGCACTTGCGAAGGATCGGACTGTCATCGTTCCCGACCTGCGCGGCATGGGTCTCTCGGGACATCCTGACTCAGGCTATACGAAGAAAAATCAGGCCTTGGATATTGCCGGTGTCCTCGACCGTCTGAAAATCGAGAAAGCCGATCTCGTTACCCACGACATCGGCAATATGGTGGGCTATGCCCTTGCCGCGCAGTATCCGGAACGCATCACTCGCTGGGTAGTGATGGATGCACCGCTGCCGGGAATCGGCGACTGGGACACGATCATTCGCGATCCGCATCTATGGCATTTCAATTTCCGCGGACCGGACGAGGAACGCCTGGTCCATGGTCGCGAGCGTGTCTATCTCGATCGTTTCTATAACGAGCTTTCCGCTCACCCCGCCTCCATCGACGAGGAGACACGCAATCACTATGCGGCGTTGTATGCGCGACCCAAAGGAATGCACGATGCGTTTGAGCAGTTTGGTGCATTCATGCAGGATGCGATCGACAACAAGGCACTGCTGGCGAAAGGCAAATTGCCTATGCCGGTGCTCGCGATCGGCGCGGAAAAATCGTTCGGCTCTGCCATGGCAGACGATCTGCGCTTCGTCGCCTCGAATGTACAAGGCGCGGTCGTGGCAGATTCCGGGCACTGGCTGATGGAAGAGCAGCCGGCAGCAACGATCGCGGTCATCATCAAGTTCCTTAATCCGAAAGACTGACAGGAAGGCATATATGACATCCCCCGTCACGCCACGCGACCCCGCGCACGATCACCTCTTGACCCCACAGAACGCGGCCCTGCTCATCATCGACTATCAGCCGATACAGGTCTCGTCCGTAGCTTCACGCCCCCGCCGCGAATTGGTTCAGAATATCGTAGCCGTCGCGCGCACTGCAAAGCTGTTCAATCTTCCGGTTGTCCTATCTACGGTGAACGTAAAGACCGGAATCAACCAGCCGACGATCCATCAAATTACCGACGTACTGTCGCCGATCGCGCCGATCACGCGTGGGAGGACGAGGATTTCCTTCGCGCGGTGAAGGCGACCGGCCGCAAGAAACTCATCATGACCGCGTTGTGGACCGAAGTCTGCCTTACATTCCCGACGCTCGATGCAATCCATGATGGCTACGAGGTTTACCCGGTTATCGACGCTGTTGGCGGCACATCCCCTGAAGCGCACGATCTCGGCGTCAAACGCATGATTCAGGCCGGGGCCAAACCGGTCAGCTGGGCGCAGCTCATCTGCGAACTGCAACGGGATTGGCAACGCAAGGACACCGCGAAGGTCTTTGCGGAAATCCTGTTCGCTGTGGAAGGAAATTAAGCAAACTGAGCGGCTGTCCCGGCAATTCCCGAACAGCCGCAACTACTTCAAGAGGCGCCTAATATGGACTCGCAAGTATTTACTATGTTTCACGTCGCGATCAGTGTGATCGCGATCGTCGCTGGCTTGATCGTAATCTACGGCCTGCTGGCATCCGACCGAATGCGCCGCATGACACTGCTGTTCGTCGTCGCCACAGCCGCGACCAGCGTGACGGGATTCTTCTTTCATCGCGATCGTATTCTGCCGTC
>VBNZ01000094.1:0-449 GCA_005877675.1 Gammaproteobacteria bacterium
AATCTCGGTGAAGCAGGGCGACGCTTCACGCAAGGCGTCGGATGCCAAACTTAGTCCAGGCTCCGGTAGGCTGATCAATTACGAGGCCGCGGCTGCCCCGCAACCGGGCGCCGCGCGCGCGGCCGAGGGTGAGGTCACGTTCAATTTTGAAAATCAACCGATCCAGGCGGTCGTACAGTCGATACTCGGTGCGTTGCTCAACGAAAACTATTCGATTTCGCCGAACGTCACGGGCAACGTCACGTTCTCCACTTCCAAGCCGATCACCGCCGAGCAGGCGCTGCCCGTGCTCGAGATGCTGCTGTCGTGGACCAACAATGCACTCGTGCGCAAGCAGGGCCGCTACGAAGTCGTGCCGGTCAAAGAGGCGGTCGCCGGCAATCTGAGCCTCGGTGTTGGCGCGCCGAAACTCGGTGCCGGCTATCAGGTGCGCGTGTTTCCGCTCAAGT
>VBNZ01000094.1:455-1917 GCA_005877675.1 Gammaproteobacteria bacterium
GATGCAGAAGCTGCTCAAGCCTTACGCGAAGGCCGATGCGGTCGTCTCGGCCGACAACGCGCGCAGCATGATCGTGATGGCCGGCACGGCATTCGAATTGCAGAGTTACGAGCGTACGATCAACGTATTCGACGTCGATTGGCTCAAGGGCATGTCAGTCGGCGTGTTCGGCTTGCGCAATGTCGAAGTTGCGAAAATCATGCCCGAGCTCGACAAGATATTCGGCGATAAGGCGGAAACGCCGCTCGGTGGCATGTTCCGCTTCATTCCGATGGAAGCGACCAATTCGATCATCGCGATCACGCCGCAACCGGACTATCTCAAACGCGTGCAGGAGTGGCTGTATCGCCTCGACGTCGGTGCGGGCGAGAACGGCGCGCAGCTCTACGTTTACGACGTGAAGAACGTCAAGGCGGTGGAGTTGTCCGACCATCTCAATGCGATATTCACCGGCAGATCCAGCGGCGCGCGCAGCACCTCGGGCAACACGGCACCGGGGTTGCGTGCGACCAATATTGGCGGAACCGGCGGCGCTTCGGGCGGCATCAACGCGTCGAACTATTCGGCCAACCTCAATCAGCGCCAAGCCAACACGCCCGCACAGCCGAACGCATCCACGACTGGTACGGGTGCGCCGGCCGCCGCGGGCGGCAAGGACAACGGCATTCGCATAACGCCGATTGAGGAGAACAACCAGCTCCTGATCATGTCCACCCCGGGCGAATACGATTCAATTCTTGCCGCGATCCGGCGCCTCGATGTTTCGCCGCTGCAGGTGCAAATCGAGGCCAAGGTGCTCGAGGTCACGTTGACCGGGGATCTGCAATATGGCGTGCAATGGTGGTTGGCCGGCCTGATCAACGCGGGCAGCAACAACACGGGCTACAGCTACGACTATCCTTTCGTGCCGAAGAACGGATTGGCCGACCGCACACGTGCGTCGCTGGGCGGCTCGTCGCCTCCTTCGGTGAACGGCGCCAACGGATTGTTCTACAGCTTCCTCAATCGCAATTTTCAGGTGGCGTTGAATGCGCTGCAGACCAGCGGCAATTCCAAGATTCTGTCGGCGCCGTCGATGGTGGTGCTGAACAACCAGCAGGCGCAGATCACCGTTGGCACGCAGATTCCGATTGTGCAGACCTCGATCCTTGGATACTCGCTTCCCACGAGTACCGGCACCAGCAACACGAACAACGCGACCAACACCGGCATCGGCCAGGTGTCGTACATCAGCACTGGTGTCACCCTCAACGTCAAGCCGCGTGTCAATCCGGGCGGCCTCGTTTACATGGAGGTGGAGCAGGAGGTCAGTGCACCGGGTACGCCGTCATCAGGCAGCACCAATCCGCCGATCAGTCAGCGCTCCGTGCAAACGCAGATTGCCGTGCAAAGCGGTCAGACCGTGCTACTTGGCGGTCTCATCTCCGAAAACGATATTTCGTCCGAGTCGGGAATACCGGGC
>VBNZ01000094.1:1995-16816 GCA_005877675.1 Gammaproteobacteria bacterium
TTGACCGACGAATATCAGCGTCGCTTCGAGTCGCTTGCCCCGCTGCGCTCGAAGCGTGCAACCGAATCCGTACCGCCGGCGCCATCGCCAACGCCCCCGGAGCCGTCGGCTGCGCAACCGCACGCCGTGCCGAAACAATAAGGATACGAAAGTGAAAAATATAAAAATATATTTATGGATTGTCGCTGCGGTGATGGTGCCGCTTCTTGTAGCAGGATGCCGCAAGGATCCTGAGAAGATAGTGCCGCAACGGGCGCTCGAGCGCTGGAATCTGTTGATCAATCACTCGCCGGTCAAGGCCTACGAGTATCTGAGTCCCGGTTATCGCGAAACACACACGCTCGATCAGTATGTGGCATTCATCGGTACCGCCCGGCTGAAATGGAAATCCGTCGCGGTTGCCTCGCAACAATGCGAAAGCGAAGTATGCACCGTGATATTGACCGTGAAGTCCACGATTCCGGCGCAGCTGATGAATGGGGAACTAAGGATGTCGAACTCGAAGGTCCAGTGACGGAGCACTGGGTGCTGAGTGAAGGGCAGTGGTATTTTCTTCCGGACACGCAAGCCGACCTGAGGAAGCCCGCAGAAGCGGCACAGAAGCCCGCATCGGCGACAAGCGCCCTGCCAGCGGATCAGGCGACGCCGACCGGAAATCGCGGCAATTAATTGGTGCCTGAGGATAAGTGCCTGATTGACAGGAAAATATTCGTAGGAGGGTGCGCAGAAATCATGCGGATCGCCCCAGTTGCGTTGGATTTCTGTTTATCGTACGATTGCGCCGCTGTCGCTTGGCCTGGTCGAGCCCCCGTCTTTTTGATTGGGCGCCGAGGGGCAGGCCGGCAAATAACATAAGCCCTGTGGTCGATTAGGAGTGTTGAAATGAAAAGAACCAGTCTCACGACTGCTGTCATCGCCGGTATCGCTGGCGTTGCTGGCATCTCCAACATGGCGAGCGCTGTCTATCTGAACAACGACGGTCTCGGCCAAGTTCTCATTTATCCGTATTACACCGTCAACGGTGGCAACAGCACCGCGATCACGGTCGTCAACACGACCGGCACCGCGAAGGCCGTCAAGGTGCGCTTCCTCGAAGCGTATGACAGCCGCGAAGTGCTCGACTTCAACCTGTACCTGTCGCACTTCGACTACTGGACCGCACAGGTTGTTCCAGTTGGCGGTGGCGCCGGCGTTTTCTCGAACGACAACAGCTGCACGGTCCCGGCTCTGCCGAAGACCTCGGGTTCCGCCTATCCGTTCTCGACCGCCGCGTTTGATGGCTCCGTGACGGCGAACGACGGCGGTCCGAAGACCGTTTCGCGTACGCTCGAAGGCTATGTCGAACTGATCGAAATGGGTACCCTGCTCAACACCACGCAGAGCTCCGCAGCTGCGGCGACCCACTCCGGTGGCGTGCCGGCCAATTGCGGTCAGCTCGTCAAGGCATGGGCGGGTGGTTATTGGGCGAGCGCCGCAGCCACTGACATCGGTCCCACGACCGGTGGCTTGTTCGGTTCGGGCACGATCGTCAATGTGAATCTCGGCACGATCGAAGGCTACAATGCCGACGCGATCGACCAGTTCTACAACGACATCCTGCCGCACCACACGACCCCGACCAGCCTGTCGCCGAGCATTTCCAGCAACACCTCGCGCACCAGCTACGTGTTCGCGTCGACCCCGACCAGCACGGTCGCACAGCTCGCCACGACCACATACGCCGTGCCGGCTCCGTCGGTGGATGCGATCTCCTCGCTGTTCATGGCCGACAACATCTATAACGAGTACTGGACCAGCGGTGGCACCGGCGCCAACTCGGAATGGGTGATCACGTTCCCGACCAAGCGCTTCTACGTGGATCCGACCCTCGTCCCCGTGGCACGCGCCCCGTTCGACGTGCGCTTCACCGCCGCCAATGGCGGTACGTCGTGCTCGCCGATCTTCATCAACTGGTACGATCGTGAAGAAGGCACCGCATCGGGTTCGATCGGCTTCTCGCCGCAGCCGGTGTTCGGTAACGCGCTGTGCTACGAAGCGCAGGTTGTGACGTTTAACCAGACCGGTGCGTCAAGCGTTGTGCTCGGCTCGAAGCTGACCGCAAACATCAGCACGGGCTTCAACAACGGCTGGGCGCAGATCGATCTGTTCGGTGCTTCGCCGGCGCAGCACGTGCTGGCCACCGCGAGCTCGGCCAATGTGTTCAACGGCTTGCCGGTCACGGGCTTCTGGGTAACTCAGCTGGTCAACGGCAACATCGGTGGCGTTCTCTCGAACTACACCGCTCTGTACCGTCACAAGCTGCACCGTCTGTGCTCGACGGCTGCTGGCACGGCGGCTTGCTCCTAAGCTACCGACTGCAGTATGTAGTAAGTTGTATCGAGGGGGGAGCGCTAGCTCCCCTCTCTTTTTTCTGGATTGGGGAATTTCCTCAAACACATACGGCAACCGTAAACCCATAGCTGGACCAGCGGTGAGAACCGCACGTCGAGCGGTAGCGCGGTTAACAAGTTCCTACATCATTGAAGTTTAGAATCTCCCGATTATTTGTGCCGTCCCCTGCGAAATCCGGAGTAATGAAGTGAAAAAAGTATATTTTTGCGGCCTGTCCCAGCTGGTTGCATCCCTCGGCCTGTCTCAGGGCGCGGTGGCTGCCACTACCGTCGTGGTCGGCAGTTGCACGATTACCGGCGTCTCCGGAATCAATCACGACTACAACAGCAACACTGTGACCGTGACCGGAGGTACCCTCGGTTCGGGCTGCACAGCTGGTAATGGCGGTGGCGGCGGCGGCGGGAGCACAACCTCGCTTTCCTATACGCTCGGTACGACGCTGTCCGCGCCGATGGCGATCAACTGGTCGAGCTCCGATGCCGGCGTCTCCTGCACGGTCGGCAATGCAAGCGGTTTTGTCACCAATCCGACGGCAGCCAATGGCTGGACCCTGAGCACCCCCACCACTGCAGGCTCCTATAGTTTCCCGATCACCTGTACGAGCACCACGGCGAACATCACGAGCGTGGTGGCGAGCCCGAGTTCGGTTTCACTGACGGTGAGCAATGCGGTCGTGCAGGGCGCTTGCGATCCTAGTCAGAAGAGCGACAACCTCTACGGCGTCGTACTGGCGCGCCAATGCACTGGCAACGTGACCTACAGCGGCAGCCGCTTCGGCAAGGCTGCGTACAGTGGCAACGTCTACAAGCTGGACGATCTGCTCACCGACGCGACGCACCCGGGGCCGTTCCCGAAATATGTCAGCGGCTACAGCCTGACGCCGAGCATCAATACCGGACAATTCATCGCGCTGGCGTTCACGCCGGGCAGCAGGGGTGGCCAGATGCAGTTCACCAATGACCCGAGCTTTGGCGACGGCGGTGTGATTTCGATCAGCACCCAGCCGGGCGTATTTTCGCAAGGGGCGGCGATTTGCAGCCAGAACTATGGCGCTGGCAACTCGTTCACCGTGGGTACCGTAGGTACTGGCTCAGACTGCGTGGTAGCGGCGGGTCAGACCTACTACCTGAACTTTGCGGCAGTCAATCAATTCGGCCAGAATATGTGCTTTAACGGAACGCCGAACAATTGCGCCACGACGACGGTCTCGTATAGCGAGCTTGCGCAGGCGCTCTAAGCCAAGCGAACCAAAGCGTTCGGACGCTGTCCAACCGGGGAATCGGGTGCAGGTCGCCCGATTCCCCCGGCTTAAGTAGCATCAACGCCGGAGTCATCCGGCGTTTTCTTTTTTTTGAGGGAGTCAAACGAAATGAAGTGGAATTTGCTGAGTGCTGGCGTTTTCCTTTGTGCCGCCAGCTGGGCGCATTCGGGAGATGTCGACACGCAGATCGTGAGTCAGGGCGGTACGATCGTCACCCTGGCGGACGTTGGCGCTTACATGCAGCACATGCCGGAAAATCGCTGGGCGGGCTTTCTCGACAGCCCCAAGCGCGTCGATCAGATGGTGATCGGCATACTGCGCAACAAGCAGTTGCAGCAGCAGGCGATCGAGATGAAACTCGATCAGGATCCGAGCGTCAAGGCCGAGATCGCGTTCGTCACCATGGAAGTGTTGTCGCGCCGACGCATGACTGCGTTTGAGAAATCGGTGACGTACCCATCGATGGAGGCCGCTGCCAGGGAGCAGTATATGGTGCACCAAAAGGACTACGCAGTTCCGGCCAACGTTGAAGTGCAACATGTGTTGGTGTCGACGCATGGGCGCACCGATGCGGACGCGAAAGCGCTGGCCGAGAAAGTGCGTGCTGAGGCAATGGCCAGCCCATCGGGCTTCGATGAACTCGTGAAGAAAAAGAAATACTCCGAAGATCCTTCGAAAGACAGCAATACTGGCCATATACCGGACGCAACGTCGGACAAGCTCGCCCCAGAGTTCGCCGATGCCGCGGGCAAGCTGCAGAAAAAGGATCAGATTTCGCCCGTGATCAAGACGCAATTCGGCTATCACGTGCTCAGGCTCGTGCAAAGCGAACCAGCGCGTCCGCTCGAATTTGCGCAAGTCAAGGACAAGATCGTCGCCAAGCTTAAGGAAAACTATCTCGCTGAGCAGCGTCAAGCTTTTCTGCTCAAGTTCGACGAAGGGCAGCCGACCGTGAATCCGGATATCGCCAAGCTAATCCGCGAGCGCTTCGTTCCCGCCGGGACGGTCACGCCGGCGCAGGCGGCAACGGGCAAAAAGGATTAGAACGCGTTTCCCGCGCGCGAAGAGAGCAGCGTGGTGCCGCCGCCTGCTCTTGTCGCTGTGCCGATGAGCCGGGATAATGCCTGCCGCAGAGTGGAGCGATTCCCGCTCATCGCCGGCATGGAGTCGCAACAAGTGACGACATCGATGGCACTCGCCACGCACTTCATCCGCCGTGAGCTGCGCAACCGTTATCTTGGCAGCCTCAGCGGTGGTCTGTGGGCGCTGCTGCAACCACTGGCGCAACTGGCAATATACGGGTTCGTCTGGGCCTACGTGTTCAAGATGCGGCTGCCCGGCGGCGATGCTTCGCCAGCGGCGGTCGTGCCGTTTCTGGCGCTCGGCGTGTGGCCGTGGAATGCGTTTGCCGAAAGCATCTCGCGTTCGGCCACCGTAATTCAGGAGAACGCCGGCCTGATCGGCAAGGTTGCGCTGCCGCGCAGCGTGCTTGTGATCGCGACGACGTCATCGAGCTTTCTGCTGCATGGCGTCGGTTTCTGCGCGATCCTCACGGTGCTCTCGCTGCTTGGGATGCCGATCGCATTGATCAAGCTGCCGCTCGCGCTGCTCGCATTCGCAATGCTGTACGTGCTCGCGCTCGGCTTTGCATTTCTGTTCGCCGCTGTGCAGGTGTTCGTGCGCGATCTATCGCAGGTGCTCGCGCAAATCATGCCGCTGTGGATGTTTGTTTCGCCGGTGCTTTATTCGCGCGAATTCCTGCCGCAAGCTTATCGCGGCTGGCTCGATTTCAATCCATTCACCTTCTACCCAGAGTTCTTCCGCGCACTGCTGTTGGGTCTTGGTACAGTGGAGCCGTTCGTGATTTTTCGAACGCTGATGATCGCCGTCGCGGCCTGTGCGCTCGGCTATGCTGTCTTTCAGCGCCTTGATTCACGCTTCGAGGATTTCCTGTGAACGCGGTCGCGGGCGATAATTTGCTGGTCGAGGCACGCGATCTCGGCAAGTCCTACCCGAAAGTATTTCGCCCGCGCGATCGCCTGCGCGCGTTGGGCAAGCTGCTGCTCGGGCGCAATGACATCGACTCCGTCGCGGTGTTGCGCGACGTGAACCTGAGTGTGCGCCGCGGTGAATCGCTCGGCCTGATCGGCGAGAACGGCGCCGGCAAATCAACCCTGCTAAAACTTCTCACCGGCGTGTTGACACCGACGAGCGGCAGCGTCGCGGTGCGTGGACGCGTCGGCGCCCTGCTCGAACTCGGTGCCGGGTTCAATCCCGAATACAGCGGGCGCGAGAACATCGCGATGTCGGCGGCGCTGTATGGCCTCAATGGCGACGAGATGCGCAACAAATTGCCGGAAATCATCGCTTTCGCCGACATCGGCCGCTATATCGACGAACCGGTGAAGCACTACTCATCCGGCATGGTCGTGCGGCTCGGGTTTGCGATCGTCGCGGCGCTCAAGCCCGACCTGCTCATCACCGACGAAGTACTCGCCGTCGGCGACGAGTCGTTTCAGAAGAAGTGCATACGCTGGATGGAGGAATTCCTCGACGCGGGCGGCACCCTGATCCTCGTTTCGCACAGCATGTACCACATCCAAAAGCTGTGCCGGCAAGCGCTATGGCTGCGTGAAGGCGCTGTCGCCGCTGCGGGCGACGTGTTCGAGGTGACGCAGGCCTATCTGGCATATCACGAACGCAAGCTCGCTGGCGCTGTGCAACCCATATCGCTGGCCGCCGCGCAGGGGCTCGAATTCCATCTGCTCGGCTTTGCCGTCAACGGTATCGCGCAGGAAATGCCGGTGTTCGTCGATGCGGGATCGAGCCTGCGCCTGCGCGTGCGCGTGCATTCGCGCGACGGTCGCGTGCCGGTAATCGGAATAGGCATCGCGCGTGCCGATGGCACGCCGTTGTATGGCCTGACCACCGAGATCGATGGCGTACAACCGCGCGAGGACGGCGAAAAAGCATACGTCGCCGAGATTGAGTTCCAGAACTTGGCCCTGTTGCCAGGCGCCTACACTCTGAAAGCACATGCGGCCGATACCGAAGGCGTGCGTCTGTTCGACACGCTCGAGCGCGGCGCGGTGGTGCGCGGCAAGACGCGCGAGTTTGGGCTGATACGTTTGCAGCATCTCTGGCGCGACGTCGAATCGCTGCCGGTGCCGATACGCTCATCGGCAAGCGAGCGTTGAACAGGGACGAGCAATGACCGAAAAGAGCACCGCACCCGCCCTCGAATTCACCGGCGAACGCTTCACGCCCGAATGCCTGCGCGAGATATGGTACGAGCACTGGCATCGCTATGCCTTTGCGCGCGAGTTGGCGCGCGGCAAGCGCGTGCTCGACGCCGCATGCGGCGAAGGCTACGGCAGCGCTTTGCTGGCGCAGACCGCACACGAGGTGCTCGGCCTTGATATCGCCGATGCGGCGATCGCGCATGCGCGCGCACGCTATGCGAGCCTGCGGCACCTGCGCTTCGAACAGGGCGACTGCACCGCGCTCGCGCTGCCGGCGGCGAGTGTCGATCTCGTCGTTTCGTTCGAAACGCTCGAGCACGTGGCCGCGCAGGAGGCGCTGATCACCGGTTTTGCGCGCACACTCGCACCCGACGGCGTTCTGGTCATTTCGTCGCCCGACAAGCGCACTTATAGCGATTTGTCCGGTTTCCGCAACGAATTCCACGTGCGCGAGCTATACCGCGACGAGTTCCTGGGCCTGCTCGCGCCGCATTTTCCCTATGTGCGACTGTATGGGCAGAAGTTGCTGTTCCAGTCCACGATCTGGGCGCTGGACGAGGCGGCGGAAGGCCCGGTTGCGGCCGCCACTGCCGATGAGGGCGGAACTCAAGTAAAATCCGGGTTGCGCTACGACCCGCTGTATTTCATCGCGGTGTGCTCACGCGAGCCGTTGTCTCAGTTGCCCACAGTGGCGCTGTTCGGCGATCGCGAGGAATCGGTATACCGTCACTACGATCACGAAGTGCGCAAGAACATGGCGGCCGGGAGCCGCATCGCCGAACTCGAAGCCGAAGTCGCGACGTTGCGCGCGCAGCTCGGCCGTCTCAAAAGTCCGTGATCGGACGCAGCCGGGCCGTGCGAGCAGCGCACGGATCGCGGCGTCGGAAATCGGATCGGCGCGGAAATTCAAACAAGCAGGTGAATCCTTGAGTTATCAGTTCAACTACAGCATGCCGCCCTTCCCGGCGCCGGCCCCTACGTTCGATCCGAACGCGCCGACCTTTGCGTCGGAGGATGGGCTGGTCGCGCCGTTGTCGAGTCAGGAATGCGTGTTCCAGGTGCGTCGCAGCGGCGAGACGCACGTGATGACGTTCCAGGTGCTGCAGGCGATGGATCAATGCCGCGAGTTCCGCTCGCTCGACGAGCATGCGGCGCGCATCCAGTCATCGATTCCCGCGCTCGCGAACAAGCGCGAAGACGTGAAGAGAGTGCTCGACAGTCTCGTGCAGCGGCAGCTGCTTGTTTCCGACAGCGGTTTTGTCGAGCGACTTGGGGCTGCGGCGCCGCTCGCACAAGCGCCGCTGCGCGCGGTGTTTATTCGAGCCTGCGATCGTCCGGAACAACTTGCGCACCTGATCGCCTCGCTGACCGAATACGAGCGTCGTTTTCGCGCCGAGCGCCGCTATGTGCTGCTCGACGACTCGGCGCTGGCGGCGAATATCAACGAGCAGCGTGACCTCATGCGCGAATTCGCGCGCAAGACCGGCTGCAAGGTGAACTATGTCGGCCAGGCCGAGCGCGCAAAAATCCTCGAGAAATTCGCCAAGGCGCAGCCGCAGTCGAAAGGCGCCGCCGAGAACCTGTTGCTGCGCGAGCGCCATCCGCAGGCGCAGCGTTTCGGCGGGGGCCGCGGCTGGAACATGGCGCTGCTGCTGTCGGCTGGATCGCGCCTGGCGCTGCTCGACGATGATTTGCGTCTCAACCTCAAGCGCCCGCCATTCGCCCAGGATGGTCTGGATCCGAACACGAACGGCCCGGTGCAGGCGGCGTTCATGGCCAATATGGAAGAGGCATTCGGATATGGCGAAGACGCCACGCAGGATCCGTTCGCGCAGCATCTGGACGCTTGCGGACAATCGCTCGGTGCGCTAACGCGCACGCTGTATCCATTGTCGCAGCGCACCTTGCGCGGACTCAATCTGTCGCGTCTGGAGCTTTTGTCCGGTCCCTCGCGCGTGGTCGCCACACAACTCGGAACCTATGGCAGTGCGCGCACCGAGACCGGACTGTGGATGTACCACCTCGACGGCCGCAGTCGCACCGAATTCTGGGGCGATCGCGCGGGTTATCTGCGCAACACCGAAGCACAGCATGTCTGGTTCGGCGTCGGCCAGGCCCGCGTCGCCGAGGTCACCGGCTTTACGCCATTCACGCTCGACAACAGCGCGATGCTGCCGTGTACGAATCCGGTTGGACGCGGCGAGGATTCGCTCTGGAGCGCGCTGACGCGTTATGTGCACGCCGACGCGCTCGTGCTCGAAATGCCGGAAGCGATCGCGCACGTGCAGGAAAGCCCGCGCAAACGCGCGGACCTCACGCGCAGCGCCTATGTGCCGCGAGTCAATCACTTTTTGCGTGACTATGTGCAGCGCCAATTCGGTCTGTTCAAGGCCGCCGATTCCGCACAGCGACTGCGCCTGTTCGCAGAAGTACTACGCGATCTCGCCGGTGCGAGCACGGGGGATCGCGTTGCGCATCTGCGCGAATATCTGAGCTATGCGCGCGCGGACATCGTCGATCGTCTGCAGCATCAGCTCGAAGCCGCCACGGAGGCGCCGATCTACTGGCAGGCGGATATGCGTGCGATCGTCGAGGCGAATGCGAAGGCATTGCTGGCGAAGACGCCGCCGCGTCTGGGCGACTGGGCGGAGGATATTGACGACGCGGGTTGCGCCAAAGCCTTGGCGGGCGAGTTAAGCGGTATGGCCGATGCGCTCGAGCACTGGCCCGCACTGTGGCAGTACGCGTCCGAGCAGGGCGAGAAGCTGCTCAGCGCGTTGTGACAGAGGCCGCGTCGCAGATTCGTCCCGATGCGCAGGTCGCCCCGCGTGCCGGCGTCACTAGCGTGGTCATCGTCGCAGCGGACAGCGGGGAGGTACTCGCGCAATGCGTCGAGCGCGTGCTCGCGAGCAATGCCGCTCTCGAAGTCATCATCGTCGACAACGATACGCGCGACGGCAGCGTAGCGCGCATCGCCACGCGCTACGCGGGCGATCCACGTTTTTATTTTGTATACAATGCTGCAAATCTCGGTTTCGGCACGGGCTGCAATCGTGGCGCCGCGAGCGCACGCGGTGATGCGCTGCTGTTTCTCAATCCGGACTGTCTGATCGAGCGCGATACGATCGAGCGCTTGCGCTCAGTGCTTAGCGCGGACGCAAGCATCGGCGTCGTCGGCGCAATCCAGATAGGGGCGAATGGCCGTGTCGATCCGGCATCGCGTCGACGCGATCCGCTGCTGCGCCGTGCGCTGATGTCCCTCAGCGGTCTCGCGCGCTTTGCCTCGCGCTGGTCCAGGCTCGCGGGCGTCGAGTTGCCTCCGTCATCTGCTGCTGTCGATCGAGTCGACGCCGTTTCCGGCGCCTTGATGCTGCTGCCGCGCGCAGTGTTCGCGCGTATCGGCGGCTTCGACGAAAGCTATTTTCTGCACTGCGAAGATCTCGACCTGTGCCGCCGGGTGCGCGATGCCGGCTATGCGGCGGTTTGTGCCAACGGCGTGCGCGTCGCGCACGCCAAGGGTGGATCGAGCCGGCACCGTCCTCTGTTCGTCGCCTGGCACAAGCATCGCGGCATGTGGCGCTGGTTCGGCAAGTTCGATCCGGCCGCGCGCAATCCGTTGCTGCGCGGACTGGTCTTCACGGGCATCTGGACCGCGTTTGGCCTGAAAGTGCCGTTACTGCTGCTGCGTCGCGCGCTGCTGGCGCGCTCTGCGTAGCAGGTCCAGGTTTGCCCGAATTCCCGCATGCCCGGGCAGTTGGGCGAGCGCCTGCGTGAGCAGGAATTCGGCGCGATCGAGATTGCCCGCGCGCAGGTGCGCAACGCCGCCAAGGTTCTGCGCATTGATATCGGCAGGTCGAAGGTGCAACGCCTGCTCGAGGCATGCGCTTGCCGCTTCGAGATCGCCGCCGTCGAGATAGGCGCGACCCGCCTGCAGCATCGCTTGCGGGTCCGCGAGCCAGGATTCGAACGCGGGCGCCCATTTGCGCCGAATCATCTGCACGCTCGCATCGCGTAGCGATGGATCGTCATTGGCGCCGAAGCCGCAGCCAGACTCTCCCGCATCGGCATGCCAGATGCAGGTTGCCGCATCGACGAAACGAAAGGGCGTGCGCGTGGCGCAATTGACCTGAAAATCGTGATCTTCGTGCACCGCGAATGCCGGATCGAAACGTACGCCATCGTCCACGAGGCTGCGATGCAGCAGCGTCGCGCAGGTGGTCGCTCGGCTGTGAAAGTACAACTGCACGTGATTGCCCGCATGGCTGACATGCCCCAGCGCTTTGCCGGTCGCATCCACCACGCGCGTGCGCGAGAAAATGACACGCTCGCCTTCGCTGCGCGGCGCGGTCAAAAGTGTGGTCAGGTGCTGCGGTAGCAGCTCATCGTCGTCATCGAGAAAGTTGAACCACTCGCCTGCGGCGGCTTCGAGCGCGACATTTGCCGCTTCTGCGCGTGGCAAGCGGCGGTCGCCTTCGGGCAGGATGAGGCGCAACCGCCTTCCGCGATATTCGCTCGGCAGCGCACGATGCTCACGTCCGCATGCAGCGACGACGACGATTTCAAGATTGGCCCAGGTCTGCGCGGCGGCGGAATCGAGCGCGCGCTGCAGCGTCGGCCGATCCATGCTGCGGATCAGAATCGATACGAGCGGTTGTCCGGATTGCGCCATGCTCTATTCAAACGCGGTGAGCGGAAGCCGCGGCTGGACTCACGCGTTCATCGACGACGGCTGCAATGCTCCGGTTGATCGCATCGCGCAATTCGATTGTCGCGCGCCGCGCCGCATCGGCAAAGTCATCGCCCGTACTCGCATACAGGATCGCGCGCGAAGAGCTGATGATCAGACCACTGCCATCCGCGGTCGCGCCATTGCGGATCACAGCGTCGATATCGCCGCCTTGCGCACCGATGCCGGGCACGAGGATCGGCATATTGCCAACGAGCTTGCGTACACCGGCGAGCTGTTCGGGGAAGGTCGCGCCGACAACCAGCGCGCAATTGCCGTCGCGATTCCACTCGCGCGCGACGGATTCCGCGACATGTTCATACAACGGCATCTCGCGGCCAGCTGCGTCGCGCACGCGCAAATCCTGCAGGTCGGCCGCGCCTGGGTTGGAGGTGTGGCATAGCACAATCACGCCACGGTCGGCGCGATCGAGGAACGGCTGCACCGAATCGCGGCCCAGATACGGATTGAGCGTGACCGCGTCGGCGCCGTAGCGATCGAAGGCTTCGACCGCGTACTGCTGCGCGGTTGATCCAATGTCGCCGCGTTTGGCGTCGAGAATCACCGGCACGCCTGTGTGCCGCGCGTGGATATGCGCGATCAGGCGTTCGAGTGCGTCCTCCGCCCGATGCGCCGCGAAGTAGGCAATCTGCGGCTTGTAGCAGCAGACGAGATCCGCAGTTGCATCGACGATCGAACGGCAGAATTCGAAGATCGCGTCCGGGTTACCGCGCAACGCAGCCGGGAAGCGTGCGGGTTCCGGATCGAGTCCAACGCAGACCAGCGACGCATTGCGTCGCCAGGCTGACTTCAACGACTCGATGAAATTCACGCGGCTCCCTTACGCCAGCTTGCGATATTTGATCCGATGCGGCTTGGCCGCTTCCTCGCCCAGGCGCGCCTTCTTGTCGGCTTCGTATTCGCCGTAGTTGCCGGGGAAGAACTCGACGTGCGAATCGCCTTCGAACGAAAGGATATGCGTCGCGATGCGGTCGAGGAACCAGCGGTCGTGCGAGATCACCAGCGCGCAGCCGGGGAATTCCAGCAGCGCTTCCTCAAGCGCGCGCAGGGTTTCGATATCCAGATCGTTCGACGGTTCGTCCAGCAGCAGCACGTTGCCGCCGACAAGCAGCGTCTTGGCCAGATGCAAGCGTCCGCGTTCGCCGCCCGAGAGCTGGCCGACGATCTTCTGCTGATCCGCGCCCTTGAAGTTGAAACGGCCGATATAGGCGCGCGACTGCGTCTCGTATTTGCCGATCGTGATGATATCGCGGCCGCCGGAGATTTCCTGCCACACGTTCTTGCTGCCGTCGAGCGCGTCACGCGATTGATCGACGAAGGCCATCTTCACGGTCTGGCCGATCACGACCTCGCCCGAGTCGGGTTTCTCGACGCCGGTGATCATCTTGAAGAAGGTCGACTTGCCCGCGCCGTTGGGACCGATGATGCCGACGATCGCGCCGGGCGGAACCTTGAAGCTCAAATCATCGATCAGCAGGCGATCGCCGAACGACTTCGAAACGTTCTTGAATTCGATCACGTTGTCGCCGAGCCGTTCGCCGGGCGGAATATAGATTTCGTTGGTTTCGTTGCGCTTCTGATACTCGACCGAGTTCAATTCCTCGAAGCGTTTCAAGCGCGCCTTGCCCTTGGACTGGCGGCCCTTGGCGCCCTGGCGCACCCATTCGAGTTCGCGCTGGATCGCCTTGCGCCGCGCTTTTTCCCCGGACTCTTCCTGCGACAAACGCTCATCTTTCTGTTCCAGCCAGGACGAGTAGTTGCCCTTCCACGGAATGCCGCGGCCGCGGTCGAGTTCCAAAATCCACTCCGCCGCATTGTCCAAAAAGTAGCGATCGTGCGTGACCGCGACGACGGTGCCTGGGAACTTCGCCAGGAACTGTTCGAGCCACTCGACCGACTCGGCATCGAGATGGTTGGTCGGTTCGTCGAGCAGCAGCATGTCGGGCTTGGACAGCAGCAGACGGCACAACGCCACGCGGCGCTTCTCGCCGCCGGACAGGCTCCCGATCACGGCCTCCCAGGGCGGCAGCCGCAGCGCGTCGGCGGCGATCTCCAGGTGGTGTTCCAGATCCTCGCCGCCGGCGGCCAGGATCGCCTCGTAGCGGGCCTGCTCGCCGGCGAGCTGCTCGAAGTCCGCGTCGGGCTCCGCGTAAGCGGCGTAGACCTGGTCCAGGCGCGTGCGCGCCTCGATCAGCTCGCCCAGGCCTTCCTCGACGCACTGGCGCACGGTGCGGGTGGCATCGAGGTGCGTCTCCTGCGGCAGGTAGCCGATCTTCAGGTTCGGCATCGGGACCGCCTCGCCGTCGAAGTTCGCATCCTCGCCGGCCATGATCCGCATCAGGCTCGACTTGCCCGATCCGTTCAGCCCCAGCACGCCGATCTTGGCGCCGGGATGAAACGAAAGCGAAATGTCCTTCAGGATCTGTCGCTTCGGCGGCACGGTCTTGCTGACCCGCCGCATCGAGTAAACGTACTGCATGATCACCCTCTGTTTTCGAGGGGCGAAGCTTACAGAACCGGGGCCGTTTCGTAGGCCGACAACGGCGGGCAGGTGCACATCAGGTGGCGGTCGCCGTACACGTTGTCGATTCGCGCCACCGCAGGCCACACCTTGGCGCGCGCATCGACGCCGGGCGGCAAGGCGGCCTGTCGCCTCGTATACGGATGGGACCAGGAGTCCGCGGCGATCATCGCGGCCGTGTGCGGCGCGTTTTTCAGCGGATTGTCGGCCCGGTCGATGCGCCCCTGTTCGATGTCCTGGATTTCCGCGCGGATCGAGACCATCGCCTGGACGAAGCGGTCCAGCTCGGCCTTCGGCTCCGATTCGGTCGGTTCGATCATCAACGTGCCGGCCACCGGGAACGACACGGTCGGCGCGTGCAGCCCGTAGTCCATCAGCCGCTTGGCCACGTCCTCGGCGGTGACCCCGCTCGTGTCCTTCAGCGAGCGCAGATCGATGATGCACTCGTGCGCGACGAAGCCGCTGCGGCCGGCGTACAGGATCGGGTAGTGCGGGGCCAGGCGCCTGGCCACGTAGTTGGCGCTCAGCAGCGCCACGGTCGTGGCCCGTGTCAGTCCCCGGGCTCCCATCATCGTGATGTACATCCAGACGATCGGCAGGATCCCGGCCGAGCCGTACGGCGCCGCACTGATCGGACCGACGGGCGATGGAACGCCGAC
>VBNZ01000272.1:0-5841 GCA_005877675.1 Gammaproteobacteria bacterium
AATTCGTGGGCGGCGAGGCGCAGCGCGGCGCGTTCGATCGGATCGACCTGCGCGACATCGCGATCGAGAAACGGCGTAAGTCCCGCGTCGAGTTCGGCGCAGTGCTCGTTGACGCCGCGCAGCAGGTCTTCGAAGTAATCGAGATCGGCAACTTCCATGTCCTGCTCGTGGCGGAATTCGTCGATCACGCGCGCCATCGTGTTGCCGCTCATCTGCCAGGCGTAGATCGCCTGCAGGGCGCGGCGGCGCGCGCGCGAACGCGCGGCGAGATCGACTCCATCGGGACGTGCATGCTTGCTCATAGTTGTCTACCTTTGCGGCCGTCCATGATCACATGAGTCACGACGCGGACATCCTATCCGCACTACTCAAATTTTGAAAAAGATCCACAATTTCCAGCGCCGCGAGCGCGACTTCCTCGCCTTTGTTGCCGTGCGCGCCGCCTGCGCGCGCCTGCGCATCATCGTGATGCTCGACCGCGAGCACGCCGTTCAACACCGGCACGCCTTGATCGAGCGCGACGCGCATCAGTCCCTGCGCGCAACCATCGGCGACATGTTCGTAGTGCCGCGTATCGCCGCGCACGACGCAGCCCAGCGCGAGTAAAGCGGCGTAGCGATCGGTCAGCGCGAGCTTCGCTGCCGTCATGGGGATTTCCCACGCACCCGGCACACGCACGACATCGATCGCCTCGGCACCGACGCCATGTTCGATCAGCGTACGCTGCGCAGCCTCGACCAGCGCGTCGACGATGCGCGGGTTCCAGCGACTGGCGATGATGGCGAAGCGTGCGCCTTGATGTGCGCGCAGTTCACCGGAATAGGTCGGCATAAGGCTGTATCTGAATTTGATCGCCTTATTGTCGCAGATTCCGACCCGCTGCCTACTCGACCGACTCGTAGCCGACGATCTCGATTCCAAATCCAGACAGGCCAAGGAATCGCCGCTTGGTGCCGAGCACGGTAAGCCGCGAGACGCCGAGATCGGCGAGGATCTGCGCGCCGATGCCATGCTGGCGCCATGCCTGCGGCGTTTCGCTCGCTGCGGGCGGCGCAGTAGCGGCCAGACGATCGAGCGCGCCGGCCGCATCGTTCTCGTCGGCAAGCACCACGAGCACGCCGCGATCTGCATCGGCGATGCGGCGCAGCGCGGTGGCGATCGTCAGCCCCCCTTCACCTTTCAGATGCAGCACATCGGACAACGTGTCGCGCACGTGCACGCGTGCGAGCACCGGCGCGCCATCGGCTATCGCGCCGCGCACGAGCGCAAAATGCGGCAGCGGCGACAGCGCGTCGCGATAGCCGATGAGCTTGAACGCCCCGAGTTCGGTCTCGACGTCGCGCTCGAACGCACGCCGCACGGTCTTCTCGGTCGCGAGACGGTAGCGGATCAGGTCGGCGATCGTGCCGATCTTGAGCCCATGCGCGCGTGCGAATGCGAACAGTTCGGCACCACGCTTCATCGTACCGTCGTCGTTCACGATCTCACACAGGATGCCCGACAGCGCCGGCAGGCCCGCCAGGCGCACCAGATCGACCGCCGCCTCGGTGTGTCCCGCGCGCACGAGCACGCCGCCCTCGGCGTAGCGCAGTGGAAAGATATGTCCCGGCCGCGCGAAGTCGGTCGGCAGTGACGCGGGATCGGCCAGCGCACGGATCGTGCGCGCGCGGTCGTGCGCCGAAATGCCGGTCGTCGTGCCGTGCTTGTAGTCGACCGAAATCGTGAACGCGGTGCGATGGCTCTCGCTGTTGTCGGTCACCATCTGCGGCAGTTGCAGCTGATCGAGCCGTTCGCGCGTCATCGACTGGCAGATGATGCCACTCGAGTGGCGCACGATGAATGCGATGCTCTCGGCGGTCGCCGCCTGCGCCGCCATGATCAGGTCGCCTTCGTTTTCGCGATCCTCGTCATCGCAGATCACGACCATGCGACCGGCGCGAATCTCATCGACGACTTCGGCAATCGAGTTGAAACGATCTGCACTCATCGGCGGCGCTCCCACAATGGCGCAACAAAGCGGCCCGCGCGATATGCGCGCACGAGGAAAAAGATTGCGGCGGCGAGGCAGACGATCACCGCGATCGCCGAGGCCTCGATGCCGAACACGCCTCCGGTGAGCCATTCCGGCCCGGCGAAGTCCGCACGCAGCAAGCCGTGCCCCGGGTTGCCCGAATCGGCGATACCGAACACGCCGGTCTCGGTAAAGTTCCACGCGAAGTGTGCGCCGATTGTCCACCAAAGCGAGCGCGTCGCCATGTAAACCGCGGCAAGCATCACGCCGCCTTCCAGCCCGATCGCGAGCGCGCTCAGTGTCGTCGCATGCGGATTGCCCAGGTGCAGCCAGCCGAACAACGTGGCCGAGAGCGCGATCGCGATTCCGCTGCCGAACACGTTTTCGAGATTGCGGAACACGATGCCGCGCGCGATCAGTTCCTCATACACGCCCGCGAGCAGCGCGACGCCGGGCAGGCCGGCGAGCGTAGGCCAGCCGCCCGCGCCGAGCTTCAAGTCACCTGCGAGTGCGATAAGCGTGACACTGGCGCACATCAGCAGCGCGCCGAGCGCAAAGCCGCGCGGCAAATCTCCCAGCCGCGCCGTCTCGAGTTCGTCCGGGCTGCGCTTGACCACAATCGCGCCGAGCGACGCAAACCCAAGCCCCGCAACCGCGCCGAGCCGGTAAACGCCGCTCATCGCAAACCCATAGACGATATTGAGTGGAATCGCGAGTAACAGGAACTCTGCGATCAATGCCGTGAGCGAACTGCGCCATCCACGCGCCGTGGAAGGCATGCTGCCTGCGGCAATGAGTTGTTGGTTGCTCGACACGTTGATGCTCCTACTCAGCCGGCGCACAGTAGCTGCGGGTCAGCCGCGCAGCAAGCGCTCGACATAGCGCGCGATCATGTCCGCTTCGAGATTGACCGCATCGCCAACACGCCGGTCCTGGAACGTCGTCACTGCGATCGTGTGCGGGATCAGATTGACGCCGAAGCGCGCGCCGTCGACCTCGTTCACGGTCAGGCTCGTGCCGTCGATCGCGATCGAGCCCTTGGTTGCAATGTATTTCGCCAGCGCCGGTGGCGCTTCGAAGGTCCAGCGCTGCGAGCGCGCTTCGGATTCAATCGCGACCACGCGGCCGACGCCATCGACATGCCCGGACACGAGATGGCCATCCAAACGATCCGCAAGGCGCAGGGCCTTTTCGAGATTCACGCCCGCGCCCGGCCGCAATGCGCCCAGTGTCGTGCGGTTGAGCGTCTCGACCGAGACGTCGAACGCGAACTGCGCCGCATCGATCTCGACCACGGTGAGGCAGACGCCCGCGACCGCAATGCTGTCGCCGAGCTTGACCTCGTCGAGCGCGAAATCGCGCGCGACGATGGTGAGGCGCACATCGCCGTCACGGCGTTCGATCTGCGCGACGCTACCGATGGATTGAACGATTCCGCTAAACATTTTGCTCCCGATATAAAATTCGTTCGTCGTTGCCGAGCATGCGCCGATCGACGACCTGCCAGCGCCGCGCGTCAGACACGGCGGAGAGCGCGGGCAGAGCGAGCAGCGGCCGCGCCGTGTCGCCGAGCAACACCGGCGCGACATACAACAGCAGCTCATCGACCAGGCCATTTTGCAGCAAGGCACCGCTGAGGATCGGCCCCGCTTCGACCTGCACTTCAGCCATGCCGCGCGCAGCCAGTTCCTGCAGCACGAGGGCGAGATCGAAACGCCCGTCGTGCAGTTCGGCTGCGACAAGTTCGGCCTGGCCGAATTCATCGTGCGGCGCCTTGGCACCGGCATCGTGGAAAATCAGTGTCGGCGCGCTGCCATCGAGCAGATGCGCGCCGCGCGGCGTGCGCAGTGCGCGGTCGAGCACGACGCGCAGCGGCTTAAAGCCCTCTGCCCCAAGCGCGCTTGGAGGAGAGGGTTGGGTGAGGGGGGCTCTGCTTGCGTGGGTACCGTCAAGATCAAGAGCCCCCCTCACCCCTACGCTCTCCCCCGACGATACGGCTGTCGGAGGAGAGGGGGTCATGCGCACAGTCAGCCGCGGATCATCCGCCAGCACCGTGCCGCTGCCGGTCAGGATCGCCGAGCTACGCGCACGCCAGTGCTGCACGTCGGCGCGCGCCGCCTCGCCGGTGATCCATTTTGAGTCGCCATTGCCGAGCGCGGTACGACCGTCGAGACTCATCGCGAGCTTCACGCGCAGCCACGGCCTGCCGTGTTCGATGCGCGAAAAAAATCCGCGGTTGAGTTCACGCGCGGCAGCGCGCATCAGCCCGGATTCGACCGTGATGCCCGCTTCGCGCAGCTTGGCGAAACCGCCGCCGGCGACGCGAGGATTGCTGTCCTCGCTTGCCGCGACGACACGCGCGACACCCGCTTCGATCAGCGCGTCCGCGCACGGCGGCGTGCGGCCGAAATGCGAGCAGGGTTCCAGCGTGACATAGGCGGTTGCGCCGCGAGCACGTGCAGCGGCCGCGCGCAGCGCGAAGACTTCCGCATGCGGTTCGCCCGCGCGCTCGTGCCAGCCTTCGCCGACGACTTCCTCGCCATGCGCGATGACGCAGCCGACGCGTGGATTCGGCATCGTCGTATACAAGCCGCGCTCGGCCAGGCGTAGCGCGCGCGCCATATGCGCATGATCGATACTGGTGAACTCTGCATGCCCGGAATCGACACAGCGATCAGCGTTTTTTGCCCGGCGTGGCAGCCATCACTTCGCCGAGCAGCGGCAGCTGCAGACCTTCGAGCGCGGGCAGGTCGCGTTCGAGCCTTTCGATTTCCTCGCGGAACGCCTGCACGTCCTCGAAGCGGCGATACACCGAAGCGAAGCGCACGTAGGCGACCTGGTCGAGTCGTTTCAACTCGTGCATCACCCATTCGCCGATCTGGCGCGACACGACTTCGCGTTCGTTGCTCTGGCGCAGCTGGTGCACGACGCTGCGCACGACGTTGTCCAGCGCATCCGCCGCAACCGGACGATGATGCAGCGCTCGCTCGACGCCGACGCGCAGCTTGCGCTCGTCGAACGCCTCGCGCCGCCCGTCGCTCTTGACCACCGCCGGCAGCTTGATCTCGACCGTCTCGAACGTATTGAAGCGCTCGCCGCAGTTCTCGCACTCGCGCCGGCGCCGAATTGTCGAGCCGTCCTCGGCCACGCGTGAATCGATCACGCGCGTATCGGTGTGCTGGCAGAAGGGACAATGCATTACAGCGCCGGGACTCGGGACCCGGGACCCGGGACCCGCAAAAGCTCGAACGGCGTGGAGGCTCGGCACGCCAAGCACCCGTGCGGCCGAAGAACCGGAGCCCGCGGGCTCTTGCCGATCAGCCATACACCGGAAACGTCTTGCACTGCTTGGTCACATTGCCGCGCACGCCCTCGATCACGCCCTCATCCTTCGGCGCGTCGAGCACATCGCAGATCCAGTTCGCCAGCGCGACACATTCCGGCTCCTTGTAGCCGCGCGTTGTCACCGCGGGTGTGCCGATGCGCAGGCCCGAGGTCACGAACGGTTTTTGCGGATCGTTCGGCACGGCATTTTTGTTGACCGTGATATGCGCCTTGCCGAGCGCGGCTTCGGCGTCCTTGCCGGTGATCGGTTTTCCGATCATGTCGACGAGAAACAGATGATTCTGCGTGCCGCCGGAAACGATCTTGTAGCCGCGCTTGATCAACTCACCCACCATCGCCTGCGCGTTTTTTACCACTTGCGCCTGATATGCCTTGAACTCGGGTTCGAGCGCTTCCTTGAACGCGACGGCCTTGGCGGCGATCACGTGCATCAGCGGGCCGCCCTGGATGCCGGGGAACACGATCGACTGCAGCTTCTTCTCGAT
>VBNZ01000272.1:6005-6521 GCA_005877675.1 Gammaproteobacteria bacterium
GATCTTGTCGGCAATCGCGCGGAAGCGCGCCCAGTCGACCACCTGCGAATAGGCCGAGAAGCCGGCCACGACCATCTTCGGCTTGTGCTCGAGCGCGAGCTTTTCGACTGCGTCGTAGTCGATCAGGCCCTGATCGTTGACGCCGTACTGCACTGCGTTGAGGATCTTGCCTGACAGGTTCACCTTGGCGCCGTGCGTGAGATGGCCGCCGTGCGCGAGGCTCATGCCGAGGATCGTATCGCCCGGATTGAGCAGGGCGAAGTACACCGCCTGGTTGGCCTGCGAACCCGAATGCGGCTGCACGTTGGCGTAGTCCGCACCGAATAGCTGTTTGACGCGGTCGATCGCGAGCTGCTCGGCGATATCGACGAATTCGCAGCCGCCGTAATAGCGCTTGCCCGGATAGCCTTCGGCGTACTTGTTGGTCAGCACCGAACCTTGTGCCTCGAGCACGCGCGGGCTGGCGTAGTTTTCCGATGCGATCAGCTCGACGTGGTCTTCCTGGCGCTGCTTTTC
>VBNZ01000272.1:6655-7128 GCA_005877675.1 Gammaproteobacteria bacterium
AAGCTACTGCGCCAGATATTTCGCGCGCCCGCGGTGCCCGGAATCCTCACATTCCACTGCATGCTCCGGTTCCTGCGCCCCGGCGTCGCACGACCTATCGTCGCTCGCTGCGCTCGCACAGAGGTCCGACGTGGCGATACGGCGCCGCATCAGCGATAATTGCAGGTTCCAAGACGCATCCAATCCCCGCAGGAACCCCATGCAATACATCTACACCATGATCGGTGTGTCCAAGGTCGTGCCGCCGAAGCGCGAGATCATCAAGGACATTTCGCTTTCGTTCTTCCCCGGCGCCAAGATCGGCCTGCTCGGCCTCAACGGCGCGGGTAAATCCACCGTGCTGCGCATCATGGCCGGCGTCGATACCGAATATAACGGCGAGGCACGGCCGCAGCCGGGCATCAAGATCGGCTATCTGGCGCAGGAACCACAGCTCGATCCTGAGAAAACCGTGCGTGAATCGGTCGAGGAAG
>VBNZ01000263.1:0-2603 GCA_005877675.1 Gammaproteobacteria bacterium
TTATCGATGCGCAAACCGCCTTGCATCGCGAGATCGACTCGGACGACGGGCGCTACTGCAGCAATATCGCGCTCGAGCACACCGCCGCATTTGCCGAGCGCTTGCGCGAGCTTGCGTCGGAAAACAGCGTCGGACTCGAAGCGAATGCGCGCGAACTCGCGCTCGGCTTCGCCCAAGGCTGCGCGCTCAGTCTCGCTGCTCGACACGCAGATTGGGTGTTGCACCAGGAGCAGGACACGCGATCGATGGCGGCAGCGCGGCGCTTCGCCGGGCTGCTCGAGGCACCGACTGCGCTAGACACCGCCGATGCCGTGGCGATGTTCGGCGTACGCACCTGAGCGTGGCGGTCCGCCGCTAGCGCTGCCATCCTGATAAACTTGCGCGTGTGTCCACACGTGGATTGCACCAATGCTGCAGCATCTGACCATCATCGCCACCGGCGGCACTATCGACAAAGTATACTTTGACGACAAATCCACTTTTCAGATCGGCACGCCGCAGATCGGCGAAATCCTGAATGCGCTCGGCGTCGCGTTTTCGTTCGACGTAATTCCTCTGCTGCGCAAAGACAGCCTGCACATCGACGACGACGACCGCGATCTGGTGCGGCGCACGATTGCTGCGCAGCCGCATCGCCACGTACTGGTCACCCACGGTACCGACACGATGGTCGAGACGGCGCAGGTGCTGCGCGCGATTCCGGACAAGGTAATCGTGCTTACCGGCGCGCTCAATCCGGCGCGCTTCCAAGGTTCCGACGCGGTTTTCAATATCGGTTGTGCGGTCGGTGCGCTGCAGACCCTGCCCGATGGCGTCTACATCGCGATGAACGGTCGCATCTGGGATCCCGCGCGCGTGCGCAAGAATCGTGAGGCGAACCGGTTCGAGCCCGCTCCGATCTGATCGGCGCTGTACCTAACCTTCGATACACCGTTTGATGCAAAGAAAAACCCCGGCTCTCGCGAGCCGGGGTTTCTTGTATCTACACTTTATTGCTATGTGGCGCTATCAGTTGTAGCTGCCGGTGAGCGATACGCCGGAGTACGTCGTATAGGCGTTGAGCTTGACGTGATACACGCCACCGCCGGACGGCGGGGTGAACGTGCAGGTCTCGCTATTGCCCGTGACGTACGGACGGCAGTCGTAGCTCGACAGCGTCGGCACTGCGTTGAGCTTGACGTACAGATCCGCGTCGCCGGTACCACCGGAGATCTTGATCGTGACGCTGGTCTTGCCCGAAGGAACGGTCAGCGTGTAGTCCGCGGAAAGCGTACCGCTCGTGCCCGACAGACCGGTCACCGGCACGCCGTTGGTCAGCACGTTGCCACCGCCACCACCGGTGGAGTAGCTGCCCTTGAGCGTGACGCCCGAGTAGGCCGCATAGGTATTGACCATCACGTAGTAGGTGCCCGCCTGAACATTGGAGATGTTGCAGGTTTCGCTGTTGCCAGCCACGTACGGACGGCAATCGTAGCTCGTCAGTGTCGGCGCAGAGCCGAACTTGACGTACAGGTCCGCATCACCGGTGCCGCCCGAGAGCGTGAAGCTCAGGTTGGTCGCGCCGGCCGGAACGACCATCGTCCAGTTCTGCTGATGGTTGACGGTCGCATCCGAGATCGTGATGCCCACGCCGTTGGTCAGCGTGTTGCCACCGCCACCGCCGCTGGACACCGTGACGGTCGAGGTCTTCGAGCTGGTCGCGCTGGTGTTGACGCTGTCAGCCACCGTCTCCGTGACCGAATAGCTGCCCGCCGCCGCATAGGTGTGGCTCGGGTTAGTCGCCGTCGAAGTGCCACTGTCGCCGAAGGTCCACGAGTGCGAACCGATCGTGCCGCCGGTATCGGTGGACGAATCGGTGAAGGTGGCAGCTAGGCCATTGGTAGTGAAGCTGAAATTCGCCGTCGGCGTGCCTCCATTGTGGGCCACGATCGGATGCGAAATGGCGCAAGCACCTGTGTCGTTCGACCAGCTCGCCTGCTCGGCGAACGTGCCCGTCGAGAACGCGATGTTGGCCGCACCGCCCGCACTGCCTGGAGCGATCCAGGCGCACTCGTCGGAGTTTTCCTGACCGTTGAGCGAGCCGCCGGTCTTGTTGGTCCAGCCACCGGCCGGGAACTGATCCGACATCATTTCATGCCACTCGTGGCCGAGCGTCATGGTGTAGCCGTCAAGCTTGCCGTTGGTCGTACCGTTGACGAAGCCGACGCCGCAGCTCGAGCCCACATCCATGTTGTACGGCTGGTTGCTGAACGCAATATTCGTCGGGCTCACGCCATAGCCGTCGCCGGTGTAGTCGTGCCACGCGCAATAGCCGTTGGTCGTACTCTGATAGTTGTCCGGGTTGGTGCCGTGCGGCGAGAGAATAACGTAGTAGGTATAGCGATTCGACCCGGCCGCGGTATTGCCGAAGTGCGTGGCTGCGTTGATCGCTTCCTGCGCCAGCTGCGTGCCAGTGGCCGAGGCGGGCGAGGCCGCCGAGTTGTCGTACCACACGCCAGCGAGAACGTTCTGCTGGTACGGAACGAAGTTGGCGTTGGACGGGCAACTGGTCGCGCCACTGGCGATGTTCGGACCATCGCACCACTGGGTCAGTTCCGCCGACC
>VBNZ01000263.1:2634-3083 GCA_005877675.1 Gammaproteobacteria bacterium
CTGCGCCGTAGGAGTCACCCGTGAACGCCAGATTGCCGTTCGCATCGGTGCTCGACGTGCCCCACTGCGTGCCATAAAACACCAGGTAGACTCGCGATTGACCGCTCAGGACGCCTACACTCTGGATGCCGCCGCCGTATGTCAGCTGGCCCGCAGATGCGGTCGGCTGAGTGGACGCGAAGGCCGCTCCGTTGTGATAGAACTCCTGGTTCCACTTGTCCATCGCCGCTTTCGTTTCCAGCGTCGGCACTGCGCCGTGGCGATATGGATGATCGTAGGCCGGGTGATTCGGGTTATTGGTCCAGTTTTGAACCCCATTGCCGTTCCCGTTGCCGTTCCCAGGATCGGCAAGGGTATGCGTGCTCATGAAAACAGCGGCTGCGAGACAGGACATCGTCAGCAGACGCGACATGGTAGCTTTCTTCACGGAACTCGCTCCTATCGAAATG
>VBNZ01000263.1:3118-4541 GCA_005877675.1 Gammaproteobacteria bacterium
GACTTCGCGACTTTCCGAATGCAAAACGAAGAAAACACCAGCACGCACTTACTCGTGCGCGCTATGCGTGCAGTCTTCGTCCGCCGTCGATAAAGCAAAAGCCGACCGCAATCGTCGCGCTCGCGAACGCACGTCTTGGCTTACACACGCCAAAACGCAAGCTCATCGAGCAGCTACGACTCCCCAGCCGGCTATTCGAAAAGTATCGATGTCAGCAGCTCCATGTTCCGCACCCGCGCATCCACAAATCTCGCTCTCCCCTAGAGTCATCCCGACTATGAGCGCGAGTTGCCTTGTACGCCTTAACAGCACGGGGCGAGTCGGTTAGGGCTCGCCCCGCAGTATTGCGGAACCTGGACTTTCGGACCGTCCGGCCCAAAAGTGTGCTGACCGTAACAGTCTGATAACGCGAAGTCAAGCAGGTAAAAGCGCCTAAGTGATTGATCCAGCAAGTTTTATTTTGCACTGCAACATAACTGAACGGAATATGGATATGCCGGCTTTAACAATTTTGCGACGGCGTCATTGTGGGCGGACACCTAGACATTTAGGTGTATAGACATCCAGCAGTCCGAACGTCCGAACTTGTTCGGAGCCCACGAGAGGATCTCTGACTATCACCCAAGCAAAAGCAGAACTGGATTCCAGCCCGCGCTCGAATGACGAGCGAGAAATGTCTCTAGAGCATTCCGGTTTCGAGCTTGGCCACGTCCGACATCATCGCGTGGTTCCAAGGCGGGTCGAATGTGAGTTCCACGTCGGCCGTGCTTACCGTCGGCACCGCTTCGATCTTGCTGCGCACGTCGTCAACCAGAATGTCGCCCATGCCGCAGCCCGGCGCGGTCAGAGTCATGGATACTGCAACCTTGCGCGTACCATCCTCCACTTTTTCAATCTTGCATTCGTATACAAGACCCAGATCGACGATGTTGACCGGTATCTCGGGGTCGTAGCAGGTGCGCAGCTGCTGCCATACGAGTTTTTCGACATCTTCGTCGCCGGCGCCCTCGGGCAGCGTGAGCTCCGTGGGCGGTTCCTTGCCGATCGCGTCGGCATCGGCGCCATCGATACGGAAAAGATTGCCGTCGACGAAGACGGTGAAGCTGCCGCCGAGCGCTTGTGTGATGTAGCCGTTCTGCCCTGCGGGCAGGGTCACGCTCTGGCCTTGCGGCACCATGACGGCGGCGCAGTCGCGCTCGAAGACGATTGGTTCGGAGGTGTTGCTATAGCCGCCCATGGCTGCTCGTGCTGTGTCGAAAGATCGTGTATCAGTGTGCGGATTATCGCAGGTTCGCGCCGGACACACCTTGGAATGTGTGACCTCACGTTAAAAAAACAAGCGCGATGCGCGTGCAATGAGCTCGATTCATCGAGCCCGCTTCATCGAGCCCGCTTCATCTATCCGTGCTTCCGCGACAGGTAC
>VBNZ01000264.1 GCA_005877675.1 Gammaproteobacteria bacterium
AGGTCCGCGGTGCTCTTGGGATTGGCCTGTTTGATCTGTTCGGCGTTTATGGCCGTGATCGAGTAGCTCGCATCGAGCTTTTTCACGCCGCCCGAGGTCGCAATACCCGTGACGACCATGCCTTCGAGCGATTGGGTTTCGGTCTTCGCGGCATCGGCCGCATTTTTTGCTGGCGCGGCTCCTGGAGTTTGCTGTTGCGGATCGGACGCAACGTCGGTCGCGAACGCAACCGGCGAGAGCACGGTGAGGATCGCGGTGGTGAGTGCGAGTCTTGCGAATTTGCGTTGTGTCATGATTCTCCCTCCTTATAGTGGTGTAGCAACGACGGTTTTTGACTTGTCACGAGCGTGTGTGTCGTTTTCGTTTGCGGGTTCGAGTCGGTTCGGGTCTTGTAGCTGTGGCTGTGCAACAAAGTTCTTCAGGTCGAACTGGATCAAATCCGATAGCACCGCATCGGCTTCGCACAACACCTGCGCATCGCCGATACCCAGGGCGGCCATGCCCGCGGATTTGATCGCCGTGACCCCTGCCCGCGCGTCTTCGATGCCCAGGCATGCGGCCGGATTGACGCCGAGCGCCGCAGCCGCGCGCAGGAAAATTTCCGGGTCGGGCTTCGCCTGTGCGATCGTGGCCGAATCGACGACGTGGTCGAAATATTCCGCTACGCCTATGCGCTCGACGAGTTCACTCGCGCTGCGGCTCGCAGAGGCCAGCGCAATTTTCAGACCGGCAGCGCGCGCGGCCTGGAGCGCGGCGAGCGCGCCAGGAAGCAAGTCCTGCGAGGAGATCGTTTCGATTGCGGCGCGGTAGTAGCCGTTTTTGCGATCGGCCAATTCTTGCTTTTGCGTCTTTGTATACTTGTTCGCAGCGGCGCCGAGCACGATTTCGAGCGAGGCTGCGCGATCTACACCTTTGAGTCTCTCGCCGATGCCGTCGTCCCAGGGCAGCCCCAATTCGAGCGCGAGGCGTTTCCACGCGGCATGGTGCAGATGCGCGGTATCCGCGAGCACGCCATCGAGATCGAAGATCAGCGCCTCGAAAGTGCCAGGGAATTTCGACTTGGCTGGCACAGCGAGGTGATCGCCGAGCGGCCGAAGCGACGGCGCGCTGGCGTTCAGCCAGAAGCGCTCACCGGCGTGCGCGATTTCGAGCGGCGCACCGTCGAACAACGTGTATTGCGCCGCCTGCGCGTCCACGGCAACGCCGATGCGGCGCCCCTGCCAGACGATTCCGAAGCGGTAGCCGCGCCAGCCGCCAGGAAGAATCGGATCGAATCCGATCTTGCCCGCGTTGACGCGCAACCCGCCGAAACCCCAGCTTAGCGCCAGCCAGCTGCCGGCCATCGCAGCCATGTGCACGCCATGGCTGGTGTTTTTATGCAGATCGTCCAGGTCGACGCGTAAAGTCTCGTGGAAGTAGCGCTGCGCCTTGTCCGCATAGCCGACATCGGCGGCAAGTATGGCGAAGGTCGAGGCCGACAACGTCGAATCGTGCACCGTAATCGCTTCGTAGTAGTCGAAGCAGCGCCGCCGAGCGGCACGGTCAAGATTGTCTCCCGCAAGTACGAGCGCGAGCAACGCATCGGCCTGCTTGCATACCTGATAACGGTACAGGGTCAGCGGATGATGATGCATCAGCAGTGGATATTTTTCCGGCGGCGTGCCAGCAAAATTCCACATCGGTTTGTCCAGAAAGGTATCGTCCTGTGCGACGATTTGCAGGCGATCGTCGTAAGGCAGATACGCCGCCTCGGCGGCGCGCGACCAATCGGCGATTTCGCTTTCACTCAACGCGATTTTTCGCGACAGCGCGGCATAAACCGCGGGTTCTTGTGCTGCCAGTTCCCGCGCCACCGCCGCCGCGTAGCGCAGATGCTCCTGCGCCATGCGGTTGGTGTAGTAATTGTTGTCTATCAGCGCGGTGTATTCATCCGGGCCGGTCACGTCGTGAATGCAGAAGGCGCCATTGCGGCGTGCGCTGAAATGGCCGACCTGCAACCAGATGCGTGCAGTCTCGAACAGGATTTCTGCGCCAGCCTCGTGGAGGAATGCGCGATCGCCGCTCGCATCGACGTAGAGCCTGAGCGCAAATGCAACCGCCGCATTGATGTGGTACTGCGCCGACCCGCTCGGATAATGGGTAGAGCATTCGTCGCCCGCGATCGTGCGCCATGGATACAGGGCACCGTACGCGTGATTCATTTCCCGCGCATGCATGCGCGCACGGTCGAGCGTGTGATGGCGCCAAACCAGGCTTGGCTTCATCAGCTCAGGCGCTATGAATGCGTAAACCGGGAGGACGAAGGTTTCTGAATCCCAGAATACGTGGCCCTCGTAGCCTTCGCCGGTCAAACCCTTGGCCGCAATGCCGCCGTAGCTGTCGCGGTTGGCGGATTGGAACAGGTGAAACAGATTGAAACGAAGGGCTTGTTCGTCGCGCACGCCTTGTACATCGCCGGTATCGATGACGAGGTCGGTACGGGCCCAATATGTCGCGACTGTTTCGGCCTGCTCGCCACCGAGCGCGTCGAAACCTCGGGCCAGCGCAACGTCGAGCGAATTCCAGATTCGCCAGCGCGTCCTCGGGGCGCGTCCACGCATACGCGATGTATTTCTCGATCGTGATCTCTTCACCACGGGCCAACGTCGCGACAAACACCTGCTGCACACCGTTTGCGCCCTGGCTTGAACCGGCAAGACTTGCTCCGGTTACGCGATGGCGCTGCGCACAGGCCACGCCGATCTCGCTTGCACTCGTGCGCTGCACAAGCCAGGCGTCATCGGAGTTGACCGCGCTATGCGTGACGCGCATTGCAAGGCCCGCACCGGTGCCGAAGCGTGGATCGTCGCCCCGCACGGCGGCTGCGCCGTCGCCGAAGATGCTCGATTCGAGCGAAACGGGGCCCGCATAGTCAATCGCACGCAGCGTCCAGCGGATGCAGACCAGACCCGGATGTGCGAGCGCGACGACGCGCTCGGCGACCACTTCGAGCACATGGCCCTGCGACGTGCGCCAGCGCAGAGAACGGAAAAGCCTTCCTTGGCGAAAATCCAGAGTGCGCTCGAAGGCGAGACACTCGCCTTGCGCCGGATCGATGGCTGTATCGCCGAGAAGGATGCGAATCGACGTCGCATCGGCCACAGGCACACGCGTGTCGGTAGTGCGCGCAAAGCCGTGGTGACGCTCGTGGTAGTGAAT
>VBNZ01000265.1:0-376 GCA_005877675.1 Gammaproteobacteria bacterium
GCCGCAATAGGCGCAGGTCGTGACCACGGAATGCTCGGGCTGGCCGATTTCGATCACCGATTTTTCCGTGAGCGTCGCGGTCGGGCAGGCCTGCACACAGGCGCCGCAGGACACGCATTCGGAGCCGAGAAAGCTTTCGCTCATGCCGGGCGAGACGCGGCTGTCAAAACCGCGGCCCGAAATGGTCAGCGCAAAGGTGCCTTGCACTTCCTCGCAGGCGCGGACGCAGCGCGAACAGACGATGCATTTCGAGGGATCGTAGGTGAAGTAGGGATTGGATTCGTCCTTCGGCATCCAGGCCGCGTTGATTTCGCCGCTCGTCCTGGCGAACACGTGGTTGTCGCCCTCATAGCCGTAGCGCACGTTGCGCAAGCCG
>VBNZ01000265.1:401-6745 GCA_005877675.1 Gammaproteobacteria bacterium
CGGAGATGTACAACTCCATCACGCCCTTGCGCAGCTTCTTCAGCCGTTCGGTCTGGGTGTGGACGACGAGACCGTTCAGGGCGGGCGTGGTGCAGGACGCCGGCGTACCGGCACGGCCCTCGATCTCGATCAGGCAGAGCCGGCAGGAGCCGAACGCATCGACCATGTCGGTGGCGCAGAGTTTTGGGATCTGGGTGCCGGCTTCCATCGCCGCGCGCATGATCGAGGTGCCCTCGGGCACCGTGACGCGTTGACCATCGATGGTAAGCGTCACCATGACCTCCGATCTGGAACGTGGCGTACCGAAATCGGTTTCCTCTATCAGCGACATGGCTGTTGTCCTTTATTCCGCGGCCTCGAGATGGGTCGGTAGGGGGCCGAAATCTTCTTTGAAATGTTTCAGCGCGCTCATGACGGGGTAGGGCGTGAAGCCGCCGAGCGCGCAGAGCGAGCCGAACTTCATGGTGTTGCAGAGGTCTTCGACCACCGCGATGTTCTCTGTGACGCGCTCGCCGCGGCGGATCTTGTCGATAGTTTCGACGCCGCGGGTCGAACCGATCCGGCACGGCGTGCACTTGCCGCAGGATTCGACCGCGCAGAATTCCATCGCGTAACGCGCCTGCTCGGCCATGTCGACCGAGTCGTCGAAGGCGACGATGCCTCCGTGGCCGAGCATCGCGCCGACCGCGGCGAAGGCCTCATAGTCGAGCATCGTGTCGAATTGCGCCTCGGGCATGTATGCGCCGAGCGGACCGCCGACCTGCACCGCGCGTATCGGTCGGCCGGACCATGAACCGCCGCCGTAGTCATAGAGCAATTCGCGCAAGGTTACACCGAATGCTTTCTCGACCAGGCCCGTGTGCTTGAGGTTTCCGGCGAGCTGGATCGGCAGCGTGCCGCGCGAACGGCCCACGCCATAGTCGCGGTAATACTCCGCAGCGCGATAGAGAATGATCGGCACCGAGGCCAGCGTGATCACGTTGTTGATCACGGTCGGCTGCCCGAACAGCCCCTTGATCGCGGGCAGTGGCGGCTTGAAGCGCACCTGGCCGCGCTTGCCTTCGAGGCTGTCGAGCAAGGATGTCTCCTCGCCGCAGATATACGCACCAGCGCCGAGACGCACTTCGAGATCGAAGCGCTTGCCGCTGCCGCGGATATCCGTGCCGAGCCAACCCGCGGTATAGGCATTTGCGATCGCTGCGTTCAGTGCGCGGTATGCATGCGGATATTCGCTGCGCAGGTAGATGTAGCCCTGGGTCGCGTCGACCGCGGCGCCGGCAATCGTCATGCCTTCGATCAGGCAAAGCGGATCGCCCTCCATCAGCATGCGGTCCGAGAACGTACCCGAATCGCCTTCATCGGCGTTGCAGACGATATATTTCTGCGTGCTCGTCGTATCGAGCACGGTTTTCCACTTGATGCCCGCCGGAAACGCCGCGCCGCCGCGGCCGCGCAGGCCGGAGTCGGTCACCTGCTGCACGATCTCTCCAGGCGCCATCGCGAGCGCGCGCGTAAGGCCGCGATAGCCGCCGTGCGCAATATAGTCCTCGACGCTGAGCGGATCGATCACGCCGACGCGCGCGAACGTCAGGCGATCCTGTTGCTTGAGATACGCGATCTCGGCGACCGCGCCAACTCTCAACGCGTGCGCGCCACCATCGAGAAATTTCGCGTCGAACAATCCTGTGACATCCGCTGTCTTCACTGGCGCATAAGCGATACGCCCGCCCCGTGTGGCCACCTCGACGAGCGGCTCCAGCCAGAACATTCCGCGCGAACCGTTACGCACGAGTTCGATTTCGATGCCGCGTTTTCTCGCCTCGGCGGCAATAGCCGTCGCCACGCTCTCCGCACCGAGCGCAAGCGCCGCCGCATCGCGCGGCACGTACACTTTTACACATTGTACCGCGCTCACGACTCTGCCCTCGCCTGCTGCACGAGCGCATCGAATACCTGCGGCGTCACGCGCGCATGCAACTTATCGCTGTCGATCAACAACGATGGCCCGCAGCCACAGTTGCCGAGACAGTAGACCGGCTCGAGCGTGATCGCGCCGTCGCCGGTCGTCTCGTGAAAATCGATACCCAGGGTTTTCTTCGCATGCGCTTCAAGCGCACGCGCGCCGAGCGCCTGGCACGCCTCCGCGCGGCATAGGCGCACGATATGTCGGCCCGGCGGCGACGAACGAAAATGATGATAGAAACTGACGACGCCATGCACCTCGGCGCGCGTGAGATTCAACTCGTGCGCGATCAGGGATAGTGATTCCTGCGGCACGTAGCCGAGCGCGTCCTGCACCGCATGCAGGATCGGTAACAGCGCGCCAGGTCTCTCCCTATGCGCCTCGATGGCGCGCAGCACCGCTGCGCGCTGCGATTCCGGCAAATCCGCCGACTGAATGGATGCGATTCGAGGTTGGGCGTGCTTCATCGCACGATTATCGCCCGAATCACGGCCGCGCGTGCACCACTCGCGCACGCGATCAAAGCAGGCCGAAACGCCGGATCAACCTGGTCTTCACGAACTGGGTGAGCGCGAGATAAGCGATAAGAATCACGGCGAGGCAAGCCCAGAATACCGCCGGTAGCGGCACGAAGCCGGGTCAGCGCGATGCCGACGAGGCAGATCACTACGCCCGAAATCGTCAGCGGCAGGCTCGCCCAGCTCTGCAGGAACGGCACGCGTCCGGTTCGGATCACGTGCACGATCAGGGTCTGTGACAGCAGCGATTCGATGAACCAGCCGGTCTGGAACAGCTTGGCGTGCGCGATCGTGTTCGCACCGACGAGGAACCAGAGCACGCCGAAAGTCACATAGTCGAAGATCGACGAGATTGGGCCGATATAAAACATGAAGCGCATGATGCCCTTGAGATCCCACTGCCGCGGCTTGGCCAGATACTCCGGATCGACCTCGTCCGACGCTACCGCGGTCTGCGAAAAATCGTAGAGCAGATTGTTGAGCAGCACCTGCACCGACAGAATCGGGAAGAACGGCAGCAGCACGCTCGCGCCGATCATCGAGAACATGTTGCCGAAGTTCGACGACGCGGTCATCTTGATGTACTTCAAGATATTGCCGAACACCTTGCGGCCTTCGATCACGCCCTCTTCGAGCACGAGCAGGCTCTTTTCGAGCAGAATAATGTCGGCCGATTCCTTTGCGATATCGACCGCGGTATCGACCGAGATGCCGACATCGGCGGCGCGCAAAGCGGGACCATCGTTGATGCCGTCGCCCATGAAGCCGACGACGTGCCCGTCGCGATGCAGCGCTTGGATCACCCGCACTTTCTGCTGCGGATTGAGGCGCGCGAATACCGGCGTGTCGCGCGTGGCGAGCGTGAGTTCTTCGTCGCTCATCGCCTCGATCTTCGGCCCGGTTAGCCACTTGTCTACTTGTATACCGACCTGACGGCAGACGTTGCGCGTTACCGTATCGTTGTCGCCGGTGAGAATCTTCACCGCAACGCCATTGGCATTGAGCGCCTGGATCGCGTCCGCCGCGGAGTCTTTGGGCGGATCGAGGAATGCGACGAAACCCATCATCGTCAGGTCGCGCTCGTCCTCGCGCGAATACGCCGACTTGATTTCGATTTCGCGCACGCCGAGCGCGAGCGCGCGGAAACCGTCCTCGTTCATGTCGCGCGCAACCGCCTTCACCTCGTCGAGCTTCTGCGCAGTAAGCGCCTGATAGTGCTCCTCGTGCGCGACACTGCTGCACACCGCGAGCGTCTCGGCGACGGCACCCTTGGCGATAATGAAATGCTTGCTCGAGGAATTCGCTTTCACGATCACCGACATGCGCCGACGCGTGAAGTCGAACGGCACTTCGTCGACGAGCGTATATTCGGCATGCAGATGCTGCACGCGGTCCGCATCATGCACCGCGTCGAGCACGGCCTCGTCGAGCAGGTTGCGTAGTCCGGTCTGGTGGTAGCTGTTGAGCCAGGCGAACTCGAGCACCTTCTCGTTTTCGTCGCCGTAAATGTCGGTGTGGCGTTCGAGGATGACCCGGTCCTGGGTCAGCGTGCCGGTTTTGTCGGTGCACAGCACGTCGATCGCGCCGAAGTTCTGAATCGCGTTTAGGCGTTTGACGATGACCTCTTTCTTGGCCATCTTGAGCGCGCCCTTGGCCAGATTGATCGCGACGATCATCGGCAGCATCTCGGGCGTAAGGCCTACTGCGACCGACACGGCAAGCATGAAGGCGTCGTACCAGGCATGCTTGGTCAGGCCGTTGATGACGAATACGAGCGGTGCCATCACCGCCATGAAGCGGATCATCAGCCAGGCGAACCGACCGACGCCCTTGTCGAAACTCGTCTGCACGCGCTGGCCGACGAGCGACCCTGCGAGCGCACCGAAATACGTCTGCGCGCCGGTCGCGGCGAGCACCGCAGTCGCCGAACCCGACACCACGTTCGAGCCCATGAAGCAGAGGTTGCGCGCTTCGAGCGCGTTTTTCGTATCGGCATCAGCAACTGCGAATTTCTCGACGGGCATCGACTCGCCGGTTAGCGCGGACTGATTGACGAACAAGTCCTTCGCGCTGAGCAGGCGCAGATCGGCCGGAATCATGTCGCCCGCCGCGAGGAACACCAGATCGCCTGGTACAAGCGCATCGATCGGTACTTCGAGCTTCTTCACCACGCGCGGAACTGGCGCATCGCCGTCAGCGCCGGCGACGGGTTCGTCGACTTCGCGCTTCGCCGTCGCGGTGTTGCTGACCATCGCGCGCAGTTTCTCGACCGCGTTGCTCGAACGCGCCTCCTGGAAATGCGCGACGAACACGGCCATCACGACCATCGCGAACATGATCAGCGCGCTGATCTTGTCGCTCAATTCCTCGCCCGTCGCCCAGGTGATGATCGCCAGCGCGGTCAACAGGATATTGATCGGATTGGTAATGAAGCGCTCGAGGATCTCGAGCACGAAGGGCTTTTTCTTCTCCTGCGCGCCGATATTCGGGCCGGAGCTGGTCGAGCGCGGCATTCGCGTCCAGGCGCGCGAGCGCGAGCAACTCGGCGGCGGTGCGCGCCGCCGCTTCGTTTTTTGCGCTGCCGCGACCATTGCCGCCGATCAGCATGGAAAAGACTGACAACTTCAGCATAGCTACCTCAAAGCTCATGCCCGCGCACGGGCACCGCAGCCTGACCGGCATCTATGACAGATTGGCGACATGGCGCATCGCGAGGATGCCACCACAGCGTGGTTTCCGCCTTACGCGAAAATCACGCCGTTGAGGAAGCGAGGATTTCCGCGGTTATGCTGGTTCGGTTGCAGAAAAATGACTACTGCAAGGGTCCACGGAAGGACGCCCTCGTCTGGAAAAGTTGCGCGCACGTTAATCGCGGACGCCAAGCTTGTCAATTGAATCTCGCCGGTGCATCGTATTGCGCAGGGGGCATCGACATTCGAGGTCCGCGCATGCGCATCGCTCTGCTCTCTTTTGCCCTGCTCTCCTCTGCCGCTGCACAAGCGCAAACCATCGATCTTCATCTGACGCAGACCACCGCGCTGCCGAGCATCACCGAAATCGCGAATGCCCACGACGGCAGCGGCCGCCTGTTTCTCGTGCAGCAAACCGGGCAGATCCGTATCCTGCGCAACGGCCAGCTTCTGGATACGCCGTTTCTCGACATCAGCGCAGCGATTTCCAGCGGAGGCGAGCGCGGACTGCTAGGACTCGCATTCGCACCCGATTACGCGTCAAGTGGACGCTTCTACATCTACTACACCGCGCCGAATGGCGACGTCACGATCGCGCGCGTGCGCGTCGGCGGCTCGCCCGATCGGGCTGATCCCGCATCGCGCGAAGTGCTGCTGACTATTCCGCACAGCACCTACGCCAACCACAATGGCGGCAAGCTGGCTTTCGGACCGGATCGGTTTCTCTACGCCGGGGTCGGCGACGGCGGCGGTGGCGGCGATCCTCTGCACAGCGGACAGAGCACGGGTACCTTGCTGGCCAAGCTGCTACGCATCGACGTTTCACCTGCGACTGGCTACGCGATTCCTGCGAGCAATCCACTGCGCGGCATAAACGGAGCGAATCCTGAAATCTGGGCGATAGGCCTGCGCAACCCGTGGCGCTTCAGCTTCGATCGCGCGACGGGCGATCTCTACATCGCGGATGTCGGGCAGAACAAGGTCGAGGAAATCGATTTCCAACCCACCAGCGACAAGGGTGGCGAAAACTACGCCTGGAACCTATGTGAAGGCAATCTCGACTATTCCGGCAGCTGCACCACCGCCGGGCTCACCGCGCCCGTGTGGACCTACACCCACGATCTGGGCTGCTCGATCACCGGCGGTTATGTCTATCGCGGTACGACCTATTCC
>VBNZ01000265.1:6796-7314 GCA_005877675.1 Gammaproteobacteria bacterium
CTCATGCAAAGCGGACTCAGCATCACGGCCTTTGGCGAAGATGAAAGCGGCAACATCTATGTGGCCGATCAGAATCGCGGTGTGTACCTGATCAGCGACGGCGTGCCGCGGCATGCGATCACGCCCGGGTTTACCGGCACCTGGTACGATCCGGCGCAAGCGGGGCACGGCATCTTTGTCGAGGTGCTGCCGAATGCGAAGTTCGGCGCGTACTGGTTCACGTTTACACCCGGTGGCGGGCAAGCCTGGTTCGGCGGTATCGGCGATATCGTCGACAACCAGGTAACGCTGAGTGCGAATCAGACGCTCGGCGGCAAGTTCATCCCAAACTTCGATCCGAGTGCGATCACCAAGCCTGTCTGGGGCACGCTGACTTTCACCTTCAGCGACTGCAACCACGGCCGCGTCGATTTCAATTCCGGACTCGGCTACGGCAGCGGCAGCATGGCGTTGACGCGGTTGACGCTGCCCGACGGATTGATTTGCAACTAGTCCTTCGGGCTTCTCGCAGACACGCA
>VBNZ01000266.1:0-529 GCA_005877675.1 Gammaproteobacteria bacterium
TGCCTTCGAGACGTTGCATGCACAACGCGCTCAACGCACACAACACAAAAACAGCTTGCCACGCCAGGATGCCGTTGATGCCATCCATGAAGTTGTGCAGATTGATTGACCATACGACACCGAGCAATGCCATACCAAAAGAGGCGGCAAGCCAAAGCAACGATGCATCTGTGTGACGTAGCAGCGACGCCACGAATATTCATGTCGCAACGAGGTGCAATAGCAATCGCGGCATCACGCCCAGACCGCGATGATCGTCAATCCATCCAGCCGCTGCCACCAATACGATGGCCGCGAGCAAAGCGATGGGTTGCCCACCCATGATTTCGATCGCACACGCCGCACAAGCGACGACGACGATGCCGACACCACCACCGCGTGGCGTCGCGATCGTATGCGAGCGGCGCTGCCCGGGCTGGTCGAACATGCCTCGGTGCCGCGCATAGCGGATGCTGAGCGCTGTAATCAAGGCCGAAATGGCTGCAGCCAGTGGCAATGCGACCAGCATCGCGATGACGAACACCGCGCC
>VBNZ01000266.1:631-7775 GCA_005877675.1 Gammaproteobacteria bacterium
CGCACTTGGTGCAGCGATACGCGGCCTGGCCTTCGAGCAGGCGGCGCGTGAGGTCCTGCAACACGAGCAGGTTGTCGCGCGCCTCACCCTGCGAGCGATGCAGGTCGGTAACGATCAAGGTCATGAGACCGCGCACCGAAGGGCGCTGGCGCAGCTGGCGGCGCAGGAATTCAATCGCGATCGGCTCGCCGCGCGACGCCGCGAACAGTTTTGCCAGCGCGATCACCGGCGCGACCCCATGCGAGCGATCGATGTGATCGAGCAGGAATTTCTCGGCGCGATCCATTTGACCGAGCCGCGCATAGCTGTCGAGCAATTGCGGCAAGATTTCCGGCACGTAGTCGACATCGAGCGTGGCAACGCGTTCGAATGCGCTCGCCGCGGCCTTGACGTCGCCCTGTTGCAGTTCGAGGTGCCCGAGCACGATCTGTGCGCGCACGCTTTCGGGTTGGCTGTGCAGCGCCTGGTCGAGCCACTTGCGCGCGTCGTCGAATTGCTTCGCGGCGCGCGCCTGCTCGGCGAGCTCGCAGTAGAACTGCGCAATCGTCGCGCCCTGCGATTCGCCGGTGATCTTCTCCATGCGCCGCGCGTGCTCGATCGCCTTCTCCCAGTCCTTCTCGTGCTGGTAGATGCCGATGCCGATCAGATGACGCAGCGCGGACGGCACCTGCGCATCCATCGCGACGAGATCGGTGAACAGCGTCTCGGCACGGTCGAGCAGACCGGCACGCATATAGTCCTCGCCGAGTTCGAGCAGCGCGATGGTCTTCTCTTCCTCGGACAGATTCGGCCGCGCAATCAAATGCTGGTGCACGCGGATCGCGCGATCGACCTCGCCGCGGCGGCGGAACAGATTGCCGAGCGCAAGATGCGTTTCGACCGTGTCGCGGTTGAACTCGGCGAGTTGCAGGAACACCTCGATCGCCTTGTCCGGCTGCTCATTCAAAAGATAGTTCAAGCCGCGGAAGTAGCTCGACGACAGTTCGCTTACGCGCACGCGGCGCGAGCGCTCGCTCGCGCGTCGGCCGAGATACCAGCCCGAAGCGGCCGCCACGGGCAGCAGGCCAGCGGCGACAAGGACGAGAATCTGCGTCGGATCCATCAGGCGTCGCGCGGCGGCGTGAGCTGCACGGCGTCGGTGCTGGCGTGTTCTTCAGCCGGCGCGCGTTCGTGCTTGAGGCGTTTTAGCTCGCGCGTCTGCGCGCGCACGCGCCGGCGCAGAGGCGCGACCAGTGAAGCGTATACGAGCAAGCCGCCGACCAGCCAGCCGGCTACCAGCGCAAGCAGCAGCGCAGCGCCCTTCGGCAGATGCGGCGCGAAGAAGTAGAAATCATAGACAACGCTGTCGCTGTTCAACGCGCCGAACAGCGCGCCGAAGGCGGCGAAGACGATAACGAGCAGAATGATTCCGAAACGCATGCGCTTAGATTCGCTGGCAGACCAGCGTGATTATGGCTTAGTACACTGCGAAGCGCGCGCATCCGCGTTCGCGTTATCAACCGACGTACGTGTGATTGCGATCAGGCGTGCGCCGCTCGCAGCGTCAGATTGACGCGTTCGCGCAATTCCTTGCCCGGCTTGAAGTGCGGCACATGCTTGCCCGGCAACGCGACTGCCGTGCCGGTCTTGGGGTTGCGGCCCATGCGCGGCGGGCGGAAGTGCAGCGAGAAGCTGCCGAATCCGCGAATCTCAATGCGCTCGCCTTGTGCCAGCGCGTGGCTCATCTGCTCGAGCGCGTTCTTCACCGCGAGTTCGACGTCGTTGAACGCGAGGTGGCCTTGGCGCGAGGCCAGGGCTTCGATCAGCTCCGACTTGGTCATGTAGAAGCAAATCCCACTGTTTTCGCCCAGACTCGGGCATAAAGAAAAGGCCCGGATCGGAAAACCGACCCGGGCCGTTCGCGATTACTCGCCCTTGTTGCGGAGCTGTTCCTTGAGCAAGGCGCCGAGCTGGGTCGTGCCGCCAGTGCTGGACTGATACTCCTCCAGCGCCGACTGCAGTTCGTCGTCGTCCTTGGCCTTGATCGACAGCTGCAGCATGCGGCTCTTGCGGTCCATGCCGGTGTACTTGGCTTCGACCTTGTCGCCGACCTTGAGGTGCTGCGTGGCGTCTTCAATACGCTCCTTGGCGATATCGGACACGCGCACATAGCCTTCGACGCCGTCGCCGAGATCGATCGTCGCACCCTTGGCATCGACTTCCTTCACGGTGCCGGTGACGACGCTGCCGCGCGGATTGTTCGCCATGTACTGGCCGAACGGATCCTGCTCGAGCTGCTTGATGCCCAGGCTGATGCGCTCACGCTCCGGATCGACCGCGAGCACGACCGCTTCAACCGTATCGCCCTTCTTGAACTGACGCACGAGGTCTTCACCCGTGGCCTGCCAGGAGATGTCGGACAGGTGCACGAGACCGTCGATGCCGCCGTCCAGACCGATGAAGATGCCGAAGTCGGTGATCGACTTGATCTGACCGGACACCTTGTCGTTCTTCTTGTGGATCGCAGCGAACGCTTCCCACGGATTGGCGCGGGTCTGCTTCATACCGAGCGAGATACGGCGACGCTCTTCGTCCACGTCGAGCACCATGACTTCGACCTCGTCGCCAACCTGCACGAGCTTGGCCGGGTTGACGTTCTTGTTGGTCCAGTCCATTTCCGAAACGTGCACGAGGCCTTCGACGCCGGGCTCCAGTTCGACGAAGCAACCGTAGTCGGTGACATTCGAGACCTTGCCGATGAGGCGCGTGCCGGTCGGATAACGACGGCTGATCGCGACCCACGGATCTTCACCGAGCTGCTTGAGACCGAGCGAAACGCGGTTGCGCTCGCGGTCGAAACGCAGCACGCGCACTTCGAGCTCGTCGCCGACGTTGACGACTTCGCTCGGATGACGCACGCGCTTCCACGCCATGTCGGTGATGTGCAGCAGGCCGTCGATACCGCCGAGGTCGACGAACGCGCCGTAATCGGTGAGGTTCTTGACCACACCCTTGACCTTCGCGCCTTCCTGCAGGCGCTCGAGCAGCTGCTCGCGCTCCTCGGAATGCTCGCTCTCGACCACCGCGCGGCGCGAGACCACGACGTTGTTGCGCTTGCGATCGAGCTTGATGATCTTGAACTCGAGATCCTTGCCTTCGATGAACACCGGATCGCGCACAGGGCGCACGTCGACGAGCGAACCGGGCAGGAACGCGCGCACATCCTTGATGTCCACGGTGAAGCCGCCCTTGACCTTGCCCGACACGCGGCCGGTCACGGTGGCATTGGCCTGCTGCGCGGCTTCCAGTTCGTCCCACACCATGGAACGCTTGGCCTTTTCGCGCGACAGGCGGGTTTCGCCGAAGCCGTCTTCGATGGCGTCGAGGGCAACCTTCACCTCATCGCCGAGCTTCACTTCCAACTCGCCCGCATCGTTGAAGAACTGCTCAATCGGCACGATGCCTTCGGACTTGAGCCCCGCGTTGACGACGATAACGTCGTTGCGGATTTCTACGACGATACCGGAAACGATGGTTCCGGGCTTCAATTTGGCCAGCGATTGTTGGCTTTGTTCAAACAGTTCGGCAAAACTTTCGGTCATGTTGATTCTCTAGTTGACGTACAGATCGGCTGGGGTTGGCTAGTTCAGCGCGATCCACCGGTTGTGGCACGTCGGTTTTACGACCTTCGTACCGTTGCAATTCCCAACGCTTAAAAGCGCGGGTCCAAAAAAGCATTTTTGCCACGGATTACACAGATGACACAGACAAAGCAAAGCTTTAATCCGTTATATCCGCGTAATCCGTGGCCAAAACGCTCTGTTTCTACCTTGCTAAGAGCGAACCAATTCCAGCACTTTGGCGACGACCTCGTCGATCGGCATGCCGGTCGAATCGATCAGCACTGCGTCTGCTGCGGGCTTGAGCGGTGCTACGGCGCGGCTTGCGTCGCGCACGTCGCGCGCCTCGATCTCGCGCAAAAGGGATGAGAGTGTAACGGACAAGCCCTTGTCTTTCAACTGTTTATAGCGTCTTTTCGCCCTCTCCTCCGCGCTCGCCGTCAAGAACACCTTGGTTCCGGCATCGGGGAAGATCACCGTACCCATATCGCGCCCGTCCGCGACCAGGCCCGGCGCCTTGCGGAAGCTGCGCTGCTTCTCGAACAGGGCCGTACGCACCGAGGGAATCGCTGCGATGGCCGAGGCCGCCGCGCCGCAGGTTTCCGTGCGAATATCAGCGGTCGCATCGTGGCTGTTGACGTAGACGCGCGTCTCGCCGCCGTCCTTGGGGTCGCGGAACGTGATCTTGGTCGTTTCCGCGCAGCGCGTGACCGCCTCGGTATCGGACAGATCGAGCCCGGCCATGCTCGCCGCGTAACCGACCGCGCGGTACAGCGCACCCGAATCGAGCAGATGCCAGCCCAGCGCGTCGGCGACGCGCGCAGCGATGGTGCCCTTGCCCGAGCCGGAGGGACCATCGATCGTAAGGACGGGGATCTTTTTCTCAGCGGTGGCTGCGGTCATGAACGCGGGCGATAGCCTGGACGGGCAATTCTAGCTTGCGCGCAATGCCCGCGTCGCCGCCGTCCCAGCTAGCTTCGGCCGAGCCCGCTCAAATTGCGTTGCACTCGCTGGCGTTCGCCTTGAGGCAATAGCGGATCGGCCAACATCTGTCGATAGGCGGCCACCGCCCCCGCTTCGTCACCCATTTGCAGCAATGCTGCCGCTATGTCATCGAGCGGTTTCCAACTCCACGCGCCCAGATCGACGAGCCCGCCGTCATTCGTTGCGGGCGACGACAGCGCGGCTTGCGCGCAATAAATTGCTTGGGTGTACCGACCGTGCTTCAAATGGTGACGAGCAAGACGCGACATGGTTTCCGCGCGCGCGGGGCGAAATTCGTACGCACGGCGATAGGCGTCGAGCACATCGCCATCGCTCCAGCCGATCTGCGCACCCAACACGGCGATTGTGAGCAACGAGAAATAGCGATTCTCGGGTGAGGTGCCCTGTTCAAAATACTGCTTGTAGGCCTCGATCGCGGCGCCGTATTGGCCGGATTCGCGCAGACTGTGTGCGAGATAAAACCGATAGCGCGTATTACCTGGCTCTGATTGCAGGGCTTGGCGAAGGATCAACGCGTCTTGCGCGTACTTCTCCCGCGCGCCGAGTGCGCTACGCGCGCCATCGCCGATCTTGTGCAAACGCAGTCCACGCAAGCGCTCCCACGTAACGCCATGTGGCGCAACAAGAATCTCATGGAGCACGCCCTTCCAGGTCCAGTCGATATCAAGGCACGCGAGTGTCTCGACCCAGGAACTGACGCCACTGACAACCGTTTCGATTACGTAGCCCGCGCCCTGGAGCTCGCGGAGGCTAAAATCCGTGTCTGCGACGAGCACGTCGTCGGCATCGATGAACAGCGCGTAATCGCCGTAATTGCGCGCGATCGCAAGGGCTTGGTTACGATTGGTAGAGAAATCGACCCAGGGACGCTCAATCAATTGTCCAGGCAGATCGCGCAACGCGTTGCGCACGATTGTGAATGAATGAATGGGCGCACTGAGTTGAGGCAACGCTCAATCACCAGTCCTTCATTCCTGACGATCATGTTTAGGCAGATGCGCATGCTTGAAGCGAAACAGCTAGCGAAGCTCGAATCCGCAGCCGTTGGCGAGTTCGACAAACCCGGGAAATGAGGTCGCGACATTGGCGCAATCAAGAATGCGGATCGGCGCCTGGGCGATCAATCCGGCAATGCAGAAGCTCATCGCGCAACGATGATCCCCGGCGCTGTCGACCTCACCGCCGCCCAGTTTGCCGCCGTGGATGACCGCGCCGTCCGGCGTTTCATCGACCCCGATGCCGAGCGCGCGCAAACCCTTTGCCATCACGGCGATGCGGTCGGATTCCTTGACCCGCAGTTCCGCCGCGCCGGTTACTCGCGTCGTGCCGTTCGCCGCGGCGGCGGCGACGAATAGCACGGGGAATTCATCGATCATGTCGGGCACGAGCTCCACCGGCACATCGACGCCGCGCAGCGGCGCATGTCGCACGATGAGATCCGCGATCGCCTCGCCGCCGGCCTCGCGCCGATTGGTCTGGGTGATATCCGCACCCATCAATCGCAGCGCGTGCAGCAGACCGGTACGGCGCGGATTCATGCCGACGTCGCGCAAGACCAGTTTCGACCCGGGCACCACGCTCGCAGCGACGAGAAAAAAAGCCGCCGATGAGAAATCCGCGGGCACGACCACATTGGTCGCACGCAGGCGCTGTCCGCCGCTCAACCGCGCCTGACCTTCGGAAAATTCGATCGGATAGCCGAAAGCGCGCAGCATACGCTCGGTGTAATCGCGCGTCGGGTGCGGTTCGGTGACGCGCGTTTCGCCTTGCGCGTAGAGGCCGGCAAGCAGCACCGCGGACTTCACCTGCGCGCTTGCAACCGGCAAGGTATAGTCGATCGCGTGCAGCGTGCAGTTTCCGCTCACGCGTAGCGGCGGCAAGCCACCCTCGTGCGCAGTGATTTTTGCGCCCATTTGCGTCAATGGATCGATCACGCGCCGCATCGGGCGCCTCGACAGCGACTCATCGCCGATCAGCGTCGTATCAAATCGCTGTCCCGCCAACAGGCCAGTAAGCAAGCGCATGCCGGGGCCGGCATTGCCGCAATCGATCGCAGCACCATTCAGCGGCGCTTTCAGCCCATCAATGCCAACGCCATGCACGATGCGTTCGCTCGCGGTCGGCGTCTCGATGCGCACGCGCATCTGCGCAAACGCACGTGCAGTCGCGCGTGTGTCCTCGCCTTCGAGAAAACCACTGATACGCGACACGCCATCGGCCAGCGCTGCGAACATGATCGCGCGATGCGAAATCGATTTGTCGCCCGGCACGCGCACTTCGCCATGCAGTGGACCTGCCGGCGCGCTGCGCCAATCCAGTTTTGGATCGGTCATCGTTTACAGCACCGCGACCGGATACGAACCGAGTATCTTGATCTGCGCCGCATGCGCTTCGAGTTCGGCCAGCGCCTCTTTCATCGGCGGATCGTCGATATGCCCGGCCAGATCAATGAAGAACGCATATTCCCACTTGGCGTGATGCGAAGGGCGCGACTCGATACGGCTCATCGACACCCCATGGCGCGCGAACGGACTGAGTAC
>VBNZ01000267.1 GCA_005877675.1 Gammaproteobacteria bacterium
CATGCAGGCCCGTTTCGACGCCCTTCTTCTCGGCGGTTTCGATCGCGGCTTCGGCGACCTGCGCGTGGCGGCATTCCTCGATGAATGCGGCCAATTTTGCATTCGTCTTCGCCGCGCGCAGCGCGAGCGGATGCTCCGGCGCAATCGTCACGAAAGTCACGCCCATCAGTGTGTCGGGACGCGTGGTGAATACGGTCACCGGATCGGCGACGCCTTCGATGTCGAACTTGATCTCAAGCCCTTCCGAACGCCCGATCCAGTTGCGCTGCATGGTCTTGACCGCATCGGGCCAGCCCGGCAGCTGGTCCAGGCCATCGAGCAACTCATCGGCGTACTGCGTGATCTTGAGGAACCACTGCGGAATCTCGCGCCGTTCCACCAGCGCACCCGTGCGCCAACCGCGACCATCGATGACCTGCTCGTTCGCAAGCACGGTCTGGTCGACCGGATCCCAGTTGACCACCGAGTTCTTGCGATACGCCAACCCTTTTTTGAACAGCCGCACGAACATGCGCTGCTCGTGCACGTAGTAATCCGGGCGGCAGGTGGCGAACTCGCGCGACCAGTCGATCGGTCGATGTTGGCGTAGGTCCATTGCGCCGGCGCCGTGTTGTTCTTGATTGCGGCGTTCTCGGCCGGCAGGCCGAACGCATCCCAGGCCATCGGCTGCAGCACGTTCTTGCCGAGCATGCGCTGGTAGCGGCTGATCACGTCGCCGATCGTGTAGTTGCGCACGTGGCCCATGTGCAACGCGCCCGACGGGTACGGCAGCATCGACAGACAAAAGTATTTGGGCTTGGACGCGTCTTCCTTCACTTCGAAGGCGCGCGCGTCGTTCCAGAATTTTTGCGCGGCGGCTTCGATCGCGCTGTGGTCGTAGATTTCTTGCATGGGGGAATTGGGCGCGCTTCCCGCGCTGGTTTCTTGGACTGCGCAGGGTAACGCAGCGCGGCTTCCGGCGCCATCTTCGCGAACCAGCGCACACCGCGGAAACCTCGCAGCGAAAGGCACTGTACAAGGCTTGTCTGGAACTGCTATTCGTCGGGTCTGTCTTGATGGAGTCTCTCATGCACCTTACCCCGATCGCCGCCGCCCTCGCCGCTTCACTCGCTTTCTCCGCCACTGCAGATCCGGCCCCGTCCGTCGCGCCAACGCAGATCAAGGTTTTGCATTGCGCCCACCTGATCGACGTCGATGCGGGCAAGCTGCTTGGTCCGACGACGATCGTGATCGAGGGCAAGCGCATCAAGGAAGTGAAGGCGGGACACGTCGACGTCGCGGGCGCGACACAGGTCAACGACATGCCGACGAGCACCTGCCTGCCCGGCCTGATCGACAGTCACGTGCATCTGTCGTTCCAGACCAGCCCGACGACATACAGCGATCAGTTCCGCTGGAACATCGCGGACTACGCCGTGCGCTCGACCGTGTACGCCAAGCGCACGCTCGAAGCCGGCTTCACCACGGTACGCAATCTCGCCGACGGCGCAAACGAAACCATCGCGCTGCGCAACGCGATCAACGCGGGCATCGTACCGGGGCCGCGCATTTTCACCGCGGGCAAGCCGATCGGCTCGACCGGCGGCCACGCCGATTTCACCGACGGCTATCGCGCCGATCTCGCCGGCGATCCGCACGCAAAGGACGGCATCATCAATGGTGCCGACGATGCATGGAAAGCCGTGCGTCAGCACTACAAGGACGGCGCCGACCTGATCAAGATCATGCCGTCGGGCGGCGTGCTCGACGAGAGCTCGAGCGTCGACAACGCGCAGATGACGCTCGATGAGGTCAGAGCCGTCGTCGCCGCGGCGCACGATTACGGCTTCACCGTTGCCGCGCATGCACATGGCGCCGAAGGCATTCGCCGCGCGATCGTCGGTGGCGTCGACTCGATCGAGCACGGCACTTTCCTCGACGATGCCGACATCAAACTGATGAAGGAACACGGCACCTGGCTCGTGCCGACCATCGTTGCCGGCAAGTACGTCGAAGAGATGGCCGGCAAGCCTGGCTACTATCCGCCGCAGATCGCGGCCAAAGCCAAGCAGGTCGGCCCCATCATTCAGGCCACCGCGGGCAGAGCCTACAAGGCCGGCGTCAAGATCGCGTTCGGCACGGACGCGGCGGTATATCCGCATGGCGGCAACGCCAAGGAGTTCGTCTATATGGTCGAGGCCGGCATGCCACCGATGTTCGTGATCCAGGCCGCGACCACGCACGCCGCGCAGCTGCTCAAACACGAGAAAGACATCGGCAGTATCGCCCCGGGCAAGTTTGCCGACGTGATCGCGGTGCAGGGCAATCCGCTGGAAGACGTGAGTCTGCTGCAGAAGGTCAGCTTTGTGATGAGGGAGGGGGCCATATACAAATGACTTTGACCGAATGTCGGAGTCTACGCCCGCGGCACTTGTAATCGCCCAGCGGTTTCACTGAACAGTACATTAGTGCAGCGATCGAAGCCTTCGCGCGATGGACCGTCGTTGCTGCACCAAAGTCCGTTTACTTTTGCTTTTCAGCCAGCGATGAGGAAACACTCATGTGCACCATTGAAGAGTACATCGTCAGAGGCGGCAGCGGCGGCCCGCCGGACAATCTGCCCAAAGAGATTCGTCTTCGTTATTGCACCGACCTGTTCGAACTCCTGCAACGTGTGGTAGTGGCCAACGACCTCTTCAGAAGTAAAGGGCACTCGGAGATAGTCGGCAAGCTGGACACGGTTGCGAAGAATCTTGCCGGGAGACTCGAAACCAGTGTCGGCCAGCTTGGCGACGCGAACAAAGTCCAGGCGGACCAAGCCGCCTTGATGGAGCGATATCTAAACAAGTAGCGTCAGTTTGTTTTCTTCACTTGCAAGCGCGCCAGCACACGGTTGAAGCCATGCTGGCGCGCAGTTGCCTCGATCTGCCTTTGCAGCGGCACCGCGGCAGGGTCGTTATTGCGCTTGAGTCCCTCCAGCGCCGCCAATCTGGCTTCGAGCGCATTGGCTAGCCAGAATCGCTTTTCCGCGTCGTCTGCTAGCGCCAACAGCGCGCCGACCACCTGCTTAGGCTCGGCATCCGGCGAACCCAGCTGCGCCAGCGCCAGATCCGCGTCAAATACGGTGATGCGTTCGGTAATGCGGCTGCGCAGCGCGCGGGCGCGCATTAGGGCGCGATCGTGGCACAGCGCAAGCAGACTCCAGGCGATCGTCTCGCCACTCGTCGCTTCCGCCACATTCAATTTCTCGATCGCACGCTGCAATCGGTCTCGCGCCGCGGCCCAATCACCGTGCGCCATATCGACTTGGGCCAGCTGCGTCTCGCCACGAGCGATCGCTTTGAAATCGCCGATTTTGTTCGCGATATCCTGCCCAACTTGCCGCCTCTTGGCTGCCGTATCGACGTCGCCCCGATCCGACGCGACTCTCGCGCAAGTGAAATTCACCATCATGGTGTTGAATGGATTGCGCAATTGCTCGGCTTCTGCGTATGCACGCTTACAGGAACTCTCCGCTTCGTCCAATTGACCGCGCGAATGCATGACCGCGGCATACCCCGCCAACGCGTAGACATGCTGATCGTGCGTGCCAATGCGTTCGCTCAACGCGAGGACCTGCTGCAGATCCTTCACCACCGTATCATCAGCTGACTCGTCCATTCGCATCAGCGCAAACGACAGCATCGCTTCCGCGCGACCACGCTCGTCTCCGATCTGACTGCTGATCTCCTGCCAATGTCGCGACGCTGCTTCCGCCGCGTCATGATCGCCTTGATCCCAAAGAATCTGCATC
>VBNZ01000268.1 GCA_005877675.1 Gammaproteobacteria bacterium
TGCGCGGCGCGATAAATGCGTCCACAATTGCTTGATAACTCCATTCTTTTAAATTTTCGCTGTACGAAACAAAATGCCGCCCTACGCAAGTATCACACCATCGCCGCCGCTTCGTCGCGTCGATGGATTCAAGCCGAAAGCTCCCAGCGTTGCTTAGCCAGAGAATAGACCGGATGCGATGATCTCGGTCTTGATGGCGTGCTCCATTGAGACGGCCGCACTTGCGCTACTAGCTTGAATCCCGCCCCGCGCACGGCAGCGCCAGTCTCAGTCACGAGTGTATAGGTCACCAGGCGCCGACCGCCCATCGCGCGCCAAGCACGCCAACAGGCGCCATAGAGCCTGCTGCAGGTATTGCGCGGCGCCTCGGCCGAGACGCAAAGACGGGTTACCTCGGCCGTCAATCCATCGGCCAAACCTCGCGCGACTGGATTGCCCACGACGGCAACGCCAACCAAGCAGTCATCGCTCAGGGCCGCAATAGCGAAGCGACCCCAGCGAGCTGGTGCGCAATGCCGATGATGCTCCGCAACGAACGCTTTAGCCTGCGCAAGCGTGCACGGACGTAGTTCGATCGCACTCATACAAGCAGCCGGTCAAACCGGGATCGGAATCTCCTTGAAGAGCAGCTCGGCAGGCTGATACCACTTGTTGCCCGTCAGATGCTTGACTGCCGCGTTCTTACCGAGCCGACCGAACACCGCCGTGCGATGCGCGAGTGCGGCGGAATAGGCACCAGAAAAATCCGTGTAGCGCTCGATGATGAGCGTGCGCTGGCCACGATCGATCTGCGCCAGCAGCTGCTCGAAATCCATCGGGTTCACGCTGCCGCCCTGGAACACATCCGGCTGAGCCAGGTGAAAGGGCGTGATCGTCAGCAATCTACGTGGCGTCCGGCGCTGCTCGAAGCCCTGGAATAGCTCCGCCTCGTTCATTACCGTCGGGTCGTCATACTCGACGTTAAAGCCGGACTGCACGCTCAAATCCATGCCCGGTGCGATCCAAAGCTCGCCCCAGTCAACTGTTGCGCCGGCTGCAATGCTCGCGGTGCCGAATACATCGTTGTTGGCTTTCCACTGCGATCCGATGATCGGCGTGAGTCCGGGAGCGAACGGGAATAGCGCCAGCTTCTCGCCGCGCGGGTTCTGCATTAGGCGCTGCGTCGTGACCTGATATGGGTAGCCGGAGTCGCCCGCGCGCTGCAGCGCGAAGGTGATGAGCGTGCCTGCTGGAAGCGAGCAGTTGAGCAGGGCAATGCAGCTCGGCACGATTCCCGTGCCCCACGAGCCTTGGATAGAAACGTTGACGCCGGTGTTCTGCGCGCCGCTCGGCCAGAGGAAGCGCGCCGTCGACCCAGGATTGCCATCGGCCAGGATGGCGCTGTTGGCGTCCACGAATGCCGAGTTCGTGATTGTGAACGCAATGTCTTTCGGCCGGCCAAAGGAAACGCGCATATCAGAACCATCCGTCGAGAATGTCGATCCGGCCCCCGAGGGGGAATAACTTGTATTCCTTCACAAGCAATTTTTTCGTCGTATAGAACAGGTTGGTCGGCCGGCGCGGATCGTCCCAGAGCATGCTCACGACCGAGCCGCAGCGGATTATCGGCGGCATGCCACTGAACCAGCTCGTCCAGCTCGCGCTGACGCGACCGATCGAAAATTGGCTATTGATCACGTTGATCTGTACATCGCAATTCGCCGGAACGTCGAACAGCCATTTGACCGGATCCGCACCGTCCGCGAAGGAATACATCGGATCGAGATTGACCGCCGCAGTCACGATGTATTGCGAATCGCGCTTGAACCGAGTGCGAGTCGCGGCATCTATGCCGGTGACCGGGTCGTAGTCGCCCACGAAATCGCTATCGCCGGAAATCTCCCAGTTGTGCCGAAGGCCGGCATTCTTGGTCAGTCCCTTCGCCTCATCGCCGGCGCAAATGGGAATGCTCTGGACGCTGACGCTGCGCTTGAACTGAAAGGCGACATCCGCATCGGCCACGGTCGCGGGGTCGATCAACCTCACGACACGAATGCGGCCGAGCTCGTCCGTTGTTAGCGCACCCGTGAAGCTATCCATCGGTGCCTCAAGCGCAGCGAGCTGCGACACCGGCTGCTTCATAGAGACGCCGAAGGCATATGGGGTCGCAGCATCGATCGCATCGGCATCAGCGCGCACCCAGGCGCTGCTGTCGTAGCCAGCGCGCACCTCGATGATCTGCTGCATATAGTCG
>VBNZ01000269.1:0-477 GCA_005877675.1 Gammaproteobacteria bacterium
TTGCCTTCGCGATCCCACACGCGCGCGCCCGCGCCGCGTTCGAGGATGGTCTCGCGCGGTTTGTATACCGGCACGTAGTAGTTCTTGCCTACGGCAAGCAGGTCGGCGGTCGTCTTATTGCTCATGTCGTGCCTTTAGATATGCGGCCGCAACTGTGCAGCCAGTTCGTCGAGATAGGCGGGTGCACGCGGCGCGGGCGTGCCGTGCGGATAGTAAAACTGCCAGATGCCGTCGCCGGCCGTGCGCGGCTGCAGATGCAGATGAAAATGATCGACTTCCTGTCCTGCGATTGCGCCGTTGGATTGCCATAGATTCAATCCGGCTGGCGTGTAGACGTGGCGCAGGCCGCGCGCAATACGGTTCGCGAGATTCATCACTGCGGCGCCCTCATCGGGCGTCAGATCATAAATCGTCGGTGCGTGCCGTCGCGGCACGACCAGCACATGTCCCGGCACGGGCTGGCGCAGATCCATAAAT
>VBNZ01000269.1:535-3120 GCA_005877675.1 Gammaproteobacteria bacterium
CGGTATTCGACATCGATGCCCACGGCTCCTGCGGCGGCAAATGGCCGTCCTGCAGCAGCTCGATCGAGATCTGGTCCGGCGAACGCACGAAGGCCATATGCCCGTCGCGCGGCGGACGGTTGATCGTCACGCCCATCGCGGCGAGGCGCGCGCAGGTGTCGTAGATGTTTTCGACGCGAAAGGCGAGATGGCCGAAATTGCGCGCCGAGCCATAGTCCTCAACCGTGCCGTCTGCCGCGGGCCAGTTGTAGGTGAGCTCGACTTCGGCTTCGGGGCTGTCCTTCGCGGCGAGAAATACCAGCGTGTATTTGCCTTGCGGGTTTTGCGTGCGGCGCGTTTCGGTCAGACCGAGGCCTGCGCAGAAAAAGCGCAAGCTTGCGTCGAGGTCGCGCACGCGGATCATGGTGTGCAGGTAGCGCATAACGAATACCAGGCTTTAGACGAATGAAAGATAGGGTCGCGATCAGTCGAGGAAAAGATCGGGCAGCGGTTTTTTCGTGGCATCGACGGCGTACTGCGCAAAGTCGCTGATGCCCGCGGCGCGCAATACGTCTTCGTCGAGCAAGAAGTTGCCGGCAAATCCGCGCGCGGGTCGCGTCAGGACCGCATGCGCCGCGTCGGCGACGATCTCGGGCTTGCGGCAGCGCGCGAGATCGATGCCCGGAATCATATTGAGCGCATCGGTCGCGATGATCGTGCGCGGCCACAGTGCATTGATCGCAACGCCCTGCGCGCCGAATTCGGCGGCGAGACCGAGCGTGACGAAGCTCATGGACTGGTGAAAAGTCGTAAAACGTACTCTGAGCCAAGCCCGACAAGTGTTTGATCGTAACCTTACATCACGAGATGGTATGTCACAACGAACTCAGATCGACGGCCACATTACGTTTTGGCCATTCGAATTCTACTGTGGAATTGCCCGGAGCGTCGCAACTTGCGCATTTCGGAGCATCTTTCACGCTTCCCAACGGCGTGAGCACGTTGCTCGCGTCTCCCGACCAGAGCTGTTCGACAACACGCTCAACTGAGTACCGCGAAGAATTTCAGTTAGCGACACCGTCCGACTAGCTGGAAAAAAAGCTTGTCCTCGCCCTCGGGCACCGCTTCGTACTCATCGTCGACGATGAGGAATCCTCTCGGCAGACAGTTGAGCGCATTAGGGTTGTGAATGAGCGCGGAAGGTTCGGCGATGCCGACTACTTCCAGCCCAGCGAAATCAACTGCCCAAATGGCGCTGACCATCCGGTTCTTGGGATCAAGGAATAAGTGAGTCGAAACTAGCGAACCATTGGGTTTCTTGATCTCCCAGCGATGCTGATGGCCGCTCTGGCGACGCCGAGAAGCCGGCACATCGCTTGGATACTGAACTCATCCCGATGCGCTTCAATAAACTTGTACGCTCGCCTAGCTTTACTCGGGATCCTATGCGTAGACATGGCGATCACCTTCAGCTACAACCTCAGATGCTAGCCCTTGTCCAAGAAAAGCTGGTAACTCCAGATCGAGCCGAAGGAGAACCTGTGGTTCCCAGGCTCATACTTTCATCCTTGCGGATGGATGGGGGGAGCCATATGACGGTGCCGTCCTTGGTGAAATCGACTAAGGTATAAAAACTGCGCTGCACTCACCGGAATCTGGATTCGCCAAGCGATTGATTCATTGCACGGTGACACAGAGCTTGCGGGCTACTGTCGCGCGCGGATTTGCAGGCTTAGTTCCACAGTTTCGAACTTACAGCGGTCGTTAGTCTCCAACTGCAGATGGATGCACTAATTGTTCACCATCTGGCCGTGTCGGGTCCGAGTGCCGACGCGGTTTGAATCGTTGCGCTTCTATGTAGCCCGCGATCAGCGCGGTCTATTCGGCCCTCGTTTCGATCGCGCGAGCGAACCCCCTGGCAATGTTGACAGTAGGCAGCGCGTGAAAGCCCTGATATAGCTATGTCCATCGGAGGGCGCGACGCCGCGCCGGGGAACGGGGGCCGTCTCGTGTCTTTTGCGACTGCACGTCTGTTGCGGTCTCCAGCAGTTCTTATCGTGACGGCTTTTATGCTGCTCGCGGCATTCTGCTGGCCGATTCCAAGAAATGCGTTTCTTGTCCGTCCTGGCACAGGCGAAATTGACGATGTCACGTTGCCTTTTGCTTGGTCGAAGGAGATCAATCAGCTGGGCAAAACTTCGTGGCGGCTACCGGCTGGACCGTATGTGTACTACAGCATACGTGGGCGCGCCGTGATGATCGAACCGCCCGTCCAACTCGAATTCGAGATTGGACACCCCGACGATACAGTCCGAGGGAACGAGAGCGGCGTAGAAAGGCAAGTACACCAAGCCATACTCAAAGATGCCCTACGGGCGGAACGCTCGTTAAAGAACGTGGAACTTTCTAACGGTAAGGTAACTCTGCTGTTATCGGGCGCCTATCGGGCGAAGATCGACCTCACGAAGGTACCGAAGCAATACAACATCGGAGGCAATATCGTTTGGTACGGCCTCGACGAAGGTGACAACCTTGTTGAAGTGATCGAGCTCATAAACGGTACGAAAGCAGTTCGATTCGACAGGGGCGGAATCTCCTACGACTTT
>VBNZ01000273.1:0-2033 GCA_005877675.1 Gammaproteobacteria bacterium
CATCCGCGGTACTGCACGATGCCTACGTGCGCCTGACCGATCAGCAGAGCCTGTCGGTGCCGAACCGGCGCATGTTCTATGCCTACGCGTCGCGCGTGATGCATAGCGTGATCGTCGATTACGTGCGCGAGTGCAAGGCGCAGAAGCGCGGCGGCAATGCGCCCGCCATCACCTTGAACACGGACGTGCGCGATGCGCTGTTCGCCGAGCATTCGCTCAACGATGTCGAGAGCGCGATGCAGTCGCTGGAGGCCGCCGACGAGCGTGCCCACCGCGTCGTCGAAATGCGCTACTTCGCTGGCTTGACCGAGGAAGAGATCGCCGACGTGCTCGATATATCGCTGGCCACGGTCAAGCGCGACTGGCGCAAGGCGCGCGCTTTTCTATACGAACTCCTGCGCTGACGCCGGTTGCGTCGATGACTCGTTACCCCGCCTAATTCCGTATGGAATCTTCACCGCAATATCGATGCGACCGATGACCATGCAGCGCACGAAACGACAACAGGCGGATGTGTGGAATTCAGCGCTGCGCGCGTTCGACCAGTGGGTGGACGCGGACGAGGCGCAGCGCGCGCTGCTGCTCGAACGATTCGCCGCCGACGATCCGGACACGCACGCGAGTCTGCTGCGCCTGATCGCCGCGGATAGCGAGGCGGAGAGCGCACAGTTTCTGAACTTCGGCGCGATGGTCGATGCGGTGTCGGGCGACCCCGACGCGCAGCCGCTGCGCGACCTCAGCGGGACAGGCCTCGGTGCCTGGCGCATCGAGCGCCTGCTTGGTCGCGGTGGTTCGGGCCAGGTCTGGCTCGCGCAACGCTGCGATGGGCGGCATTCGGCGCCGGCAGCGATCAAGGTGCTGCGTGGCGCCAGCGGCGATCGCTCCTCGCGCCTGCGCTTCGCGCGCGAGGGACGCCTGCTCGCACGTCTGCGTCATGCGCATATCGCCCGCCTGCTCGATGTCGGCGACACCGCCGAGGGCGAGCGCTATCTCGTACTCGAATACGTCGACGGCGAGCGCATCGATCGCTGGTGCGATCAGCGCTGCCTAGGCATCGAGGCGCGTCTGCGCCTGTTCCTGCAGGTATGCGATGCGGTCGCCTATGCGCACGCGAATCTCGTTGTACATCGCGATCTGAAGCCGTCCAACATCCTCGTGCAGGACGATGGCGATGCGAAGGTGCTCGATTGGGGCGTGGCCAAATTGCTCGATGACGGGAACGCCGCCGACGATGGCGATGAAGTGACGCGCCTCGGCGGCGCACCGTTCACCCCGGAATATGCCGCGCCGGAACAGTTCGCTAATGCACCGGTCACGGTGGCAACCGATGTGTACTCGCTCGCGATGGTGCTCTACGTGCTGCTCACCGGGCGACGGCCTTACGGCGACGACGCGAACACCCCGGGCGATGTCGCACGCGAGGTCGCGGCCGATACGCCGCGACGTCTATCGCCGCGCGCTGCGGTACACGATGCGTTGAGCGAGCAGCTTGCGCAACAGCGCGCGACCACGCCGCAGCAGTTGCCGCGCATCCTGCGTGGCGATCTCGACACAATAGTCGAGAAGGCGCTCAAGGCCGATCCGGCCGAGCGCTACGCATCCGTGCAATCCTTCGGAGAAGATCTGCGCCGGTATCTCGAAGGCAAGCCGATTCGCGCGCGGCGCGACAGCCGCTTGTACGTCTTACGCAAGTTCGTCGGGCGCCATCGTGCGGGTGTCGCGACCGGAGTCGCCACGCTGTTTCTGCTGCTCACGGTCGCCGCCGTCGTGGTGCTCCAGTCGCAGCGGCTGAAGTCTGAGGTAGCGCGAACCACCGCGATAAAAAACTTCTTCCTCGACAGCTATCTCAATGTGGATGCCTATCATGCCAGTGGCGAACCTGCGGACGATGCGTTCACGATGCTCAAGGGCGCGCTGAGACGAATCGACAAGTTCGCGATCGATCCGCAAACACGCGCTGAAACATATGAAACCGTAGCCGATATCTTTACGCATCTTGGCCGTTCCAATGACGCGCGGGAGAGCTATCAAAA
>VBNZ01000273.1:2108-2648 GCA_005877675.1 Gammaproteobacteria bacterium
ATCGCTCAGCTGATGCCTCGTATCGACAGCCTGCTCGAACACCTGAGCGGTCAAACCGACAAGACCCTGAGCGGCATCCGTCTGGACACGCTCAGAGCCAAAATTGTCACGGCGAACGCGCTGGGTGATGTCGGCATCGCGCGGACGGCGGCGGAGCAGCGTCTCGCGCAAGTAAAGTCGGTCCACGGGAGTGGTCCCGAATACCCGGACAGCCTGTGGTTGTTGGCGCTCGTTGCCCTCGAAGAGGGACTGCCACACGAGGCGGAGCAGTTTATGCTCGAAGTGCTCGCGCTCGACAACAACAAGGCAGCACGACTGTCACCGCGCGCTGTGACCCATCTGCGTACCGCGATAGCGGTCCTGACGGACTATGGCAATTACACGGGTGCCGGACAGATTATCGACCGCCTGCTGGCGGTGAGCGAGCGCGATTTCGGCAAACACGGCGCCACCGCCAATATCTACTACACGCGCGCGGTACTTTCGGCCAATCTCGACAAGGTCGACGATGCCGAGCGCGATTTCGTCAGTGCTTTGACG
>VBNZ01000273.1:2668-3538 GCA_005877675.1 Gammaproteobacteria bacterium
GGATCTCGCACGATTCCGCTATGCCTATGGCATGTTTCTGTTGAGCCATGCGCACATCGATGCAGCGGCTAAACAGTTTGCCGCCTGCAAACACGACTTCGATGAATTTCCGAATTCGATGCACTGGCGCCGCGCAGCCTGCGCGGCCGCTTCGGCGTACTGTGCGGCGGTCAGTACGAGCGACCGCATCGGTGCCGTTGCAGGCCTGGACGATGAGATCGCCCAGCAGCGTGCGCGGCGCGCGCGCGAACTGCCGATGGCCTTGTGGTTGCGCGCGCGTCTCGCGACGGAGCATGTGACTGCAGACACGCAGCAGCAGCAATTGGCCTGGCTCGATGAAGCCATCGCGACGCTTGACCGGGGCGGTAGAGGCGGTTCGCGCCTGGCGCGCGATATCGAAACTGCGCGCCGGAGCTTGGGGGCTGCGCCGTTCGAATTGCATCCGCAGTCCGGCAACAGACTCCTCAGTCTTGCAAGCGATGTCGCAAATGGCGCCGGTTCAAGTAGTAAGCCCGCCGCACTTCGATGATTCGTTTTTGCGCCGATTTCCGTACTTATCTGTCGAATAGACCGAATCGGCAAAGCTGCGTCCACCTGGACGGGCTTGGTCCGATCTGGATCGGCGCAGCGACACCCGCACGGAGACATAGCATGAAACCGCAACGCATCTTGTTGTCTGCAATGCTGCTCACGGCCAGTGCAACGGCGCTTGCCGACACCGGCGGCACGCTCTATCACAATGGCACCCCGGTCGCGCTGACGAGCGGATATGCCTATATCGGTCCCGATCATTTCGACAAGTCGAAACAGGTTCTGGAAATCACCTTGAGCGACGTGCCGATCGACGCAGCCACGATCGATGCGGGGAAG
>VBNZ01000273.1:3595-6171 GCA_005877675.1 Gammaproteobacteria bacterium
CAGATCGGTATCGCGATGGACGAATACCACTCTGCAGGCGTGATGGGAGGCGATTTTTACAAGCTCGACATCAAGCGCAACGACGGCAAGCGTATCGAAGGCACGTTGCGCAGCACGCACGAGCAGGACAAGACCAGCAAGCACGATGACTACTATGACCTCAATTTTGCGCTGGACGTTGCCAGCGGGCCGCCGTTCGGTCCCGCGCTGTCCGCGGACGGCGGCGAACCGTACAAGGCGTACGAGGCCTACGGCAAAACGGTGTTCGATGCAACATTCCACGACAGATACGACGGCCTCAGTGACGTGATGTCGCAGGCGCAGATCAAGACGTTGATCGCAGTTCAAAACAAAGATCCCAAATCCCTCAAGAAAGTCGTCGAGAAGATGCGCAGCGACCATATGAATTACGACGTCGCGTTTCTGCAAGGACGCGTCAAGGACGATGTGGCGACGATGGATATCAAGGGCGCCTACGTCGTATCGGAATACGACGCCGACAACAACATGATCGAAAAGCGCACCGAAGCAACCGCAACCGTGACGATGAAAAAAGAGGGTGGTACCTGGCGCTTCGACAAGGAAGTGGTGAAGAGATCTGACAAGACTGTAACCACCAAACAATAGCGCAACCGATCGAGGCCGAAGGCGGCTGTTTGGGCAGATTTAGTTTTGTATCAAAGGACACCGGGGGGCGAGGTCATGCACAAACGATTTTTGATTCCGATCGTGGCGCTGCTGACCGCGTGTGCGGTTCCGGTCCCGATGAAAAAATCGGCTTTTGTCGGCGAGTGGCGCGCGCCGGGCATGTATTTGCTGATCATGCAGGACGGCAGTGTTGCGTATAAACGCCTCAAGGGCGGCGGCAGCATATCGATAGAGGGGCCGCTGCGAGGCTTCGAAGGTGACAATGCCGTCGTCGGAATCTGGCCGATCAGGAAGACTTTCGTCGTGTCTGTACCGCCGCATCAGGACGCCGGCCGATGGAAGATGACGGTGGACGGGGTGGAGCTTACGCGCTGACATGGCGTCGAGGGCGCTGGCGGTAGCGGATCGCGCTGCCGCCGCAACTTGCCCAACTGCGCCAAGCATCCGAGAGTGACGACCAGCCCGGCGCCAGTTTTTTGATGGCGGCGCGCTGCCCTGATCCGCACGGCCGGCTTGCATCGTGGCCTTGCCCATTCGCGCAAAATGTGACACAACAGACACTCATGCGGAGACGCAGTCGCGGCCAAATGGCGCGCGTTTATGCGACCTTAGCGCCCAGATGAGTGATCGGGGGCCGCGCAGACATGCTTGCGGAATCGGTGATGGGCGAAGTATCCGAAACGGCGGAGGCGCCGAGCGAGGTCACCCTGCTGCTGCAGCGTACGGCGGCGGGCGACGCGTCCGCGCGCGATCCGCTATATCGCGTGCTGTATCCGATGCTGATGCGCCTGGCACGCAGTCACCTTGCACGCGCCGGCACCATGTCGCTGGATGCGCCCGGATTGCTGCACGAAGCCTATCTGCGCCTGAATGAACAGACCAAGCTGCCGGACAAGAACCGGCGCGTGTTTTTCGCCTATGCCTCGCGCGTGATGCGCAGTGTGGTCATCGACTACGTGCGCGAGCGCGGCGCGCGCAAGCGCGGCGGCGATCTGGCGCCGGTGACGCTGAGCGCCAATCAACCCGATTCAATTTTTGTCGATAACTCGGTTGGCGACGTCGAGCGTGCGCTGCATGCGCTCGAAGTGGTCGACGAGCGTGCGTTTCGCGTGGTCGAAATGCGCTACTTTGCGGGCCTGCGTGAAGAAGACGTTGCCGACGTGCTCGAAGTGTCGCTGCCGACGGTCAAGCGCGACTGGCGCAAAGCACGGGCGTTTCTATACCAGCAGCTTCGGTAGCAGTCCGCGCCGTGGAGCGCGAGCCGCGTGCGACGCTGATCCTTTTCTGCCGCGTTTGCCGTCTATCTGGCGTGTGCCTCGGGAGTCCAAGTGCGTGCACAATGCTGACAATAGTCCCAGCCTGACAGAGAGCGCGCCCGCGGCAGACGTTGCCGCCATGGCCTATTTTGAGCGCTGGCTCGATGCGGACGCGTCGCAGCGCGCGCAATTGCTGGCCGAGCTGGACGCGACGAATCCGGCCGCGCGCGCCTGCCTGATCGAATTGATCGAGGCGGATCGCGCAGCTGCCGCGCTGCATTTTCTCGATTCCGGCGCATTGTCGGATGTCGGCGCAGAAGCGGACGAGACGACGCTACGCGACCTCGCGGGCAGCCAGTTCGGTGCGTGGCGGCTGCAACGCCTCATCGGCGTCGGTGGCGCGGGGCAGGTTTGGCTGGCGCGCCGCTGCGACGGACAGCACGACGGCAGTGCCGCGATCAAGCTGTTACGCGCCACCGATCTCGACGCTTATGCGCAACGGCGCTTCGCGCGCGAAGGTCGCATGCTCGCCGGACTCGAGCATCCGCACATCGCGCGCCTGATCGATGTCGGTCAGAGCGCCCGCGGCCAGCGCTATATCGTGCTCGAATACATCGACGGCGAACGCATCGATCATTGGTGCGACCGGCACCAGACGCCGATCGACGCGCG
>VBNZ01000274.1:0-6140 GCA_005877675.1 Gammaproteobacteria bacterium
CGTCAACGATGTGCTGGTGCAGGCTGCCGAGCCCCTATTCTTCCTCGACTACTTCGCAACCGGCAAGCTGCATGTCGACACGACCGTGGCGGTCGTCGGCGGCATCGCACGCGGCTGCGAACTCGCCGGCTGCGCACTGATCGGCGGAGAGACCGCTGAGATGCCCGATATGTATCCACCCGGCGAATACGATCTCGCTGGTTTCTGCGTCGGTGCGGTGGAAAAATCCGCGCTGATCGACGGCGCCAAGGTGCAGGCCGGCGATGCGATCATCGGCATCGCGTCGAGCGGCCCGCACTCGAACGGCTATTCGCTGATCCGCAAAATCGTCGCGCGTGCGGGCAGCCCGTTCGATCTCGATATCGGCGGCGTCAAGCTCGCCGACGCGCTGCTCGCGCCGACGACGATTTATGTCAAACCGATACTGCAACTGCTGGCACAGCAACCCGTGCACGGCATGGCGCATATCACCGGCGGCGGCCTGACCGAAAACATCATCCGCGTGGTACCCGACGGGCTGGGCCTCGCGCTCGATGCATCGACATGGGAATTGCCGCCGATATTCGACTGGCTGCAACGCGAGGGCAATGTGCCGCAGGACGAAATGTGGCGCACGTTCAACTGCGGCATCGGCTACACGCTGATCGTCGCGCGCGACGCGGTCGCGACGACGCGTGCGGCGCTGACCAAGCTCGGGCTTGCGGCGTGGACGATCGGCGAGATCGTGCGCGCCACGGGCGAAGAGCGCGTGCACATCGGGTGAACCTGCTCGTGCTACTTGTTCAGCGTGCCTCACATCTCCCTCTCCCCCAACGGCTGCATCGTTGGGGAAGAGAGTTGGGGTGAGGGGGCGCTTTCACTCCCAACATCTCGCCATGTCGCAGCGCCTACCCCCTCACCCTACCCTCTCCACCGACGAAGTCAGGGGAGAGGGAAAAAAATGTTCACTCGTTGTCCTCGCCTCCGGCCGCGGCAGCAATTTTGCCGCGCTGGTAGGCGCGCAACAGGGCGGCGAACTGGCTATCGATATTCGCGCGCTGCTGTCGGACAAGCGTACCGCGCCGGCGCTGCTGCTCGCTGAAAATGCGGGCATCGCCGCGGTCGCGCTGCGCCCGCGCGACTATCCCGATCGTCTGAGTTTCGATCGCGCGCTGTTCGCGCGCGCAGCGGAATTCTCGCCCGATCTGATCGTGCTCGCAGGCTATATGCGCATCATCGACAGCGCCGTCGTCAACGAGTGGCACGGTCGCATGATCAATATCCATCCGTCGCTGCTGCCGAAGTACCCCGGTCTCGACACGCATGCGCGCGCGCTCGGCGCGGGCGATTCAGTGCACGTACATTTCGTCACCGCCGAACTCGATGGCGGTCCGGTGATCGCGCAGGTGGAGTTGCCGGTCCTCGCAGGCGATACGCCCGACGCGCTCGCGTCACGCCTGATCGCGCTCGAACATCGCCTGCTGATCGCAACGGTCGACCTCATCGCGCAGCGGCGCGTCGCGCTGGTCGACGGGCGCATCCGGTTCGATGGTAAAGCACTCGCAAGCCCGCTGCGACTTGATGCAAAGGGCAGGTTGAATCAAGCGCAACCTCAAGAGCCCACCTCACCCGACCCTCTCCCCCGACGATAAAGCCGTTGGAGGAGACGGACATTCGTTGTCACTCATTCAACGCTGCCCCATAGTCGAGTTTTGTTCAGTCGCGCACGCGCAGACTGCGCCGCATCTTCCGCATCCGACACAACCATGCGCACATTTATTTTTTGTCTGATCGCCGGCGCTCTGAGTCTCGGCGCCCACGCCAATGCGGTCCTCAAACCGATGAGCGCGACCTACAGTGTCGTGCGCGACGGCAAGACGGTCGGCGACGCGACCTACACGCTCGCGAGCAATCCCGATGGCACCTGGACGCTGCGCAGCGAAACCCACGGTACTGCAGGCATCGCGCGTCTGGCTGGCCTGGATGTGCGCGAGGAATCGACCTTCCGCTGGCAGGACGGCCGCATCGACGGCGTCAGCTACGACTATCGCCAAGACGCCACGTTCAAGCACAAGCAGCGCCGCATCGATTTCGAGCACGGCGAGGCGCACGTGCAGGAAGGCAAGGATCACTTCGACTATGCGGTGCAGCCCGGTACGATGGATCGATCGAGCGTCGCCCTGGCGCTCGGTCAGACGCTCGCCACGGGCAGACGTGAAGCGACGCTGCCGGTCGCAGTGCGCGACCGCGTCGAGCAACAGCACTTTGTCGTTGCCGGCGAGGAAACGATCTCGGTACCGGCCGGCAGCTTCAAGGCCGTACGCTTCGAGCGTACCGATCAACCGGGCAAGATCCGCTCGTGGTATGCCGCGAACGTGAGTACGCTGCCGCTGCGTGTCGAGCAAAAGCAGAACGATGGCTCGGTGATCGTGCTCGAATTGAAGCGCTGAGGAATCGACCGCGCCATTCGACAGGCCGCCATTCGAGAAGCCCGCCATTCGACAAACTCGGGCAACCGGTTCATTGGCTTCTGCGCCGCGCGTCGATTTGCCCCGGATTTTGTGATTTACTGCGCGCGGGGTAAACAACGCGCGGGGTGAGCCATGGCGATGCGTCGCTGGGTCTGCGTACTGCTACTTCTGCTATCGAGCCTGGCCAGCGCGGCCGAGCCGGCCGCCGCCGACTATCGCTGGCCCAATCTGACCGACTTCCTGAGCCAGCTGATCCACAAGCTCGGCCCGCCGGTAAAAGTATACAAACTCAAGCTCGACTCGTCCGGCGGCGTCGATCTGTGGGTGCAGGATCAGGGCCGCCGCGACCTGATCGACAGCTACGAATACGAGCACGGCAAGATCAGCGCACCGATCCCGATCAAGTTCGATCACTACCCGACCATCGAGACTCTCGATCGCCATGTGATCGAGCTGACCACGATCGATTTCCAGCGCCTGCCCGGCATGCTCGCAAGCGCGCGTGAAGCACTCAACCTGCCTGACGCGCGCGTGTCCGGTATCGAATTGCAGCGCGGCGAGCCGGGCGGCAAACCCAGGTACAGCAATATCCCGATCTGGACTTTCCGTATGGATTCCGCGCGCCACGATGGCAGCGTGCAATTCGATCTTGCCGGGCAGGTGCTGCATGTCGACAAAGACTGATTGGCTCTTCGCCGCACTCCTGGGCTGGTGCGGCTGCGCATGCGCCGCGCCGGATGATGCGCCGATCGCGCCCGCGCAGCTGCTGACCGACACCGCCGCGCTCAAGGCCGCGTTCGCGACACGCATCGGCCGCGCGGTCAATGTGGTCGAAGTGCAGCTCAATCCTTATTCGGCCACGCTGGTGGCGCAGGACGCGCGCGATCGCAGCACGATCGACAAGTACGAAGCCTTGCCGGGCAAGCCGCTCGCCGAGGGGGAGCCGCAAAAGGCCGGCAGCCTGCATTGTCCGAAGAAGAGCATCGCGCTGGCCGACCTCGATTTCGCCACGGGCGCGCGCCTGCTCACGCGCGCGCAGGAACTGGCCAAGGCAATCGGCAGCACGGACAAGCCGATCGCGGTCTCGCTCGACAGCGATCCGTTCTGCGAAAGCTTCGGCTGGCATGTGTATGTGAAGGATCGTGGAGACGAGCCGATCGAGTTGTTCGCGAGCACCGACGGCAAGATCAGCAAAGCGCAGCGCCTGCACGGCGAGCGCTGGGAAAAAGTCGATGTCGATGCGCTGCTGGCGGGTAAGGCCGCGCTCGTGACGGCGCCGCCACCGCCGCAAGCGCAGACCATCGCGGGCGATGGCCGCAAGCATGACTACCTGCGCGGCGTCGCCGATGAACTTGCACGGCTCGAAGCGCAGGCTGGCGGCCCGCTGGCCCTGCAGCATATCGGCATCTTCGAAGACAGCCTGCATGTCGATGTATACGCGAGCAAGGATCGGCGGCTCGCAGCGAAGAGAAAGAAACCTCCGACGCGGACTGCAGAAAGCCGTTCACGACACGCGATTTCGTGTTCGATCGTCTGCCCGAGATGATTGCCGGCGCACCGGGCCTGATCCCGCCGCTCGCACGCGGCTGGGTGCACAGCGTGCACATCCAGCGCGGCATCGTCGATTGCGATGCACCCTATATCTCGATCGATGTCGAAGATGATCGCGCCAACGGCAACGTCGAATACGACGCGCGCGGCAAACTGCGCCGCGCTGAGGTCAAATGACCGGTAACGCTCTGAACAAGCCTAGCGAGCGAAGGCCGATTCTGTACAGGATCGGTCTGGACAGGGTCGGGTCCAGATAGGATCGGGTGACGCCGGAGCGATTCGGAGGTTACGAGGGCAAACGGCGGATCTTGGCGCCCAGCGTGCCGAGCTTTTCCTCGATATTCTCGTAGCCGCGATCGATGTGATAGACGCGATCGACGGTCGTATCGCCCTTCGCGGCGAGTCCGGCAAGCACGAGACACGCCGAGGCGCGCAGGTCGGTCGCCATGATCGGCGCGCCGGTCATATTGGCGACGGCATGGATCGTCGCCGGGTTGCCTTCGACGCGGATGTAGGCGCCGAGGCGATGCAGTTCCTGCACGTGCATGAAGCGGTTTTCAAACACAGTTTCCGTGATCACGCCGATGCCTTCGGCGACGGCATTGAGCGCGGTGAACTGCGCCTGCATGTCGGTCGGAAACGCAGGGTACGGCGCGGTGATGATGTCGACTGCCTTGGGCTTGCGTCCGCGCATGTCGAGCTGCACCCAGTCCTCGCCCGTGGTGATTTCGGCACCAGCTTCCTCGAGCTTGAGCAGCACGGCGTCGAGCGTCTTCGGACGCGCACGCTTGGCCATCACGCGGCCGCCCGAGATCGCGCCGCCGACGAGAAAGGTGCCGGTTTCGATGCGGTCGGGCAGCACTTCGTACTGCGTGCCATTCAAGCGATCAACGCCTTCGATCACGATCGTCGGCGTGCCGGCGCCTTCGATTTTCGCGCCCATGCTGTTGAGGCACATCGCGAGATCGACGACTTCCGGTTCCTGCGCGGCGTTCTCGATGACCGTCGTGCCCTTGGCGAGCGCAGCAGCCATCATGATGTTTTCGGTACCGGTCACGGTGACCAGGTCGAACACGATGCGCGCGCCCTTCAAGCGCTTCGCACGCGCGCGGATGTAGCCGTTCTCGACCGAGACTTCTGCACCGAGCGCCTGCAGACCCTTGATGTGTAGATCCACCGGGCGCGAACCGATCGCGCAGCCGCCGGGCAGCGACACATCGGCCTCGCCGAAGCGCGCAACGAGCGGGCCGAGCACGAGGATCGACGCGCGCATCGTCTTGACCAGGTCGTACGGCGCGAAATAGCGGTTGGTCGTGCGCGGATCGATCTGGATGCACATGCGCTCGTCGATCGTCAGCTGCACACCCATCTGGCCGAGCAGTTCCATCGTCGTGGTCACATCGTGCAGATGCGGCACATTGCTGATCGATACCGGGCCATCGGCCAGGAGGGTCGCGGCCAGGATCGGCAGCACGGCGTTTTTGGCGCCGGAAATCCACACGTCGCCGTTTAAGGGTTCTCCCCCGGAAATTACGATTTTCGCCATTACTTTCTCCGATCCGTCCCTGCTGCGACAGCCGATCGCCGTCGATGGCTCGCCGGCGCGCGGCGCGCGGCGCACTTACTCGCACCATCCACGGTGCTCGCCCTTCGGGCCAGCTTCGCTGTGTGCGCGCCGCTCCGGGCGCGCGCAGTCAATGCAGCGCGCGTCAAATCCCGCGCTCCACCACCAGAAATTACGATTTTTGCCATTCTTAATTCTTCTTCTGCGACGCTGCTTCCGCCGGCGTAAGGGTTTTCAGAGACAGGGCATGGATTTCACCACCCATCAGCTCGCCCAAAGCCGCGTAGACCAGCCGATGCCGCGCCAACGGCAATTTACCGGCGAAGGCCTCGGCCACAACGACGGCTTCGAAATGCACGCCGTCGGCGCCCTGCACTGCGGCCTGCGCGCCTGGGAGGCCCTGCTCAATCAAAGTCTTGATCGTTTCGGTGTTCATAAGAAGGTCAAATTGTGGCACGCCGCAGGCAGCGCGCGACCTGTCGGCCGGGCTTGTCACAGGTGCGTTATTCTGCCGACGGAACTTCGGCGCGGTCGGCGGTTCAACCTCGCCGAATGCGGTTCCGCGGCCAAGGAAG
>VBNZ01000274.1:6287-6601 GCA_005877675.1 Gammaproteobacteria bacterium
CTCGACACCGCCGCGTTGGTACGCAGCGCCCTGGCGGTGATCGACACCGAGGCGCACGCGATCGAGGTGCTCAAATCGCGCGTCGATGAAGCCTTCCTGCGCGCTTGCGCGCTGATGTTCGACTGCCCGGGCCGGGTGGTCGTCTCGGGCATTGGCAAGTCGGGCCATATCGGACGCAAGATCGCCGCTACGCTGGCCTCGACCGGCACGCCGGCGTTCTTCGTGCATCCGGCCGAGGCGAGCCACGGCGACCTGGGCATGATCACGCAAAAGGATGTCGTGCTCGCGCTTTCGAACTCGGGTGAGACCGATGA
>VBNZ01000275.1 GCA_005877675.1 Gammaproteobacteria bacterium
CGGCGTTCTTTGTGCTTTCACTCCACGCAAGTAGTTTTCATTTTTTCTTCCCACCATGATTCGGTGAAACCCATGATTTCCCAGTTATCAAGTTTCTCCCTGGCTACTTATCGTGTGCCTCATCACTCCTGCCCGAAAAGTACGCGGCCTCGGCCTGTGTTCCGCCGATTGCACATCCATGTGCAAGCGGCGGAATCGGCGCGATCCATCGCGCCGCCCCTGCGGGCATCGCGGCCGCTGCCGCCGCAATGCAATGGGGACCCAACAGCAGCGCGCTCCTGCGCGCAGAAGCGAAAAGCGAAAGCGAAAAGCAAAAAGTGAAAGAAGAGCAACGGTACGCCGGATGCTTTGCTTGGGCGCGCAGGATGCGCGTCGCTCTGGGCCCCTTCACGTTGCGGCGGCAGCGGACGATCAGGCCCGTCAGGGTCGGCGCGGGACCGCGCCGATTCCGCTGGGTACATGGACGTACCTTCAGCGGAACCCGGCCGCTGACGCGGACTTTTCGGGCAGGAGCCCGAAAAGCGCAATGTGAGGGTGTGCTTCTCTTTGGTTACTTTCTCTTGCACAAGCAAGAGAAAGCAGGCGAGTGGAAGCCTTGGCGCGTAAGTAACCCAGGCCGCGCGGCCGCCTTGGCGCGTAAGTAACCCAGGCCGCGCGGCCGCCTTGGCGCGTAAGTAACCCAGGCCGCGCGGCCGCCTTGGCACGTAAGTGACCCGGGGCCGCGCAGCGGCACGGAAGCCTTGTTTCGAAAGTGACCCGCTCGCCGCAGGGCGAGTGAAAGCCTTGTTCGACACCAAGACTACGCTAAGCAAAGGCAATGGATTACAACGACTCCCATCGCGCGCCCATCGGGCCATTCGCTGCGCGAATGTTCGCTCCGGCATTCTGCCTGCGCAGGCCGCCGCGCGCCGGAATGACGAGCGCGAAAGCGTGCTACGTCAACAAGCGCAGCTTGTCCCTGTATGAGCGCGACAGCTTCAACTCCTGCCCCGAATCAAGCACGAGGAAATACTCGCCGTTGTGGTGCGGCCGCATTTCTTTCACCCGCGCGACGTTGACGATGGTCGAACGATGGATGCGGGCGAAACGGAGCGGATCGAGGCGGCGCTCGAGGTCGTGCATGGTGCCGCGCAGGACGTGGGTTTCGCTGCCGGCATGGATGCACATGTAGTCGCCGGCAGCGTCGATCCAGCGGATCGTGTCGATGTCGATGCGTACGAGGCGCGAGCCATCCTTGATCGTGAGTTTGCCGGGCACGTGCGCGGTGTCGTCGGACGGGAGTTCGTCGAGCTTGAGATCCGCCGCATTCGGCAGCGTCGCTATCAGCTTGAGCAAGCGCTCGTAATGATCCTCGGCCTTGCGCTCGGCGAGGCGCGCGCGCGCGCGGTCCAGCGACTCGTCCAAGCGCGCATCGTCAACGGGTTTGAGCAGATAATCGAGCGCGCTCGCGGCGAAAGCGGCGAGCGCGTACTGATCGTACGCCGTGACGAAAATCGTCAGCGGGATCTGCGTCGCCGGCAGCGCGCGCAGAAGTTCAAAGCCGTCGATCCCCGGCATCTGCACATCGAGCAGCATCAGGTCCGGACGCAGGTTCGACACCGCGTGAAACGCCTGGCGCCCGTTGCCTGCCTGCCCGACGATTTCGATGTCGGCATGCTTGGCCAGGCGCAGTTCCAGCCCGCGCCGCGCCAGTGGTTCGTCGTCGACGATCAGTGTACGGATGCCCATGTCAGTTGCCCTTCGCAGCCTCGAACGGCAGACGGATATGCACGTCGGCCCCGTGCGGCTCGCGGTTGTCGATGCGGAATTGCTGACGCTCGGCATAGATCACGCGCAGACGTTCGCGCGTATTGGCGAGGCCGACGCCGGTGTGGTTGGTTGGCGCGTCGAAATCCGGACAGCCTGGGCCGTCATCGCGCAGATGCACGTCGAGCGTGTTGCCGTCGCGCCGCGCTTCGACCTCGATGTTCCCGCCTTCCTCGCGTTTGGCCACCGCATGCTTGATCGAGTTCTCGATGATCGGCTGCAGGATCAGGCTCGGCACCAGCGCGTCGCGTGCGGCGGCATCGACATTGATGCGCACCTGCAGGCGGTCGCCGAAGCGGATCTGTTCGATGCCGAGATACAGATTCAAGGCCTCGATTTCCTGCGCCAGCGTGACGCGCTGCACCGGATCGGAATCGAGCGAATAGCGCAGAAACGACGACAGGCTGGTCACCATGCGATTGGCCGTGTCGGCCTTGTGATCGAGCACCAGCGTCGAGATGGCATTGAGCGTATTGAACAGAAAATGCGGGTTGAGTTGATAGCGCAGCATCTTCAATTGCGCTTCGTGCGCCATCGCGGTGGCTTGCAGTGTCGTCTCTTTCTGCTCCTGCGATTGGCGCGCAAACTTGATGCCGAAGTACAGCCCGCTCCACGACAGCAGCAGGTAAAAAATCGACAGGTAGTACCACAGATAGCCGAGGACGTTGTGCACCATGCAATCGTGCCCGACGCACGTCATCGATTTGACGACGGCATAGAACGTACCCTGCACCAGCGTGGCAACCAGCAGCAGCGCCGCGGCCAGCGCGCCCAGGCGCGGCAGCGGTTGGGTCCAGATGCGTTGATAGCCCAGGCGCAGGAGAAAGCTGGTATTGATGAAGCCGAAGACCGCATTCGCCACCAACACGGGCAGGTAGCGCCATGCATCGGCCTCGTTTTCTCCCATCCACGCCGTGAAATACAGTGCGAAATAGCCGAGCCAGCCAGCGATCTGCAACGGCCAGAAGTGCAGCTTCTGCTGTGGGGCAAGCGGTTTGGGAATCGCGATGGCGTTCACGGCAGTGTGCGCGGTTTCGAAGGTCGCACACTATGAACCGATTGGCGTCAGGTTTGAAGTGGAGGGAGTTGGGTGGTTATCGTTTCCGCCCCACAAACAAGTAGTACGGCACGCGCAGCCTTGGCAGATACGGTACCGCCGC
>VBNZ01000095.1 GCA_005877675.1 Gammaproteobacteria bacterium
CATCAAGATCGACTTGCCGCAGCCGACCAACAATCCGCCGCCGCAGATCGACAATCCGCCCGAACCGATCATATTGTCGGTGCGCACTGGCGGTCAGTTCCTCTGGAACGACGAGACGGTGAGCGAGGAGCAGTTGCAGCAGATGCTCGCGGTGACTTCGAAGAAGAACCCGCAGCCTGAACTGCAGATCCAGGCCGACAAGACCGCCAAGTACCAGCTCGTCGCCACGGTGCTGACCGATGCGAAGAACGCAGGCATGACGAAGATCGGGTTCCAGCCCGCGCGTGGCGCAGCGCAGTAGCGCGCAATACGTAGAACGAAAAAATCCACGCCGCAGCAATGCGGCGTTTTTGTTTATGCGCGATAGAAACGCTTGTTTGATTCGCGCACGCGAAGTGCGCTAGGCTGGATGCGCACGTTCCCGTGCCTGGTGGAGATCGGTTATGGCCGTATTTGCACTCGATCGCGAATCAAGCTCATTCGCGCAGATCAATGTCACGCCGCTCGTCGACGTCATGCTCGTGCTGCTGATCATTTTCATGCTCGCCGCGCCGATGCTGACGCACAAGCTCATATTAAATTTCAGTGCGTCGGAGTGTGGCGGTGCGACGTGTCCAAAACCAACCGATCCGGTGGACTTGTCGATCAAGCAGACCGGCGAGCTCTACTGGAACGGCGTTGCGCTCAATCGCGCCGAGCTTGCGCAGAACCTCGCCGTGCTCGGACAGCAGAGCGATCCGCCGCAACTGACCCTGCGCCCGGAAGCGCGCACGCGCTACGAGCTCGTGGCAGGCGTGCTCGCAGCAGCGAAGAACGCCAATCTGCAGCGCATCGGTATCGAATCGGTGCGGTGACTTCGTGGCAACGCCGCGCAATCGCGCGGCGGTTGCCCGCTAAGCCAGGATGCGCAGATACGCCTTCACGGTCGCGTCGAGTCCCGCGTAAAGCGCTTCGCCGATCAGCGCGTGGCCGATCGAGACCTCGGCCAGAAAAGGGATCGCCGCCTTGAGCGCGCCGAGATTGGCCTGGTTTAGATCGTGACCGGCATTGACGCCCAGTCCCGCGGCATTCGCTCGCTCGGCGCACGCAATGCACTGCGCCAGCGCACGCGCAGGATCGCCACGCGCATGTCCTTCCGCATACGGCCCGGTATAAATTTCCACACGGTCGGCGCCCAGCTCGGCGGCGTGCGCGATGGCGTCGTTGTCCGCGTCGACAAACAGGCTCACACGCGCGCCGAGCTGCTTCAGTTCGACAATCAGCGGCTTCAATCGTGCGCCGTCGGCGCGTAGATCGAAACCATGATCGGAGGTGAGCTGTGCATCGCCATCGGGCACCAATGTGCATTGCGTCGGTCGCGTTTCCTCGATCAGCTTGAGAAACCCGGGATAGCCGGCTCGCGGTGGCGCAAACGCGTTGCCCTCGATATTGAATTCGACACGCCCGGCGATCAGCGCATTGAGCAGACCCACATCGTCCGCGCGGACATGCCGCTGATCGGGGCGCGGATGCACCGTGATGCCAGCCGCGCCCGCGGCGATGCACGCCGCCGCGGCCGCACCGATATCGGGCTCGTGTCCACCGCGCGAATTGCGCAGCACGGCGATCTTGTTGACGTTGACACTGAGTTTAGTCATGGCTTGGATGGCATATTCGCATGTGGATGCAGCGGTTTGGCGATGCGTGTTGCGCCCGCGAGATCGAGCGCGAGTTGCGTGATGTGGCCCTGCGCGTCGCGCTGCACGGCGACCTCGACAGCGCCGTCGGCATCAGCCAGGCGATCCGGCGCATACGCCTGCAACACCAGACGCGGTGCGCGTGCGGCCTGCAAGGTCAGCTGCTCGCCCTCGACGCCGACACGCAGCCACAGGTCGGGATCGATGCGCCAATCCCCGCGCAATTCCTCGATTTGCGCCGGTCGCAATTTGATTGCCGGACGCGACAGGCGCGGCGCGCGCTGACTCAATCGCCGCGCCGACATATGCGTGCCGTTACGATGCAGAACCAGCCCGTCGATCGCGTCCGGATCGCGCATAAAGGTAATACCGGAGTTCGCCTCTTCGCTCACGAAAGAATCGCGATCGAGCGCGCGCAGGCGCTGCGGCCACACACCAGGCAGTTGCAGACGCAGGTGATCGCCGCGCAAGCGCACGATCAGCTCCTCGCGCGAAGCGAGTTGATACAAGCCCGCGTATTCGTCGAGTTTCGGCGTCGCGTGCACAGGCGCGCCACGTGGTGCCTCGGGCAGCAGTGTCGCCTCGTTGAGCCAGGCCATGCCAAGTTCGGCCAGATCGCTCGCGGCATTGCCGAGCAGCACGATCGCCTTCTGCTTGTCGGTGCGAAAGCCGAGGAACACGGCGAAACCAGCGGTCTCACTTGCGCGCCAGACCAGCGGCCAGTTGCCATTCGGACCTTCGACCATGCGTACGTTCCAGCCGAGCGCGGCCTGGTCGGGTGGCGCGACGGTCTCGCCCGGGCCCGCAAGCGCAGGTGCACGCGCCTGGCGTGCGAGCAGCAAGGCCGAGCGCAGGGGCGAGTCGCCGGGCGCGAGGCACTGCTGCAGGAATACGACGAGGTCGGGCAGCGTCGCGCGCAAGCCTGCAGCGGCCGCGAGTACGCCGTAATGCCAATGCGGCGCGGTTTCACCGCCGGCATTTCCGGCGAGCAGTGTCGGCGCGTCGTCGAGGGTGATATGGGCGAGCCCCAGCGGCCCGAGCACTTTGTCGTGCAAGGCTTCGGCATACGGCACGCCGTATACGCGACCGAGCAGATGGCCCAGTAACCCGGTATTGAGCACCGAATAGCCGGGAGCGGGATTTGTCTGCCCGATCGATGTGCTATATGCGAGGAAGGCGAGCAAATCCTCCGCAGCGTAGTCGGCGAACGGATCAGCCAGATCGCGCGGAAACAGATTGAGCGGCTGCGGCGGCAAAGTCGAGCGCTGTGTGATCAGCGCATCCAGCGCGATACGGCCGGTTGCGGGCTCGCGCAGCGGAAAATCCTGCGGCAGAAACTTGCTGATCGGATCGGACAGGCGCAGTTTGCCTTCGAGCGCGGCCTGCGCGAGCAACAGACCGGCAAAAACCTCGCTTACGGCGCCGACCTCGAACTGGCTGTCCGCGTCGGGCGGAGCGCCCTGTGCGGCGTCGCTATGACCAAAATAGAGGGTCTCGTGCCGATCGCCCTCGATGAGCCCAACCGCGACACCCGCATAGGCCCGGTTGGCTGCACCTTGCTCGAGCACCGCACGATAAGGCGTGCCGAACAGCGAGGGTGGCTTTGCGGGCACGCGCGCGGGCGCTGCCATGCAGACGGTCGGCAGCATCAGCAGCGAAGCGAAAACCCGCGTAAGCGCGCGGCGGTACCAGACGCAATACATGCGCCAAGAATAACGCAGCGGCCCGGCACGATCAGGAATTAGAACCACGTCCTTGTGGCGGAGACTTCCTGTGGGAGTGTGCGGTATGAGACCGCACATGGGGACAGAAGTTTCGTAGTTCGCGAAGCAGGCATTGCGCTCGGTAGCCCACGAGTCGGCGGTGGCGCTGGGTCGCAGCGCTTCCGCCCGGATGCGACCCGAGTTACGGACAATTCTCTGACACCGTCTTCCATGCCACCGGATCCCAGTACGTACCTTCGGTCAGTTTGGTCGCACGATCACGGTTGAGGTGTGCAGCGATCATTACCGTTGTATTCGGCGCGACGTCGACGGTGAGGTTCTTGAGCTTGTTGTTGCGCAGGGATGCTATTTCGCCCACACCCATCTCGCTGGTCGGAATGCGCTCGGCCACTTCGAGCCGATGGGTGCCAGCGGAGACGCGGAATTTCTGCGCGGTCGAAGGCCCGGGCGTCACGCCATCGATGGTCAGGATCAGCGCGCCATATAAAGCCTGCTGCCGTGGCGCAAGATCGATCATGCTGATGCGGCCGCAACCGGCGCCGGCGGTGCTGCTCGCCGGAAGATCCGCCGAAGCGATCGCCGGTCCGCCGAGGCCAAGGCGCAACGCCGGCAGGGTGACGCTCTGCATGGTGCCTGCGAGCGCCAGCGGCGCACCGCTGCGCTCCACATCGAGCTTGATCGGAGCGCCGTCGGGCAGCGACTCGACGCTGGCTTTCAGCGTCGAAGCGGCGAGTGCATGACCGTTTTCGTCAGCGCCGAGGTCGCGCAGAGAGTGGCCGTTGACTCCGACCAGCACGTCGCCCGCCCGCACGCCGAACTGTGCGGCCGCGCCACCCGGACTCGTACCGAGCACACGCAGACCATCGCGCGCGTGCGCGGCGTTGGTCGCATCGACTAGCAGGCCGAGATCTGCAGTGCGCCGTGCCGGCTCGTCAATGTTGAGATTGAGCTGCTCCGGATGCGCACCAAGCGCGCCCGTGGTGGCGAGTCGCGTGAACAACTGCTGCACCTCCTCACGCACGCGTTGCGCGACCGCGGGATCCGCGACCGCATCGGCCGCACTCGCAGCGAGGGTCGTGCCGAACAAAAGAGAAACGATTAGGGAGCGCAACATGTCATTCACCATCGGTAGGTTCAGATACGAGTGAGTGCAAGGCCTTGCTTGCGAGCGGCGAGCAGGGTGTCGAGCAATTCGCTGCGGCGCTGCCATAGCGGTGAAACGTCCACGCTCGGCGGTCCGCTTTCATAAGCGCTGCGCAAACGCTGATCGACCGCATCGAGTTCCGACGTAATATCGTCGGCACCGACGGAAACGACCGCAGCATGCTCGCTCTGCAACACCGCAAGCTGCAGCTCGAGCGCCTGTGCACGTGCCTGCCAATCAATATGCTCCCGTTCGCGCAATGTATGCGACGGATAAATGAGCGCTGCGCTCGCGACCGCAACAACCAACGCTGCACCGATGCCCAGGCGCTGCCAACGCCGCCGCGAGACACGACGCGTGTGTGCCGTGCTGATGCGCGACCACAGCGCAGCCGATGTTTGCGCATCGAGCCTGTGCGCCGGCACACCAATAAGAGGCGAGTTCGTATTCATGCCAGACTCCCGAGCGGCAGCGAAGGCGCTGCTGCGACCACCGCATGCAGCCGCTGCAGCGCACGCGACACTATCGATTTGGAATAGCTCTCGCTCTGTCCGAACAACGAAGCGATTTCCGCATGCGTATAGCCTTCGAGCTCATGCAATACGACGATCGCACGTGCGCGCGCCGGCAGGCGCTGCAACAGCGCCCAGGCATCGACCGCCTGGGCGGGCGTCGTCGCGTTGTCCGCGGCGTCGTCGAAAGCGCTTTCCGGATCCTGCTCGGCGAAACGCTTGCGTGCGCGCAACTGATCGATCGCGGCATTGACCGTCATACGCTTGAGCCAGGCGCCGAACGGCGCCTCGCCACGATAGCTGCGTATGGTCTCCATCACTTTCAAAAAAACCTCCTGCACCAAATCTTCCGCCTGCGCCGGGTTGGCCGTCAGCCGCAGGGCAAGGCCGTAACAAGCCTGGCCGTAGCATGCATACACGGTCTCGAACGCTTGCATGTCACCGTGCCGGGCGCGCGCGAGCGTCATCGCATCGAGCCTCTGTGCGAAGCCCGACGGCGATACTGCTGCGCTGTGCGCTTCGTTGTCGGCGCTGCGGCTCATCGATGGTAAAGACGCAGCCGGCATGCCGATCGTCGCAGCTGCGTCCGCAGGTTCATGATTCATCAAGAATTCTCAAGTCTCCGCGCGAAATGAGCATATGCGCATCGCGGTGCCGTGCCAACCGAGTGCGCCGCGTAATCCTGGCGCCGGCGCAAGCAGCAGCAGTCGCCAGTCGATGGCGGCGCCAGCCTCGCTGGCGATGGCGCGCAGACTCAAGACACCACCTTCGGCATCGAGCGCGAAATCGAGCCGCTCCAGGCCGAATGCGATGCCGCGGCCGAGCGCTTTGAGCACGGCTTCCTTGCAGCTCCACAGTTGCACGAACGCAAGACCTAGGCGATCGGAAGGTAGCGCGGCGAGTGCCGCGCATTCGCCCGCAGTGAAATAACGCCGCGCGAGTTCGAGCCAGGGCCGGGTGCGCTGCGTGCTCTCGATATCGATACCGAGCGTCTGTGCCCGAGCAAGCGCGACGATGAGCGCATCAGCGCTGTGCGCGAGATTGAACTGCAGCAAGGCCGCGTGCGGACCACCGAGAAACGGCTTGCCGTGCGCGTCGCGCTCGATGCGGATGGTCTTCTCATCGACACACAGGTAGGCGCCGAGCAACTCGCGCAGCTGGCGCGCATGATCGACTTTGTGTGCATGTGCGGCGGCAGCCGGAAAGAACCACAGGTGTATATCGTTCTCGTCCAGCGGCATCGGCGCTTGTGCGCGAATGAATTCGTTTGCCGCAATCACGCGCATAGCACATCCAGGTATCGGGCAAGACGCGCGTCCAGCGTGACGCGACTCACCGCACGAGCCGCGTCTCGACTAGGTTCTGCACTACCGAGGGATCGGCCAATGTCGAAATATCGCCCAGCTGATCCGGCGCATTCTCCGCGATCTTGCGCAGGATTCGGCGCATGATCTTGCCCGAACGCGTCTTCGGCAAGCCCGGCGCCCACTGCAGAAAATCCGGCGTCGCGATCGGGCCGATTTCCTTGCGCACATGCGCGACCAGGTCCTTGCGTAACGCATCGGTCGCCTCGACACCGGTCTTGAGCGTGACGTAGGCGTAAATGCCCTGTCCCTTTATGTCGTGCGGGCAGCCGACTACGGCGGCCTCGGCCACCGCGTGATGCGCGACCAGGGCGCTTTCGACTTCCGCCGTGCCGATGCGATGTCCGGACACATTGATCACGTCGTCGACGCGGCCGGTGATCCAGTAGTAGCCATCGGCATCACGGCGCGCGCCATCGCCGGTGAAATAACTGCCCGGATACGTCTTGAAGTAAGTTTCGATGAAGCGATCGTGATCGCCGTACACCGTGCGCATTTGTCCGGGCCAGGAATCGGTCAGGATCAGATTGCCCTCGGCCTCGCCTTCGAGCACCTTGCCATTCGCATCGACGATCGCCGGCTGTACGCCGAAGAAAGGCTTGGTGGCCGAGCCCGGTTTTTGTGCGATCGCGCCCGGCAACGGCGTGATCAGAATGCCGCCGGTCTCGGTCTGCCACCAGGTGTCGACGATCGGGCAGCGATCGTCGCCAACGACGCGGTGATACCACTCCCACGCTTCGGGATTGATCGGCTCGCCGACCGTACCCAGCAGCCGCAAGGACGTCCGCTTGTGCTTCTTCACCGGCGCCTCGCCTTCGCGCATCAGGGCGCGGATCGCGGTCGGCGCGGTATAAAAGATCGTGACCTGGTGCTTGTCGACCACTTGCCAGAAACGACCGGCATCCGGATAACTCGGTATGCCCTCGAACATCAGCGAGGTCGCGCCATTGGCGAGCGGGCCGTAGACGATATAGCTATGTCCGGTCACCCAGCCGACATCGGCGGTGCACCAATACACGTCTTCTTCGCGGATGTCGAAAACGCACTCGTGTGTATAGCTCGTGTACACGCCATAGCCGCCGGTCGTGTGCAGTACGCCCTTGGGTTTACCGGTCGAGCCGGAGGTATACAAAATGAACAGCGGATCCTCCGCATTCATCGGTTCGGGCACGCAGGTCGCACTTTGTTCGGCAATGAGCGCATCCCACCAGCGGTCGCGCGGCGCCTGCATGTGCACCGGCGAGCCGGTGCGCTTCACCACGAGTACGGTCTCGACGCTGGTGGTACCGGGTCGTGTCAGCGCTTCGTCGACGTTTATCTTGAGCGGCACTTTCTTGCCGCCGCGCAGACCCTCGTCTGCGGTGATGACGAGCTTGGATGCGCAGTCGGCGATGCGCCCCGCAAGCGAATCAGGCGAGAAGCCGCCGAACACGATCGAGTGGATCGCGCCGATGCGCGCGCAGGCGAGCATCGCGACCGCAGCTTCGGGAATCATCGGCAGATAGATCGTGATCCGATCGCCTTTCTTCACGCCGAGATTTTTCAACAGGTTCGCCGCGCGGCAGACCTGTTCGTGCAATTCCCGGTAGCTGATGCGACGCGATTCATTGGGGTCGTCGCCTTCCCACACGATGGCGGTCTTGTCGCCGCGTGTTTTCAGATGCCGGTCCAGACAATTTGCCGCAAGGTTGAGTTCGCCGTCGTGGAACCAGCGGATATGCAGGTGCTTGGCGTCGTAGGAAACATCTTTAACCTTCGTGTACGGCTTGATCCAGTCGAGGCGCTTGCCGATGCGGCCCCAAAAACCCTCCGGGTCGCGCACAGATTCTGCGTAGAGCTGGTCGTAGTCCGCTGCCTTGATGCGGGCCGCCGCCGCCACTTCACTGGAAACCGGATAGAGCTTGCTCATCTGCCTCTCCTTGTTGCGATGCGAATCATGTGTGCGTAGCGCGTGCGTGGGTTGATACAGATCAATACCGACGCCGGTCGAGAAGGGAAACTTTAGTCCAACTGCTGCGGTAATTCGATATGTGTAATGCTGTGCGTTGTCGCAGCGCGACAGTGCGTGGCACTTTGCTTCTTCACCGAACAAAAAAATGCTGCTGCATGCCGTGTATCCGAAACGCAAATGCCTTATAAGCGAGCTGGTAGAACCAGCAATGCGTCCGAGGCGTTGCGCACCGGACGAGTCCGCATCCACCACCTTGGGGAGATCGCAATGGCGAATGTGACGACTGCCGGTGCTTTGAGCAGCGGCCATGTACGCGTGATCGGGGCTTCGAGTCTCGGCACGGTGTTCGAGTGGTACGACTTCTATCTTTACGGCGCGCTCGGCACGACCATAGCCGCCAACTTCTTTACCGGTTTCAATGAAACGACGAGGATCATTTTCCTCTGGCTCGCGTTTGCGGCCGGCTTCGCGGTACGACCGTTCGGCGCGCTGGTGTTCGGCCGCCTCGGCGACCTGATCGGGCGCAAGTATACTTTTCTGATCACGATCGTGATCATGGGCATTTCGACCGCACTGGTTGGTTTCGTGCCGACATATCAGACACTGGGCATCGCCGCGCCGGTCATATTGATCAGCCTGCGTCTGCTGCAAGGTCTGGCGCTCGGCGGCGAGTATGGCGGCGCGGCGACCTATGTCGCCGAACATGCGCCGCCAGGCAAGCGCGGCGCCTACACGAGCTGGATCCAGACCACGGCAACGCTGGGTTTGTTCTTGTCGCTGATCGTGCTGCTCATCGTGCGCAACAGCATGAGCAAGGACGCCTTCAATGACTGGGGCTGGCGCGTGCCGTTCTGGCTTTCGGTCGTGCTGCTCGGAATATCTGTGTACATCCGCCTGCAGCTGAGTGAATCGCCGCTGTTCCAGCAGATGAAAGCCGAAGGACGCGGTTCAAAGGCGCCGCTGACCGAATCGTTCGGGAACTGGAGCAACGGCAAGATCGTGCTGCTCGCATTGCTTGGCGCAACCGCGGGTCAGGCCGTCGTCTGGTACGGCGGGCAGTTCTACGTGCGCGCGTTCCTTGGTACGCTCAAGGTCGACCAAAATACGGTCGACACCCTGGTTGCGCTATCGCTGCTCGTCGGCTCGGTCGGCTTCATCGTGTTCGGCACCTTGTCGGACAAGATCGGCCGCAAGGTCATCATCATGGCGGGCTGCCTGCTTGCGGCGCTGACGTACTTTCCGGTGTTCAAGGCGATCACGCATTACGCCAACCCCGCGCTCGAAACGGCAACCGCCACGAATCCCGTGACGATCACGGCCGATCCGGCCAACTGTTCGCCGCAATTCGATCCGGTCGGCGCATCGAAGTTCACCAGCAGTTGCGATGTCGTCGTCAGCAAGATCGTCAAGGCCGGTGTGTCATATACCAAGGAAGCCGCACCGGCGGGGACGGTCGCTAGCGTGAAATTCGGCGGTTCGGTGCCGATTGCCGGATACGACGGCACGGCGGCGGATGCGAAGGACAAAGGTGCCGCATTCAACAAGCAGGTCGATGACGCGCTCAAGACCGCGGG
>VBNZ01000241.1:0-291 GCA_005877675.1 Gammaproteobacteria bacterium
CCAGTGGGACAAGGACGATCTGGAGACTATGCAGTTGCTCAAGGTCGACGTGCTCGCGCTCGGCATGCTGACCGCCTTGCGCAAATGCTTCGATTTGCTGCGCCGTCACGAGGCAGCCGATCTTGATCTCTATCGCATCCCGCGCGAGGACACTGCCACCTACGCGATGATCCAGAAAGCGGATACGGTCGGCGTGTTCCAGATCGAATCGCGTGCGCAGATGTCGATGCTGCCGCGCCTGAAGCCGGAAAATTTTTACGATCTCGTCATCGAAGTTGCGATCGTGCGGCC
>VBNZ01000241.1:332-2791 GCA_005877675.1 Gammaproteobacteria bacterium
CCCGATTACCCGCAATCAAAATTCGAGCGCGCCACGGGAACAAGTAATTCCAAAGTGGAGAGCGCACTCAAACGCACGCTCGGCGTACCGATCTTTCAGGAACAGGTGATGGAGCTGATCCAGGTCGTCGCCGGTTTCACGGCGGGCGAGGCCGATGAGCTGCGTCGCGCGATGGCGGCGTGGAAGCGCAAGGGCGGTCTCGAGAAGTTCCACGACCGCATCCTCGACGGTATGCTCGAACGTGGCTATGAGCGCGACTACTTCGAGCGCATCTTCGAGCAGATCAAAGGTTTCGGTGAGTACGGCTTCCCCGAATCGCATGCGGCGAGTTTCGCCTTGCTCGCTTACGCGTCGTCGTGGCTCAAGTGCCATCATCCGGCTGCGTTCACCTGCGCGCTGCTCAACTCGCAGCCGATGGGTTTCTATCAGCCATCGCAACTGATTCAAGACGCACAGCGCCACGGCGTGCGCGTGTTGCCGGTCGATGTGACGATCAGCGAATGGGATTGCACATTGGAAGAGCTTCGCTCCCTCTCCCCCAGCGGCGAAGTCGCTGGGGGAGAGGGTTGCGGTGAGGGGGCAGGCTCACACGGTCATGCGGGTTTGCGGCAGAAGCAAAAAGCGCCAACCCTCTCCCCCGACGATAAAGCGAATCGGGGGAGAGGGCTAAGGCTAGGGCTGCGCCAATTGCAGGGCCTGGCACAAGCAACGGCCAAGCGTATTGTCACTGCCAGAACGCAAACGCCATTCGCGGATGTAGCCGACATGACGCGCCGCGCCGGTATCGCTGCGGCGGATCGCGCGCGTCTCGCCGATGCGGGTGCGCTGCGCAGCCTGAGCGGCCATCGCCATCGCGCGCGCTGGGACAGCGCCGGCGCGGAACTGCCGCTGCCCGTGCTCGCAGACGCACGCACACATGAAACTCGCGTCGCATTGCGACCGCCATCGCTGCGCGAAGACGTGATGACCGACTACGCGACGCAGGGTCTGTCGCTGACCTTGCATCCGCTCGCGCTGATCCGTCCCGCGCTCGCGCGCCGGCGCGTCGTGCCCGCGCGCGCGACGACGGATGCCGGCAATCACGGCCGACGTCTGCGCTGCGCCGGACTCGTCACCGTGCGCCAGCATCCGGGCACGGCCAAAGGCGTCACCTTCGTCACGCTCGAAGACGAAACCGGGCAGGTCAATGTCGTGGTCTGGCGTGCGCTCGCCGAGAAGCAGCATCGCGTGCTGGTGGAGTCTTCGGTCATGTGCGTCGACGGCAAGCTCGAAGCGCACGACGGCGTGCATCATCTGATTGCCGATCGCTTGCACGACTACAGTGCGTTGCTGCCGGAATTCAGCTTCGCCTCACGCGATTTTCACTGACACCCCGCAGCGTCAGCGTGATGCGGTGTCGAAGTGCTGGACCCAGACCAGCTCGCAGGCACCGGAGCCGCTATCGCTACGCGTCAAGGAGCTGGTCCATTTCGTGCCGTTGGGCCATTGCGCTTCCACCAGAAGACCATCGAATTTTGCGATATCGCCCACACGCGTGCGCTTTATGGCGCGCTCCACATACTCGTCGGCAGGAATCAGATGCATGTTTGCGGCCGATTCGACAATCTCCTGCGCGGGGATCGGCAGCGGCTGTTTCGTGCTCCAGTAGAAATAGCGCGCGGATTGCGAAATATCCAATTTTTCCAGTACGGCGCTGTCGGACATGCGTCCCCAGCCCAAGGCGAGATCGACCGGGATCAGTTTTGCGCCGAAATCCCAGTGATAGTCTGCCCGTCCCAGCACACGAGCGGACAGCGAAAACGTGGCGAGCGGTTTGAGCGTGATGCCGTACTTGCTTAGTTGCGCCGGCGTGCCTTCGATGCCCCCTTGCAGCGGAACGTCGGCAATGAGCACGCCTTTAGGGTGTGTGCGTGGGCGGTGTGCGTATTGCCACCAAATCAGTGCGATCAGGGCCGCGCACAGCCACAGCCATCGCGGCGAGAAGTTCAACGAGCGCGCTCTCTTGGGCTGTCCGTGCGCGCTTCGCGGTATCGCGCGGCCGACTCAACGCCCAGCATGCCGCGGCGCCTGGCGTTCTTGATTTATCATCGACGGATCGAGCAGCGCACGCGGCAATTCGCGGAACACCTGCGCGAGCTTCTTGAGAAACGGTGCGAGCGCCGAACTCTTGCGCCAGAACATCGCGATGCGCCGGTTCGGCACGTCGCCGCGGAATTGCAGCAGATGGATATTTTCCGAGCGCGCGACCGGCGGCTTGATCGCGAGCGTCGGCAGCAGGGTCACGCCGACATTCGCCGCGACCATCTGACGCAGCGTTTCGAGACTGGTCGCACGGAAGCCGGATTTCTCGTTTGCACCCGACAGCGCGCAGACTTCGAGCGCCTGATCGCGCATGCAGTGACCGTCTTCGAGCAGCAGCAGGCTCTGATCGGCAAGGTCGTCGAGCTTGAGCGTCTTGC
>VBNZ01000096.1:0-15478 GCA_005877675.1 Gammaproteobacteria bacterium
TCGCCGAGATGCTGCGCGGCGGCACCACCTGCTGCAACGAAAATTACCTGTTTCCCGACGTGCAGGCTGCGACTTATCTCAAGCACGGATTTCGCGCTGTCGTCGGGCTGCCGTTTATCGAATTTCCCACGGCCTGGGCGCGCAGCCGCGATGAGTATTTCGACAAAAATCTTGCAGTACACGACGAGTTCCGCGGCGAAGCACTGATCACGACGACGCTCGCGCCTCACGCGCCGTACACGGTGTCGAACGAGGCGTTTGAGCGCATCCGTCTGATATCCGACCAGCTCGACGTTCCGGTTCATCTGCATCTGCACGAAACCGCGCAGGAAGTGGAGGAGGGCAAGCGCGATCACGGTATCCGCCCGATCGCGCGCATGCAGGCTCTGGGTCTCGTCAACGATCATCTGATCGCGATTCACATGACCCAGCTCAACGACAGCGAAATCGCGCTGATGGCCGAAGCGGGTGCGTCGGTCGTGCATTGTCCCGAGTCGAACCTCAAGCTCGCGAGCGGCTTCTGCCCTGCGGAGAAGCTGCGCGCGGCGGGCGTCAATCTTGCGATCGGTACCGACGGCTGCGCGAGCAACAACGACCTCGACATGTTCGGCGAAATGCGCACCGCCGCCTTGCTCGCGAAAGGCGTCAGCGGCGACGCACGCGCATTCGATGCCGCCTACGCGCTGCGCGCCGCGACACTCAACGGCGCCAAGGCCGTCGGCCTCGCCGATCGCATCGGATCGATCACGCCGGGCAAACAGGCCGATCTTGCCGCGATACGTCTTGACGCGCTCGAAACCGAGCCGGTGTTTCATGTGGTCTCGACGCTGGTCTACGCGGCTGGCCGGCAGCAGGTCAGCGACGCTTGGATCGCTGGTGTGCGCAAGCTCGAAAACGGCCGCCTGGCCGGCATCGATGTGGACGAGCTGAAAACAAAGGCGCGTGGATGGCGCGGACGTATGACCGCGCAGTGAACCGCGCGTCGCATAAGTGGAAACTTGGTGCGGCTATTCGCGTGCGCGCATTCGACACGCGGTATTTGCTCGTCCTCTGTGTCGCGCTCGGATTGTGTGCCTGCGGGACGCAGCTGGCGCATTACCGCGACTATACGGGGGACGGCACGTTCGTGGCCCACGCTGCGCCATCGCCGATTTGTCAGGATGGTTACACTGTCGATCTCGGCGCGATCGATCTGACCAGACCCAACGAGCTTTCGCTGCGCCTCGAAGGGCTGCCGGCCATCGAAGCGACTATCGGTATTGTTCTGAGTGTAAAGAACGCGCAAGGCAGCCGGGCGGATGTTCCTCGAACCACCGCGCTGATCCAATTGACGCTGCGCGATGATCTGGGCCATATCGTTCTGTCGCGCCACGAGCGCCTGTCGGAATGGATCGGGAGCGTTGGCTTGGATTCGCCGTCGCAGGTATACCTGTATCAGCGCGGTACGCAGATTGAAGTGGCACTCGCACCGGGCACGGTGCGCGTCGAGCGTTTTCCGCTCGGTCCCGACAACAGCTGGGGAACCTACTTCACGCCGCGACGTGGCGCGCGCTACACATTACACTTCGCGATAACCGAGCCAGACGTCAGTCTTGCCGACGTGCAGGCCAGGTTGCAGGTCAATGGTATGGCCGGATGCCTGTGAGAGAGTCGAGAAACATGCGTTCCACTGAAATTGCCAACGTCAGCACTGCAGAGACCGCCAAATTCGACAAGCTCGCCGCGACTTGGTGGGATCCCCTGCACGATCTGAATCCTGTGCGCCTGAACTACATCGCCGAGCGCATGGCACTCAAGGGCGCGCGCGTGCTCGATGTCGGCTGCGGTGGCGGGATTTTGAGCGAGGCGCTGGCGACCGCGGGTGCGGATGTGACGGGCATCGATCTTGCGCCGCGTGTGCTCGAGGTCGCGCGACTGCATCTGCACGAATCGAATCACCAAATCGACTATCGCGAGATCAGCGTCGAAGCGCTCGCTGCCGAGATGCCTGCGGCCTTCGATGCGATCAGCTGCATGGAAATGCTCGAGCACGTGCCCGATCCGGGCAGTGTCGTCCAATCGTGCGCGACGTTGCTTAAGCCGGGCGGGCGGCTGTTCCTTTCGACGCTCAACCGCACGCCGCTCGCGTTCGGCGCGGCGATCGTCGGTGCGGAATATGCCTTGAATCTTCTGCCGCGTGGTACGCATCACTATGCGCAATTCATCCGCCCGTCCGAACTGGCCGCTGCGCTGCGCAGCGCAGGATTCGAACTCGAAGACTTGAGCGGGCTCGCCTATAACCCGCTGACGCGGCGCGCGTGGATCACGCAAAGTACACAAATCAACTATCTCGCCTGTGCGCGCAAGGCGCACGTATGAGGCTCGCTGGTGCGGAAATTCGCGCCGTCTTTTTCGATCTCGACGGTACCCTGGTCGATTCGGCGCCCGATATGATCGCGGCGATGCGCCGCTTGCGCGCGCAACGCGGCGAATCGGAAATCGATCTTGCTGCGGTCGGCGCAGTCGTATCGAAGGGCGGGCGCGCGATGCTGCGCAAAGGATTTCCCGGCGCGGATGAGGCCACGATCGACACGCTGCTGCCGCGCTTTCTCGATCTCTACGCCGAGGCGATTGCGACGCACACGCGTACATTTCCAGGCATCGACGCCTTGCTCGATGCGCTTGAAGAGCGCGGCGTCGCGTGGGGCATCGTGACCAACAAACCCGGCTGGCTCGCGCGCGCGCTCGTGGCCGAGCTGACGCTTGCGCACCGTTGCGCCGCGCTCGTGTCGGGCGACTGCCTGCCCCAGCGCAAACCCGATCCCGCGCCACTGCTGCACGCCTGCACGCTCGCGCGCGTCGAGGCGGGGCATTGCATCTATGTCGGTGACGATGCGCGCGATATCGAGGCAGGACAACGCGCCGGCATGCGCACGATCGCCGTGAGCTGGGGCTATCTCGACGGCGAAGACCCGCAGGATTGGGGCGCGGACCGCGTGATCGCTGCACCGCATGAACTGCTCGCGACGATCGGACTGGCGTGAGCGATAGCACCGCCGCCTTCGCGAGCTTCGAGGAGAAATGGCTCGCCGCGCATCCCGAGCAGCGCATGGTCGCATTGTTTCTCGATCCCGCGCTGCGTCTGCGCGCAAGCGCATTCGGCTGCCTCGCACACGAGATCGAAGAAGCCGCTTTCGGCATGCGCGAAGTGCCGGTTGCGGAGGCAAAGCTTGGCTGGTGGCGGCAGGAATTGTTCAACGCCGCGGGTGGACATCCGCGCCACCCGATTACGCTGTTGTTGTTCTCCGACGAGGACGTGGCTGCAATACCGGCGCGAGATTGGAATGCGTTGATCGACGGCGCGCTGGAGCAACTCGATGCGTCCGGCGCTGCGAGCCTCGACGATTTGATCGTGCGGCTCGATCCGTTCTACAGCGCGCTGGCGAATCTCGAATCGAAATTGCTTTGCGCCGGTCGCGCCAACCCCGAGAGCGATGCGGCCCTGTGGACCTTGGCGCACGTTCTACATGCACTCGCCCGGCCGCAACTCGATGCGAATCTGCTGCCGCTCGATCTGTGCGCGCGCCATGGCCTCACGCGTGCGCAACTTGCGCAGGCGTCGCCGGCGCGTGATGCGCTGCTGCGCGATTTTCTCACCGATATCGAACGTGAGATTGCCGGCGCGCTCGGCATCGTCTCGGTGCGACCGCTCGGACTCGTCGTGCGCACGCGGCTCGATCGCAAGCTCGGCGCGCGCGCGCGCGCGGCGCGCGAACCGCATCGTTATCTTGTCGGACACGTGCATGCGCACGCATGGAGCAGTCTGTGGGCTGCATGGCGCGAGGCACGCGCGGCGCGGATGAGCGCGGAAAGATAAACTGCGAGCAGGACGCCACTTAGTCCCCTCGAACGGCCAGCGCCTCAGACGAAGCGATGCATGATGTAGATATCGGTCGGCCCCAGGCGCGCGTGGCGGAATGCCTTGGGTACCATGCCGACGATGGTGAAGCCGTGTTTTTGCCACAGCCGCACAGCGACTTCGTTGCTGCGGACAACGGCGTTGAACTGCATCGCGCTGAATCCTGCAGCGCGCGCCGTTTCGATCGAATGTTCGCACAGACGGCTGGCGATGCCCTGACCTCGCGCCGAAGGCGCGACCATGTAGCCGGCGTTGGCGACATGATCGCCAAGGCCCGGCGCATTGGGCTTCAGCATGTAGTGGCCGACGATGTTGCCATCTGCTTCGGCCACGAAGGCGCGGGCGCGCGGCGGCAGCCACGTCGAACGCGCTTCCTCGAATGCGATATCGGGCGAGTAGATATACGTGTCGCCCGCAGCGACGACCTCGCGAAAGATCGGCCAGATCAGGCCGAACTCAGCGCTGCCGATTTCACGGATCGCCAGATTCATTCGCCGCCGCAACAGGCTTGGACAGCAGCGCAGGATCGAGCCGCACATCGAACCACGAAAATCCCCAGTGCACATGCGGCCCGCTCGCGCGACCGGTCGCGCCGGAGAGTCCAATCACCTGGCCTGCGGCGATTCTGTCGCCGGTTTTTACATCGAGCCGGCTCATATGGATCAGCGCGCTCGACAAGCCGTAGCCATGATCGATCAATACGGTGCCACCGGTGAGGATCATGTCGGGGTCGGCGAGGCTCACGACGCCCGCAGCGGGCGCGTGCACCGGCGTGCCGGTCGGCACCGCCATATCGAGCCCGGCATGCGGCGACTGCGGCACGCCGTTGTCGATACGCTGGCTGCCGAACACGCCGCTGATACGTGCATCTTCGACCGGCAGACGAAAACCGGCGAGGAAATCCTCGCGCGCGTCGTCGCGGTGCTTTGCCTCGGACACGCGCGCTAGTTCGGCGCGAATTTTCTTCGCGGTTTCCGGATCGGGTTTGACCGTCTTTTGCGGCAGGCCTTCAATGCGTTCGATGTGATATTCGCGCTTCGCCACGGCGACGAGCTGGTCGCGCCCTTTGCCATTGGAGTAGCGCACGTGCAGCTTGATCTGCGGCGGGGCATCGCGGTCGATACCGAACACGAACACGCCATCATCGCCGACGCGCAGGCGCCGCCCGCCATATTCGATCTTCACGCCGCGCGGCGCGTGGCCGACGACGAGCTGGCCTTGCTGCAGGTTCGGCGGCAGTTGCAGGTCTTGCTGCGCGGCAAACGCGGGTACCGAAAACAGTGCCGCCAAAATCCAGATGTGAAACTTCATCGATCAAATTCCAGTCGTTGTCCCAGCGTGCTGTCGTCGAGCTTGCCTGCATGCCATGCAAGATGGCCGCTGACGAATGTCGCCGCAATGGTCGAGCGGAAACGATAGCCCTCGAACGGCGACCAGCCGCATTTCGACAGTGTCTCCGTGCGCGTTACGGTGTGCGGCGTCTGTGTATCGATCAATACGAGATCGGCCCAGTAACCCTCGCGGATATAGCCGCGCTCGCGCACGTTGAACAGGCGCGAGCGGAAGTTGGCCGTCGTACCAGCGTTCGAGTGCGCATTGCAGTACCGACTGCACCAGCGGCAGGCCCGACGGTGCCTTTTCGTAGCTCTGCTGCTTTTCTTCCCAGGTATGCGGCGCGTGGTCGGTCGCGAGCACGTCGATGCGGCCGTCGTTGAGCGCCTTGATGATTTCGGCACGGTCGTCGGCGGATTTCACTGCCGGGTTGCATTTTATCAAATTACCTTTTTGTGCATAATCCGCTTCGGAAAAATGCAGGAAGTGCACGCAAGTTTCCGCGGTGATGCGCTTGCGGTCCGGCGGGCCGGGCGTGAACAGCGCGAGTTCGTCGGCGGTGGTGATATGCAGCACGTGCAGGCGTGTGTCATGCCGACGCGCGAGTTCCATCGCGAGGCGAGTCGATTTGATGCACGCTTCACGCGAACGGATATACGGATGCTGCTCGACCGGAATCGCATCGCCGTATTTCGCGCGCGCCGCGGCGAGATTGGCTTCGATCGTCGGCGTATCCTCGCAATGCGTGGCGATGATCGTCGGTGCGTCGCGGAATATCGCATCGAGCGTTTCCGGCTTGTCGACCAGCATATTGCCGGTCGACGCGCCCATGAATACCTTCACACCGCAGGCGGCGCGAGGATCGAGCCGTTGGATGTCGTCGAGGTTGTCCTTGGTCGCGCCGAGATAAAAGGCGTAGTTGGCCAGCGATTTTTGCCCGCGCGATTCGTGGTGGTCGGCTTCGAGTTCGGCATTTCCATGAAACTCGTCACGCCGCCCGCGACCGCGGCGCGCGACTCGGTATGAAAATCGCCCTTGTGTTCGAGACCGGGTTCACGAAAGTGCACCTGATCGTCGATCATGCCGGGCAGCAAGAGTCGACCGCCCGCGTCGAAAACGCGTTCATTGGCCCGCGCGTCGAGGTGCGCACCGATCTGCGCGATGCGCCCGTCGCGGATGCGCACATCGCCGGTATAACGGTGACCTTCGTTGACGATATCGGCGTTGACGATCAGCGTGGAGGTCATGGCGGCGGGCAATCGCAGTGGCGGCGCAGTGTAAACGTCAAAGGCACTTCGTCGATACCTCCGCGGCTGAACGGATGGCAGCGCGCAAGGCGCCACAGCGCGAGCAGCCCGCCACGCCCCGCGCCGAAGCGCGCAACGGCCACGCGCGCATAGGCCGAGCAAGTCGGGTGAAAGCGGCAGCGCGCCCCCAAAAGGGGGCTCAGAGCCCGCTGGTAAAAGCCGAGTAAAGCGAGCAGGATGCGCGTCACGAGGATAAGGTAGATGGCGCTTGGGACGGGGCGGAGGGGACGAAAAAGTGTTGCCCCTGCCGGTCAGTTAGGCTATAACACGCGACCGCTGAGCGACAGTACCGGCGAGCGATAGGTGAAGACTTAAAATGGCGACGAAGAAGCACAAGCCCGCACCAGCCAAGAAGAAGGCAGGAGCCGCGAAGTCTGGCGCAGCCAAGAAGCCCGCGCCGAAGAAGCCAGCAGCGAAAAAAGCCCCTGTGAAGGCGGCCAAATCGCTCAAGGCCAGTCCCGCGAGCAAGAGCAAGAAGGCGCCGGTCAAACCAGCGCGCGCTGCCAAACCGGCCAAGCCAGTCAAGAAGTCATTGCCGATCAAATCGCCGCCGCCCAAAAAAGCGGCCAAACCGGTTGCACCCAAGAAACTGCCCCAAGCATCTGCGACGGCGAAACCCGCTGCCGCAAAACCAGCAACAACCCGACCACAAGTTGTAACGACGAAAGGTAAAATGGCTGCCGCAACACTCCAGGTTTCTGATTCCGTTTCACGCGAAGACGGGCGCTATGCGCTGCCGAGTACCGTGGTTATCGAACTTCCGCACAACTATCGCCCGAATGCGAAAGAGGAGTACATGGGGCCACGCCAGCTCGCGTATTTCCGCGCGAAGCTGCAGAAGTGGCGCGAGGATCTGGTCGAGGAGTCCAAACAGACCATCGACAATCTGCGCGACGAAGTGCGTGACGTCGGCGACGAGGCCGAGCGCGCCACGCGCGAGACCGAAAATTCGCTTGAGCTGCGTACGCGCGACCGCTATCGCAAGTTGATCGGTAAGATCGACAAGGCGCTCAAGCGCATCGAAGAAGGCCGCTACGGTTTCTGCGAGGAGACCGACGAGGAAATCGGCCTCGAACGTCTCGAAGCGCGCCCGATCGCGACGCTTTCGCTCGACGCGCAGGAGCGCTGGGAGCATCGACAAAAACAGATGGGCGATTGAGATTCGGTAACCGGATGGCTGGAAATCGGCAACCGGGAAAAACCGCAACTCGTCACTCCCGCGAAGGCGGGAGTCCGGCGACTTTTTGGTGCCTGGATAGAAGTCACTGGACTACTCGCTGCATCCGCAGCTCGCCCTTCGGGGCATCCGCTGCGCGAATGTTCGCTTCGGCATCCAGTCTTCGCAGTCCCGCTTTCGCGGGAACGCATCACATCGCCCGCCGCGCGTATTCCTTGATCGTCGCCAGCATCGCCGCGAGGCCGTTGCTGCGCGTCGGCGACAGATGCTTGGCGAGGCCGACGGCTTCGATGTAGCGCGGCTCGGTGTCGAGTATCTCGCGGGCCGAGCGGCCCGAATACACGCGCAGCAGCAGCGCGATCAGGCCCGATACGATGGCCGAATCGCTGATTGCCTGAAAGTCGAGGCGTTGCGCATCGCCGGTGACATCGAGCCACACTTGCGATTGGCAACCCTGGACCTTGCGCTCCTCGGTCTTCAGCGCATCGGGAAACGGCGACAGCTTGCGTCCGAGATCGATCAGGTACTGGTAGCGCTCGGTCCAGTCGCCGAAGAACGAGAATTCCTCGACGATCGCGTCCTGCGCCGCTTGTGCGCTCGCTTCGGCGGGATTCGCCGCGGCCATGCGGATATCAGACGGGGCATTCATCGCTGCTGGCTCCAGCAGGCGCGGCACGCTTCCAGCGCGGGCCCTGCGGCGTATCCTCGACGAGGATGCCGAGTGCGCTCAGTTCCGCGCGCAGGCGGTCGGCCTCGGCGAAATTCTTCGACTGTTTCGCAGTCTGACGCGCGTCGACCAGGGCCTGCACCTGTGCCTCGTCGAGTGCGCCGGCGTCGTTGCTGCCCTGGAACCACTGCTCCGGCTCGACCTGCAGCAGCCCGAGGAAAGCACCTGCGGCCAGGAACGCAGCTTTTGCGTCTTTCTGTACTTGTGGATTTGTAGCTTTGCGTGCATCGTCGGCGAGGCGCGCAAGCACGGCAAACGCCTCGGGCGTGTTGAGATCGTCGGCGAGCGCTTCGAGAAACGCCTGCGGTACTTCGGCAGATTTCGACGCCGGTACAGCGGACAAGTCGCGCAGCGTCGTATACCAGCCATCGAGCGTGCGCCGTGCCTGATCCAGCGCGGACTGCGACCAGTCGAGCGGCTGGCGGTAGTGAGCTGCATCGTGTTGCCGAGCGACTTCGACATCTTGCGCCCTTCGACGGTGAGCATGCCGTTGTGCACCCAATAGCGCGCGAACACCTTGCCGCCGTGCGCGCAGGTCGATTGCGCGACTTCGTTTTCGTGATGCGGAAACATCAGATCGTTGCCGCCGGCGTGAATATCGATCGTTTCGCCGAGGTGAGCGGCCGTCATCGCCGAGCATTCGATATGCCAGCCCGGGCGACCGCGGCCCCAGGGACTGTCCCAGCCGGGCAGGTCGGGCGTGGACGGTTTCCACAACACGAAGTCCGCGGCGTTCTTTTTGTAGGGCGCGACTTCCACGCGCGCGCCGTCGATCATGTCTTCGCGCGAGCGACGCGAAAGATGGCCGTATTGCGCATACGAAGACACGTCGAACAGCACATGGCCTTCAGCCGCATAGGCGTGGCCGTCGGCGATGAGTCTTTCGCACATCGTGATGATCCGATCGATATGCTGCGTGGCATAAGGCACCACATCGGGCGCATCGACGCCGAGTTTGGCCATGTCCTCGGCGTACGCTTTGGCGTAACGCTGCGTGATTACGCCGATCGGAACGCCGAGTTCGGCCGCAGCGGCATTGATCTTATCGTCCACGTCGGTGATATTGCGCGCATAGACCACATGAGTCGCGCCGTAGATGCGTTTGAGCAGACGCGCGAGCAGGCCGAACACGACCGGGCCGCGCGCATTGCCGATATGTACGTAGTTGTAGACGGTCGGGCCGCACAGATACATCGTGACCCGGCTGGGGTCTTGCGCGGAAAAGGCCTCGACGCGGCGCGTCAGGGTATTGTGCAGTTGCAGCTTCATTCGTGCTCCAGGCTATGCGCCAATTGTAGCCCAGCGCATTGTGCTCGGGTGCGCAGAATGTGTAGCAAGCCCTTGCTACAGCGGGGTTTTGTCGGGGATTTCCTTAGCCTGCATTCAGCCTGTGCGTGCTGTAATTTCAGCAAATTTCGAGCGTGCGGCATAGCAGAACCGGCGGGGAACCGGGGTGCGAGGTGACGACGCGTGAGCGCGATGCACCGCCGGCCTGGCGTGGCAACGCGCGGATTTGGAGTCACTATAAGATGAAAAGAATCACTGCCCGATTTTCTATCATGCTCAGTTCGATCCTGTTTGCGGCAAGCTTGTTGTCGAGCCCCGCGTTCGCGCAAGACCGTCCGGCACATCCACCGCCGACCGCGGAAGAGTCGACGCGTTACGGCTGGGCGACCGTGTTGCGTTCCGACCCGGTGTACGCGCAGGCCGATGAACCTGGTGCTGCGCAGGAAGTGTGCAACGAACCGATGTCGTCACCTCCGCCACCGCGCGACGAACCGGCGCATAGCGATAGCCGCGCGGGCGGGACTGTCGTCGGTGCCATCATTGGCGGCGTGATCGGCAGCATGTTCGGCAAGGGTGACGGGCACAAAGTCGCGACGGCAGGTGGCGTCGTCGCCGGCGCCGTAATCGGCAATCACGTCGCTGCCGCTAACGAGGCGCGTGCTGACGCAGAGGCGGGCATCGATGCGCCGCCACCGCCAGCCGAGCGCCGCTGCGAGAAGGCAGAGTCGAGCAAACGCATCGTCGCCTACGATGTCGAATATCGCTACGCTGGCGAGCTCTATATGGCGCGGCTGGCGTACGACCCCGGTGATCGGATGCGGGTTAAAATCAGCGTGGTTCCGGCAGATTGATGGATTATCCGTTTAGGCGTCCAAACATTTCTGTTGCACCGCGCAAAACTTCCGTGCATTATTGCGATCAATGAGCCAGCTCTTCGCCAACGTCGAAATCCTGTCCAGCGCCGATATGGCCGCGGGCATGACTTCGCGTGCGCGCCGACCGGAAACCGCAATACCGGCCGGGTAAGCTGATCGCGCGCGTTCGCACGAATCGACCAAGACCCGGCCCCGCGCCGGGTTTTTGTTTTCAGGGTTTTCAAGGGGTTACGAATGACACTTCGACACTTTCTCTCAACGCAGGACTGGAGCCGACCCGACCTCGATGCATTGCTCGCGCAGGCCGCTGCGTTCAAGCGCAAGAAGCTCGGCGACGCGTTGAAGGGGCGCTCGATCGCGCTGTTGTTTTTCAACCCCTCGATGCGCACGCGCACGAGTTTCGAGCTCGGCGCGTTCCAGCTCGGTGGACACGCGATCGTGCTGCAGCCGGGCAAGGACGCCTGGCCGATCGAGTTCGAGGCCGGCGCCGTGATGGACGGCGAGGCAGAGGAACATATCGCAGAGGTCGCGCGTGTGCTCTCGCGTTATGTCGATCTGATCGGTGTGCGCGCCTTTCCAAAATTCAAGGACTGGTCGGTCGACCGCGAGGATCGCGTGATCAAGGCCATCGCGCAGTATGCGACGGTACCTGTGATCAATATGGAAACGATCACGCATCCGATGCAGGAACTCGCGCATATTCTCGCGCTACAGCAGCACTTCGGTGGCGCTGACCTGCGCGGCAAGAAATACGTGCTGACTTGGACCTACCATCCCAAGCCGCTCAACACTGCGGTCGCGAACTCGGCGCTGCAGATTGCGACGCGCTATGGCATGGACGTGACCCTGCTATGCCCGACACCCGAGTACGCGCTCGATCAGCGCTATCTGGATTTCGCCGAGCGGAACGTCGCCGAAAATGGCGGCAGTTTTGCGATCAGCCATGATGTCGAGTCGACATATCGCGGTGCCGATGTCGTCTATGCCAAAAGCTGGGGCGCGTTGCCGTACTTCGGCAACTGGGAGCCGGAAAAACCCATTCGCGATGCGCACAAGCACTTCATCGTCGACGAGGCCAAGATGGCGCTGACCAACAATGGCGTGTTCAGCCATTGCCTGCCGTTGCGCCGGAATATCAAGGCCACCGACGCGGTGATGGATTCGAGGGCCTGCATCGCGATCGACGAAGCCGAGAACCGCCTGCATGTGCAGAAGGCGGTGATGGCGGCGTTGGTGGCAGGTCGCTGAGCGCACGCATGTATCAGCCTGGACATTTCGCGGAAACGCGCATAGATGCGCTGCATGAATTGATGCGTGCGTACCCGTTCGCGACTGTCGTGGCGAACGCCACGAACTGTCTCGACGCGAATCATCTGCCATTCGAGCTGGTCGATGGGGTGCTGCAGGGGCACGTCGCGCGCGGCAATGCGTTGGCCGCTGCAAATGGCGCCAAGGTGCTGGTGATCTTTCAGGGTCCTCACGGCTACGTCAGTCCGAATTGGTATCCGAGTAAACGCGAGACCGGCCGCGTGGTGCCGACCTGGAATTATGCGGTCGCGCATGTGCATGGGCGATTGCGTACGATTCAAGATGAACTCTGGTTGCGGGCGCTACTGGAACGTCTGACAATCCGGCACGAATCCACGCAGCCCGTGCCGTGGCGCGTCGACGATGCGCCTGCCGACTATGTGCAGAAATTGTTCGGCGCGATCGTAGGCATTGAAATCGCGATCGACCGCATCGAAGGCAAGTTCAAGCTCAGTCAGAATCACCCCTTGACGAATCGCATGAGCGTGATCGAAGGCTTGCGCGAGCGCGCGATGGACAACGACGCGCGACTCGCCGAATGGATGACCAAATCGATTTCGTAATTGTTGTTGCATCAGGAGTTCTCAGTCATGAACAAAGATATCGTCCTGGCTTTTTCCGGCGGGCTCGACACCAGTTTCTGTGTGCCGTATTTGCAGGAGCGCGGTTATGCCGTGCACACAGTATTTGCCGACACGGGTGGCGTGGATGCCGAGGAGCGCGCTTTCATCGAGGCGCGGGCGAAGGAACTCGGTGTCGCCAGTCATGTCACGGTCGACGGCGGTCCGGCGATCTGGAACGGTTTCGTCAAGCCGTTCGTGTGGGCAGGGCAGGGCTATCAGGGTCAGTATCCGTTGCTCGTATCGGATCGCTACCTCATCGTCGAAGCGGCCGGTTGCACCGGCATGGGCAACGATCAGGTGCGCTTCGACTTGACGATCAAGGCGCTTGGCGATTACACGATCGTGGCGCCGATCCGCGAGATCCAGAAGGAACATACGCAGACGCGCGCATACGAACAGGATTATCTGGAGAAGCGCGGCTTCGGCGTGCGCGCGAAACAGAAGAGCTACACGATCAACGAAAATCTGCTCGGTGTGACCATGTCCGGCGGCGAGATCGACCGCTGGGAGGCACCCGGGGACGGCGCGCGCGGCTGGTGTGCGCCGCGTTCCGAATGGCCGGCCACACCGCTGCGCGCGACGATCGGCTTCGTCAACGGCGAGGCAGTCGCGCTCAACGGCGAGGCGCTCGCGGGCCAGGAAATTCTCGCGCGCCTCAATCGCGACTTCGCCAAGTACGGCGTCGGCCGCGGCCTCTACACCGGCGACACGACGATCGGGCTCAAGGGCCGCATCATCTTCGAAGCGCCCGGCCTCACCGCGCTGCTGACCGCGCATCGCGCGCTCGAGGAAGCGGTGCTGTCGAAGCCGCAGAATCGCTTCAAGCCAGAAGTTGCGCGCGCCTGGGTCGAGCTCGTTTACGAAGGTTTCTTCCACGATCCGCTCAAAGCCGACCTCGAGTCTTTCCTGATGTCGTCGCAACGTTGCGTCAACGGCGATGTGACGCTCGAAACGAATGGCGCCAACGTCAATGCGGTCGCGGTGAAATCGCCGCATATCCTCAACGCAAAAGGTGCGACCTACGCACAGAGCGCTGACTGGGGCGTCGAAGAGGCCGAGGGTTTTATCCGCCTGTACGGCATGAGCTCGACCCTGTGGGCCGAGGTGAATCGGAAGGCCGCAGCGAACGGCGATGAGTGAAGCACTGCGCATCAGCACGAACCGGGATGAGCTAGATACAGCGCTCATCCACCGATTCCTTTCGACCCAGTCGACCTGGGCGAAGGGCATCACGTTTGCGCTCGTGCAGAAATCAATTGCGAATTCGCTCTGCTTCGGCGGCTTCGTCGGCGCCAGTCAGGTTGCGTTTGCACGGATCATCACCGATTACGCGACGTTCGCGAATCTCGTCGATGTTTTCGTGCTGCCGGAATATCGCGGGCGCGGGTACAGCAAGCAGTTGATCGACGCTGTCGTCGCGCATCGCGAATTGCGTGGCTTGCGCCGCTTCACGCTCGCGACAGCCGATGCGCACGGTCTCTACGAGCGTTACGGTTTCGGTACGCCGTCGCGCCCAGCCAATCTTATGGAAATCTACGTGCCGAATATTTACGAAATGGCCGTCGCGCAATGACTGCCTTGCTCGACACGACCTTGCAACACCTGCGCGCGCTGGTCGGCTTCGACACGCGCAATCCGCCGCGCGCGATCGGCACGGGCGGCATTTTCGATTACCTGCGTGCGCAGTTGCCGGGATTCGATTGCCGCGTGACGGATCACGGCGCAGGCGCGGTGAGCCTGTACGCCGTGCGCGGTAAGCCCAAAATCCTGTTCAATGTGCATCTCGATACGGTGCCGTCGTCGCCGGCGTGGAGCGCCGATCCGCACACGTTGCGCGTGACGGATGACCGCGCAATCGGCCTCGGCGCCTGCGATATCAAGGGCGCCGCTGCGGCGCTGCTCACCGCTGCGGCGCAGATGCAGGGCGATGCGGCGTTCCTGTTTACGACCGACGAGGAAGCGAACGATCCGCGTTGCATCGCTGCGTTCCTTGCGCAAAAGAAGCCGTTCGATGCCGTGCTGGTAGCGGAGCCGACGCGCGGCGAAGCCGTACTCGCGCATCGCGGCATCAGCTCGGTGTTGATGAAGTTCCGCGGCAGCGCTGGGCATGCCTCCGGCGTCCACGCAATGCGGACTAGCGCGCTGCACCAGACCATGCGCTGGGGCAATGCAGCGCTTGATTTTGTCGAAGCGCAAGCCCACCAGCGTTTCGGTGGACTCACCGGCCTGCGTTTCAATATCGGCAAAGTCGAAGGCGGCATCAAGGCGAACATGATCGCGCCGAGCGCGGAGGTGCGCTTCGGCTTCCGGCCGCTACCGTCGATGGACATCGATCAGCTGCATGGCAAGCTGCGCTCGCTCGCCGATGCCGAGGCGCTCGCACACTACGAAGAAACCTTCCGCGGGCCATCGCTGCCCGCGGGCGCTGATCTCGTTGGGGGCGTCGCGCAGGCGGAAACGCAACGCCTCGCCGCGCGTGATTTCGCCGATGCTCTGGGTCTCCCCGCTGTTTTCGCAAGCCGGCTATAGCGCGATCGTCTACGGCCCCGGCGACATCGCGCAAGCGCACACCGCAGATGAATGGATCGCGCTCGATCAACTGCAGCGCTACACCGCATCGGTCGCGCATATTCTTGGAACCCAGCACCTATGATGACTGCCGCACCCCGCGCTTCCGTCCACGAGCTGCAGACACGCCAGACCATCGTGCGCCTGCTGTCGAGCATGGCGAGCGCGAAGGAAATCTCGCAATACTTGAAGCGCTTCTCGCAGCTCGATGCGATGCGTTTCGCCGTGGTCAAGGTAGGCGGCGCGGTGCTGCGCGACGATCTCGATGCGCTGACTTCGTCACTCGCGTTTCTTCAGGACGTGGGGCTCACGCCGATCGTGATCCACGGCGCCGGTCCGCAGCTCGACGACGAATTGGCGGCCGCCGGCATCGTGA
>VBNZ01000096.1:15611-16144 GCA_005877675.1 Gammaproteobacteria bacterium
CGTGTTCGAGGCGGAATATCTAGATCGCGATACCTATGGCCTCGTCGGTGAAGTGAAACGCGTCAATCAGGCGCCGATCGAGGCGAGCCTGCACGCGGGTTCGATTCCGGTCATCGCCAGTCTCGGCGAGACGGCGAGCGGGCAGATCCTCAACATCAATGCAGACTTTGCCGCGAACGAACTGGTGCAGGTGTTGCAGCCGTACAAGATCGTATTCCTCACCGGCACGGGTGGCCTGCTCGACGACAGGGGCGAGGTGATCGATTCGATCAATCTCGCGACCGAGTATGAGCATCTCGCCGCGCAGCCGTGGATCAACGGCGGCATGCGCGTGAAGATCGAACAGATCAAGGCGCTGCTCGACAAACTGCCGCCGTCGTCTTCGGTGTCGATCACCAAACCGGCGGAGCTCGCCAAGGAATTGTTTACGCACAAGGGCTCGGGCACCTATGTGCGGCGCGGCGAGAAGGTGTTGCGCGTCACTTCATGGGACCAGATCGATCGCGCGCGCATGCGTACCCTGATCGAGTCCG
>VBNZ01000096.1:16189-16693 GCA_005877675.1 Gammaproteobacteria bacterium
TCGACAAGACCAAATTGCTGCGCGCCTACGTGAGCGAGAACTACCGCGCCGCGATCGTCCTGCTCGACGGTGGCCGCCACGTCTACCTCGACAAGTTCGCGGTGCTCGACGACGCGCAAGGCGAGGGCCTCGGGCGCGCCGTGTGGCAGGTAATGCGCGAGGAGACGCCGCAACTGTTCTGGCGCTCGCGCCACGGCAATATCATCAATCATTTCTACTACGCCGAGTCCGAAGGCTGCTACAAACTGCCGAGCTTCAAGGCGTTCTGGTACGGCATCAGCGATTTCTCCGAGATCGAGGCTTGCGTGACGTATTGCCGCGAGAAAGTGCCGACGTTGAGCGACGCGAGCGACGTTCCGCCGGCGCCGAAGGTGGCGTGATTCAAGTCATGACACACAAAAAAACCATTGGCATCGTAGGCGCACGTGGCCACACAGGCGCCGAGTTGATCAAGCTGATCGCGCGACATCCGTCGCTGGAACTGGCATTCGTTTCTTCGCGCGA
>VBNZ01000096.1:16756-51540 GCA_005877675.1 Gammaproteobacteria bacterium
CCGACGCAGTCGCGACGAAGCGCGCCGATGCGGTCGTACTCGCGCTGCCGAACGGCAAGGCGGCGCCGTATGTCGTGGCGATCGATGCGTTCAAGGCGGACGGTTACGATCCGATCATCATCGACCTCAGTGCCGACTATCGCTTCGATGGCGGTTGGTACTACGGATTGCCCGAACTTACTCGCGGCCTGTATCGCGGTCAGAAACGCATCAGCAATCCGGGCTGCTACGCGACGGCAATGCAGCTCGCAATTGCGCCGCTCAAGGATCAACTCGCAGCGCCGCCCGCATGCTTCGGCGTGTCGGGGTATTCCGGCGCTGGCACCACGCCGTCGGACAAGAACGATCCAGAGAAGCTGCGCGACAACTTGATGCCGTACTCACTTGTCGACCACACGCACGAGCGCGAGGTGACGCGGCATCTGGGCCTGCCGGTCGAATTCATGCCGCACGTCGCGCAATATTTTCGCGGCATCACGATGACGGTGAATCTGTGGCTGGTGCAGCCGCTGACGCGCGACGCGGTCAAGCAGCGCTATGCGGAGAAGTATACGAGCGAACCGCTGANTCGACGATGCGCCCTGGGTGAGTCATATTGCGGGGCGGCACGGTGTGCAGATCGGCGCATTCGCGCTCGCGCCCGGCGGCAAGCGTGTGGTCGTGGTGGCGACGCTCGACAATCTGCTCAAGGGCGCGGCGACGCAGGCGATGCAGAATCTGAATCTGACTTTGGGCTTCGGCGAGCTGACGAGTATTCCTCGCTAGGCTCGTCATTCCGGCGAAAGCCGGACTGTGTAGGCAGGATGCCGAAGCGAACATTCGCGCAGCGAATGGCCCGGAGGGCAAACTGCGGATGCAGTTTGTAATCCGTTTTGATTTTGATGCAAAAAAACACTGGATTCCGGCTTTCGCCGGAATGACAAAGCAAAGAAGGGCTTTCGAATCATGAGCGATCTGCTCTGGCAAAAACCCGGCGTCAAGGTCGATGCGCGCATCCAGCGCTTTCTTGCGGGCGACGACGTGCTGCTGGATCGCGAATTTTTCTTGCACGATATCGCTGCGAGTCGAGCGCATGTCGAAAGCCTCGCAAACATCGGTATCGTGACGCACGACGAGTCGAACGCGATCGCGCGTGAGCTCGAAGCGCTGGCGGGGGATTTTCGCAGCGGCCAGTTCGTGCTCGACGAAAAATACGAGGACGGCCACTCCGCGATCGAAGCGCGCCTGACCGAGCGTTTAGGCGATGCCGGGCGCAAAGTGCATACCGGGCGCAGCCGCAATGACCAGGTTCTCGTCGCAACGCGACTGTGGCTCAAGGCCAAGCTGGCTGCGGTACAGGCGTTGTGCATCGACGTCGCAAAGGTCGCGCTCGATCGCGCAGCGCAGCCCGCGCTTGCACTGCCGGGTTATACGCATCTGCAACGCGCCGTCGTGTCGTCCACGGCGATGTGGTTTGTGGGGTTTGCCGAGAGCTTCATCGACAACGCGCAGCGTGCACGCGACACGCTGGCGTGGATCGACGCCAATCCGCTCGGCACCGCGGCGGGTTACGGCGTCAATCTCAAGCTCGATCGCGAACACACGACACTGGCGCTTGGCTTCGCGCGCATGCAGATTTCGCCGATCTACGCGCAGCTCTCGCGTGGCAAGTTCGAACTTACCGCGCTCGATGCGCTCGGCACTGCGCTGCTCGATTTGCGCCGGCTCGCCTGGGACCTGAGCCTGTTCACGACGGCGGAGTACGGTTTCGTTGCGCTGCCGCCCGAGTACACGACCGGCTCGTCGATCATGCCGAACAAGCGTAATCCCGATGTAATCGAGCTCATGCGCGCGACCTATGCGAGCGTTGCCGCCGCACGTACCGAGATCGAGCAGCTGCTGTCGCTGCCGACCGGTTATCAGCGCGATCTGCAATTCTCCAAGGGCGGGCTCGTGCACGGCTTCGGCCGCGGACTGGCCGCACTCGAATTGCTGCCTGATCTGCTCGCGCGGCTGCAATGGAACGAGTCGCCGATGCGCGCCGCAATCGAGCCGTCGATGTATGCGACCGACGTTGCGATCGAGGCGGCGATCGCCGGCGTGCCGTTCCGCGAGGCGTACAAGCAGGCTGCGGCGAGTGCGGACGCGGCAGGGCAGGGGCGCACGCCCGAACAGAGTCTCGACGCGCGTACGTCTCCCGGCGGCGCTGCGGATTTGCGCCTCGATGAACTCCGTGCGCGATTGGCGGCGCTCGAATCGAAATGAACACGGCAGCGGCAGCGCAGTTTTCCGAACGACGCCTGCCGCCGTGGCGCCGCGTGGTGCTTAAGGTCGGCAGCAATCTGCTGACGGCGGGCGGAAGCGAATTGTCCGAAATGCATGCGCGCGGACTCGCCGCCTTTATCACGGCCTCGCGCGCGCAAGGGCGCGAGATCGTGATTGTGTCCTCGGGTGCGGTCGCGGCCGGACGCGCGGCCAGACGCGCATGGTCGCGCTGTGGCAGAGCCTTATCGCAGCGCCGGTTGCGCAGGTATTGCTCGCCCACGACGATCTGCGCAATCGCCGTCGCTATCTCAATGCACGCAATACGCTGCTGGAATTGCTGCGCCTCAAATCGCTGCCGGTGATCAACGAGAACGATACGGTTGCGGTCGAGGAACTCAAGCTCGGCGATAACGACAACCTCGCTGCGATCGTCGCGGCCCTGGTCGATGCCGATCTGCTGCTGATCGCGAGCGACGTCGACGGTCTCTATAGCGCGCATCCAAAACTGCATGCGCACGCGCGGCCGATCGAATCGGTGGCGGCAGTGACAGCTGAAATTCTCGCGATGGCCGGCGAGGCAGGCAGCGTGCACGGCACCGGCGGCATGCGCACCAAACTCGAAGCGGCAACGAAGGCCGCCAATGCGGGTATCGCGACGGTGATCTTCAATGGTACGAATGCGCAGACGGTTGCTTTGCTGGCGCAGGGTGCGTTCCGCGGCACGCATTTCGCCCCTGCCGTCACGCGTCTGGCGGCGCGCAAGTATTGGCTGCGCCATGCGCCGGGTTCTGGCGGGAGAATCCGCATCGACGCAGGTGCGGCCCTGCTGCCGGGTGGCATCGTTGCGGTCGAGGGCGAATTCGCGCGCGGCGATATCGTCGAAGTCGTACGCCCTGACGGCGCCGCGATTGCGCGCGGACTGGTGCAATACAACGCCGGCGAAGTGCGTCGCCTCGCGGGTAAGCAATCGCGCGAGATCGAGGCGCTGCTCGGCTTCAGTTATGGCGACAACGTTGTGCATCGCGACGATCTTTCGGTCCTGGAGGAGGCGCTCGCATGACCGCTGCTACGCCCACTTCGGTGCGCGAACTTGCGCTCGCCAGTCGCGCGGCAGGCGCGCAGATTGCGGTTTTGTCCACAAATACAAAACGCAGCATTTTGCAGGCGATGGCCGATGCGCTGACAGCGCAGGCCGATGCGATCCTCGCGGCCAACGCGCGCGATATCGCGGCTGCGCAGGCGAAGGATATTGGCGCCGCGATGCTCGATCGCCTGCGCCTCGACCAAAGTCGCCTTGCCGGCATCGTGCAGGCCGTGCGTGACATCGCCGCGCTGCCTGACCCGGTCGGGCAGGTGACACGACGCGAAACCCGTCCGAACGGTCTTGTTGTCGAGCGCGTGCGCATTCCGCTCGGCTTGATCGCGATGATCTACGAGGCACGACCGAATGTGACCGCCGATGCGGCCGCGCTATGCTTCTACGCGGGCAATGCGATTCTGCTGCGCGGCGGATCCGAGGCAATCGAGAGCAATCGCGCGATTGCCGGCGCGCTGCGCTGCGCGCTGGGTGAACACGGTATGCCGGAGGCCGCGATCACGCTGATCGAGGATCTGCGCCGTGAAACCGTGCTTGAATTGCTCCAGCTCAGCGACCTGATCGATCTTGCGATTCCGCGCGGCGGCGTCGGTCTGATCCGCTTTGTCGCCGAACATGCGCGCGTGCCGGTGATCAAGCATTACCAGGGCGTATGCCATCTCTATGTCGATGCGAGTGCCGACATCGTCAGCGCGCTGCGCCTTGTGCTCGATGGCAAGACGACGCGGCCGGCAGCGTGCAATGCGCTCGAAACCTTGCTCGTGCATCGGGACATTGCAGCCACATTTTTGCCGCGTGCTGCAGTGGCGCTGCGTGAAGGCGGCGTCGAGCTGCGCGGTTGCGAACGCAGCCGCGCGCTCGTGCCGGACATGGCCGTCGCGAACGAAGACGATTACGCCGCAGAGTACCTCGATCTGATTCTCGCGGTGCGCGTGGTCGACGATCTCGATGCGGCGATCGCGCATATTCGTCAGTACGGCTCCGATCACACCGAAGTCATTGCAACGCGTGACGAAGGCGCGGCGCAGAAATTCATTGGCGCTTTGCGCTCGGCGGTCGTGCTGGTCAATGCGTCGTCGCGCTTCTCCGACGGTGGCGAACTCGGCCTCGGCGCGGAGATCGGCATTTCGACCACACGCCTGCATGCCTATGGCCCGATGGGCGCGGAATCACTGACGATCGAACGTTACGTCGTACGCGGTGACGGTCAGACGCGGCACGGCGCCTGCGCGATCTGAACGGCGCGCTCGCGTTACACTTCGCGTACATGACGACTTCGCCCCACTTGCGCTCGCCCCAATTGCGCTTGAGCGAGCACGACCGCGTGCTCGTGCTCGCGCCGCATCCCGACGACGAATCCCTCGCTTGCGGCGGGCTGCTGCTCGCGGCGCGCGCTGCGGGTGCGGCACGCCGCGTCGTCATGCTGACGGACGGCGACAACAATCCGTGGCCGCAGCGCTGGATCGAAAAGCGCTGGCGCATCGACGCTCCCGCACGTGCGCGCTGGGGCGCGCGCCGGCGCGCGGAGGCGCAGGCAGCGCTCGATGTGCTCGGCGTCAACGCCGATGAACGGTCCTTCTTTGGCTGGCCCGATCTTGGTTTGACCCCGCTGCTGATGCACGAACCCGCGCGCGTCGCGCAGGCGCTGATTGCACAAATCGAGGCGTTTCGTCCGACTCACGTCGCCATGCCGGCACTAACGGACGAGCATCCCGACCACAGCGCCGTGCACATCGCGGCGCGCTTCGCCCTCGCGCGAGCGAAGCTGCAGATGCCCGAATGTCTGTTGTATGCGGTGCATGGCGCCAGAAACGAAGGGCAAATCATCGAACTCAATGCGCAGCAGCCGCACCCGTTGCAGCGGGAGCCGCGGTTGTCGCCGGCGCGCTGGTGCTGGCAGCGGGCTTGGACGTTGCGGCAGGAGCCGTCGCTGCCGGCGCACTGGTCGCCGCAGGCTTGGTCGTTGCTGCCGGGTTTTGTGTCTCGACACCCGGCAAATACGAAGAATTTCAGCGCTGCATCTGCTGCTCGCGATCGACGCCACCGATGGCACAACACTGCGTTGGCGCGTGCCGCTGGGCGCAAACGCGACGGTGGACATACGCGATCTTTCGACCGGCACGAATGCCGCAAGCGCGCATTGGCGGGGCGACGGTAGCCTGCTGCGCGCGCAATTGAAATTGCGCTTCGCTTCTGCGTTCGGCCTTGGCTTCTGCAAACTGGCGCAAAATCGCGCGGGACTGGTCGTATACGACCGTTACGGTTGGCAAGCAGTCGCCCAAAACTCCGCGTAATTACCGAATATTTAACGAATTTTCACTCAACCTGAACGAGATTCCGAGAGCACCTGAACGGGCTTCGATACGCTGATTGACAGGGCGAAATTCGCTGTCATTCTCTGAACCGCGCGGCGCATTTTCAAACAGAGAATCCTGGGGCTACGCGCAAACTTCAACTTACGGAGACGGCAATGAAAGCGTTGTTGGTTTCGGTTGCATTCGGATTGGGTGGGCTGTTGAGCCAGGGAGCCTTTGCGGAAACTGCCGCGGCCCACACAGCATTGTGCAAGGACGGTACCTACTTCGATGGCGCCACCCACAAGGGTGCCTGCCGCGGACATCAGGGCGTGAAGGAATGGTTGGACACCAAGAGCGACGCTAAGGACACAAAGACTGGCGCGGATGCGAAGGACAGCAAGGCGGCGACTACTGCCGCTGCGGCATCCGATGAAATGGTCACGTGCAAGGACGGTACGACCAGTAAGGCTGGCCGCGGCGCTTGCCGTGGACATAAAGGCGTAGACAAGTCTGCGGGCAAGGCGGCTCCAGCGGCAACAGCTGCCCCAGCTAACCCGGCAGCAACGACCAAGCCTGCGGCGACCAGTGCGCCGGCAGCGACGGCTCCTGCCGCAACGTCCAAGCCCGCTGCCAGCACCAGCGCGCCGGCGACAACCGCGGCTCCCGCTGCAACGGGTGCGGCTGCTGCGCCGAGCGCGGCGAGTGAGAAGCGTACTCCGCCCAACCCGAAGGACATCGCGCAGAAGCCCGGTGGCGGCAATGGCATGGTCTGGGTCAACTCCAGCTCGCACGTCTATCACTGCGAAGGCGACGAATGGTATGGCAAGACCAAGGAAGGTTCGTACATGACCGAAGCGGCCGCCAAGGCCGAGGGCGATCATGGCTCGCGTGGCAAGGATTGCAGCGCGGCGAAGTAATCACCTCGCTTAAGCACGTAATGAAACGCCCGGAGAAATCCGGGCGTTTTTTTTGTCATTTCGCGTTTGCAATCCGTCGCCCGGAGGCGTCGAAATGTGGGTAGCCGTTCGCGATTCGCGCACTCGACGTCACGCACTACGACGATGTGTTCACGGCCTTTCGCGCATTTCGCGACGAACTCGGCACGCTCGACCGCGTCATCGTCACAGTCCGGCGCGCTAGACGCCCAGATATTCACGCCGGGACGGATCGACGAGGGTTCGTCCAGATTGCCCGCACGCACAACGCGGAACTGCGGACGCGCAGACGACTTGGCGAAAATATGCGTGCCGCAGTTCGGACAAAACTGGCGAGTCACGAGATTACCGCTAGCTGCCGTCTTGCTGTGTTCGGCGAGCGTGCCCGAAACAGTGAACGCCTCGGCCGCGACCAGCAGGTTCACCGTTCCGTTGCCCGATAGATGCTGGCAATCGCGGCACCAGCAGATACGTGCTGCCAATGGCTCGGCGGCAAGGGTGAAGCTTACGGCGCCGCAGAGACAGCGCCCGGTTCTTTCGGTCATTGCATGTTCCTCCATTTCATGGATGTGGGTTCGCCACTAATTGACGCGCCATGAGCGCGTCCAGTGTTGAATACATCTTGTGTGCGTGATGAACAACTGGCTGGATCAGAACGCCTTGGCGATCCAGCGCAGCGGCGCGCGCCGCATCAGATATCCGACCGGTGCCCACGGCCACCACGGCACGATCGCTGTCGCAGGTTCGCGCTCGATCGCCCGCGCAATGAGTCGGGCACCCGTCTCGCCATCGATCAAAAAGGGCGTGTGGGCGGGGTCGGCATCCTGATTCATTTCGGTGCGCATATAGCCCGGGAAAATCGTCGTCACCTTGATCGCAGGCTTGCGCAGCACGTCCGTGCGGATACCTTCGGTCAGTGCGGCCACACCGGCCTTGCTCGCGGCGTAGGCAGTGAGCCCGCCGCGCAGGCCGCGAAACGCGCTCATCGAGGAGATCACCACGAGATGCCCGGTGCCTTGCGCGCGGAAAATCTCCATCGCAGCCTCGCATTGCGCCAACGCGGCGAGGAAATTGGTTTCGATGATCGCGCGATTGCGCGCGAAGCCGCCTTTGCCGATCGGCATGCCTTCGCCGATGCCTGCGTTGACGATGACGCGGTCGAGCGTGCCGAGTTCGTCGCGAAATGCGCGAAAGGCCGTGAACACATCGTCGTAGTGCGTGACGTCGAGTGCGCGAATCGCGATCTTGATGGCCGGATGTGCCGCGGCAAGTTCAGCCTTGAGCTGGTCGAGCCGGTCGAGCCGGCGCGCGCACAGCCCCAGATTGCATCCGCGCTGTGCGAACTCGCGCGCCATGCCCGCACCGAGGCCCGAACTGGCGCCGCTGATCAGTATGTTTTTACGCAAGATCCGCTCCGTTATCGACACAGGGCCTTATTCTGCCTGACGCAGGCGCTTAGCCGGGCTGGCGCCGCATGCGCGCCTGCACCCTCGCCAGCGTTCTGCGCATGATGCTCTGATAGAAACGATAGGGCAGATAGCGCTTGAGTCGCCAAGCGATGCTTCCTTCCGGATGCGTGAGGATATGCGTCGCGCCGCGCGCCACGCCATCGAAGATCCGCTCGGCGATAACACCGGCACCGACGCGCGCGCGCTCGACCAGACGTTTGGTCTGGTTTTCGAGTTCCACGCTGTTCGCACGCATGTTCTTCGCAAGATCGGTGCGGAAGAACGAGGGGCAGACGACGCTGACCCGGATGCGATCCGCTTCGAGTTCGAGCTGCAACGTCTCCGAGAGTGCGATGACCGCGGCTTTGGTGGCGTTGTACGCTGCCGCCTGCGGCAGGTGAATCAATCCGGCCATAGACGCGATGTTGACCAGCTGGCCGCCGCCCTGTGCGCGCAGAAGCGGGGTGAACACCTTGCAGCCGCGCACGACGCCGAGCAGGTTGATGTCGACTATCCACTGCCAATCGGTGAGCGGCACGTCAGCGATGTCGCCCATCAGCGCGACGCCGGCGTTGTTGATCACCACATCGACGCCGTCCCAGTTTTGCCTCAGCCAGTCCGCTGCGCTTTGTAGATCCGCTTCGCGCGTGACATCGCAAACAAGCGCATGGCACGCGGGCGATAACGCCTGCATTGCCGTGAGCGCGGCGTTGCAGCGCGCGAGATCGAGATCGCCGATGCACACGCGCCAGCCCGCACGCGCGTAGCGCTGCGCGAGCGCTCGTCCAAGCCCCGACGCACAGGCGGATCGCAGATCGCTACCACCATGCGCCGCGGTCGTCGAAGTGATGCTCATGGGCGCCAACCAGTTGAGCCGGCGCAGCGAACTCTCAGCCAAGGGCCCGCGTTGGATCACTCTAACCCAATCTGGCCCAACGAAATCGGGAAGGGCGCGCAGACCCGCAGACGACTCACGCAAATCGGAACACCGATTGGCGGCTTTGGCGCGCATAAAAAAGGCCGCTAAAAGCGGCCTTCGTTGAAATTGTTGGTCGGGGAGACAGGATTTGAACCTGCGACTTCTACGTCCCGAACGTAGCGCTCTACCAGGCTGAGCTACACCCCGACTTGAGGGCCGCCGCCGGGCATCGGGATATGCGGTGGATCGCACCAGCCAGCAGCGAGCCGCGTATGGTAATAGGGCGGGGCGAAAGACGCAACCGGCAGGGCTTACAGGACGAAAATTCGCGATTTTCTGAAAGAATCGCCACGGGATGGGGTCGGTATGATCCGGCCGGTTCGTCAGCCCGTCACAAGGAGATCATCGTGTTGCGCAAACTTGCATGGGTTTTGTGTTCGATTGGATTCAGTGTAACTGCGTGGACGCAGAAGGGGCCGCCGATTCTGGAGATGAGCGCGGACGGCGAAGTTCAGATCGCGCCAGATGGCAGAGTCAGTGACTATCGCTTGCAGAGCAAACTCGAGAAGGCGATCGCCGACGTGATAGATCGCAACGTGCGCGGCTGGCGGTTCGAGCCCGTCGTTATCGATGGCCGTGCGGTAACGGCGAAAACGGCGATGCATCTTTCGCTCAAGGCGGAGCCTGCCGACGGTAAGGCCGATAGCTACACGCTGCGTGTCACAAGCGTCCGATTCGGCGAAATGAAGATGAAAGGACACTTCAAGCCGCCGCAATATCCGATATCCGCCGTCCAAGCCCACGTTGGCGGCAAGGTTATGCTGGCGGTTCGCCTCGACGAAACCGGCAAGGTCGTTGATGTGCAGCCGTACCAGACCAGCCTCGATGCACGCGCGCGCAACGAAAATGAAGCTGAGCACTACCGGCACCTACTCGAAAAAGCGAGTGTGGAAGCGGCACGGGAGTGGCAGTACGACCTCTCCGAGAAGGTCGACGGAAAGGCGGTAGGGATGATCGCGATGATTCCGGTGGAATACTCGCTGTGCAGCATGCCCTGCTCCAGGCCTCAATCTGGAAGCTGGCGCGCGCTGATTCCCGGCCCGATGCATCCCGCTAGCTGGATGAACAGACAGGTGGCCGACAATCAGGATCTGTCCTCGCTTCAAAACGGCGAAGCTGCAGCTCTGGACTCGCGCTTTCACCTGAAAGAAGACGTAGTCGGTAAGACCTTGTAGCGCAGGTCTTTCGTGCATGTGCGTGCAAACCTCCGTGCACGTGCAGGCGCGCATACAAGGCGCAGCCGCGGCATGTAAAATAGCGGGCTCGCGGCCGCTCCGGCCGTTGCTTCCCAGGGAAATCCATGGCGTTGACCCAAGCCCGCACCATGCCCGGCGTGATGGAGCTTTTGCCGCTCGATCAGATCGCGTTCGCGGACATGCTCGATACGATCCGTCGCAACTACGAGCGTTTCGGTTTTCTGCCGATCGAGACGCCGGCGATCGAGCTTTCCGACATCCTCCTGACCAAGTCGGGCGGCGAAACCGAGCGCCAAGTATACTTTGTGCAGTCTACCGGCGCGCTCGATGCAGTGGCTAAGAGTGAGGACGAGAAGCGTCCGGAGCTTGCGCTGCGCTTCGATTTGACCGTGCCGCTCGCGCGCTATGTCGCCGAGCATGAGCACGATCTGTCGTTCCCGTTCCGCCGCTACCAGGTGCAGCGCGTTTATCGTGGCGAGCGTGCGCAGCGTGGGCGCTTCCGCGAGTTTTACCAAGCCGACATCGACGTGATCGGCAAGGATGCGCTGTCGATCCGCTACGACGCCGAGATTCCGGCGGTGATCTACAGCGTGTTCCGGGATCTGGCGATCGGACCGTTCACGATCTGGCTCAACAACCGCAAGATCATGCGCGGCTTTTTCGAGGGACTCGGCGTCGTAGATGGCGAACAGCAAGCACAAATATTGCGAGAAGTCGATAAGCTCGACAAACGTGGTATAGCTTATGTCCAAGATGTCCTTGTCGGGGAGGGGTTCAATCTATCGAACCACGTAGTTAGCGAGATTCTTGGCTTCGTGCAATTGCGCTCGACAAGCCACATGGATGCGCTTGATTTGCTCCACACGATTGAAAAAGGGAACCCGTCGCACCGGGGCATCGCAAACTTTGTTCAGGGCATCGCCGAATTGCGCGAAGTGCTCGAGCTGATCAAGGCTTTCGGCGTGCCGGAGACGCATTACGCAATCAACCTCTCGATCGCGCGCGGCCTCGATTACTACACCGGCACGGTGTACGAGACCATGCTCAACGAACATCCGCAGATCGGTTCGATCTGCTCAGGCGGACGCTACGAAAATCTCGCCTCGAATTACACCAAGTCGAAGTTGCCTGGCGTGGGCATCTCAATAGGTGCAACACGACTGTTCTGGCAACTGCGTGAGGCCAAGTTGATTGGCACTGCGCAAAGCACAGTCAAGGTGTTAGTTACCAACATGGACGAGATGCGCTTACAGGACTATTTGGAACTCGCAACGCAACTGCGTGCCGCTGGCATACCGACTGAGGTTGTGCTCGAAGGCGGCAAGCTCGCCAAGCAGTTCAAATATGCCGACCGCGCGGGCATCCGCTTCGTGCTCGTGCTCGGCTCCGACGAGATCGCCAAGGGCGTGGTCACGGTCAAGGACATGCGCAAGGAAGATCAGTTCGAAGTATCGCGCGCGGAGCTGGTGAAGACCCTGCGTGTCGAGCTCGAGCAAGCACAGGTCATGGGATAAGCAACTCTCCACAGTGATAGGTGTTGTTTTTGACGTCATTCCCGCGCAAGCGGGAATCCAGGGCCTTTGGACTTTTCCGCTATGACTGCGCAATCGATTCTCCTCGACGGCAATAGCCTCACGCGCGATCAGCTCGTTGCGATCGCGCGCCATGGGCTCAAGGTCGAACTGGAAGCCTCACAGCTCACCAAAGTGCAGCGCACCGCGGATTTCCTCGCGCAGCAGGTGCAGCGCGGCGAGCCCATCTACGGCGTGACAACAGGCTTCGGCAGCAACGCCGACAAGCTGCTTGGTGCGCATCGCGCGCGCGACGAGTTGCCGGGTGCCGATCTGCAAAAACTCGGGCAAGAGCGTCACGACGGCACGCTGTTGGAAGAACTGCAGTACAACCTCGTCGTCACGCACGCGGTCTGCGTCGGCAAGCCGCTCGCGCGCGAGGTCGTGCGCGCGATGCTCGCGATCCGCGTCAATACGCTGATGCGCGGGCATTCGGGCATACGCGCATCGACGCTGCAGTCGCTGGCCGAGTTGCTCAATCACGATGTGATCCCGGTGATCCCGGAGAAGGGTTCGGTCGGTGCGAGTGGCGACCTCGCGCCGCTGTCGCATCTCGCGATCGTACTGCTCGGCGAAGGCGAGGCGTTCCATCAGGGCGAACGCATGCCAGGTGCCGAAGCACTCAAGCGCGCCGGCCTCGAGAAAGTACGACTGTCGTTTAAGGAAGGCCTTGCACTCAACAACGGCACGGCGCAGATGCTCGCGACGGCGACGCTCGCGCTCGATGCGCTCGAGAGTCTGCTTGCGACCGCCGATCTCGCCGCGGCCATGACGCTCGACGCGTTCGCCGGTCGCGGTTCCGCGTTCAAGCCCGAGGTGCACGCGCTACGTCCGCATCCGGGGCAGGTTGAAACGGCGGCGAATCTGCGCGCGCTGCTTGAAGGCTCGACGCTGGTCGATATTCCGTACCACCTCGTGCCGCGCTTCAAGACCTGGCTTGCGGAATCCTGGAACGAGCCGGCCGATCAACAACATCGCTTCGATATCGGCTGGGACTACGTGCCGCCGTCACAACGTCACGGCAAGGAAAATTTCTATCGCCGCTTTATGCCGTTCAAGGGCGGCAAGAAACATCAGCCGCAGGACGCCTACTGCCTGCGCTGTATCCCGCAGGTGCACGGCGCCGTGCGCGACGCGCTCGCGCAGGCACAGCGCGTGATCGATATCGAACTCAACGCGGTCACCGATAATCCGCTGATTTTCCCTGATGCGGCGGACGCGAAGGTGATTGAAGATCAGGTGATTTCGGCCGGACACTTCCACGGCATGCCGCTCGCGCTTGCGATGAGCTACGTCAAGGCGGCGATACCGGTGCTCGCCTCGATCAGCGAACGGCGGCTCAACAAACTCGTCGATCCCGCGACCAGCGATGGCCTGCCGGCGTTCCTCATCGGCAACGAAGACGCGACCGATTCGGGCTTCATGATCGTGCAGTACACCGCTGCCGCTTTGGTCAACGACCTGGCGACGCGCGCGCATCCGGCCTGCGTGTATTCGATACCGACCAGCGCAAATGCGGAAGACCATGTCTCGATGGGCACGAACGAGATTCGCCACGTGCTCGAGATGACCGAGGACCTCGCGCATGTACTCGCGCTCGAGTTGTACACCGCTGCGCAGGCGCTCGAATACCGCCAGGACATGCTCAACGCAGCGCGCACGCTCGCCGCGCGTGGCGATGCGGCTGCGCTCGCGGCGAAGATTGCCGGCGTACCGAAGCCCGATCATGCAAGCTATGCGCAATTCCTAGACGAGGTGAAACAGCTGATGGCTGCGCTGGCGCAGAGCGAGGAATTCCACGCCGGCCGCACGGTACGCAAGGCGTTCGCGCTGATCCGCGAACGTATCGGCTTCATGCAGCGCGACCGCGCGATGGATGGCGATGTGCGGCGCATCTGCGAGCTGGTCGCGAGCGGAGATTTATTGAAAGCGAGCTAGGGCGACCGGCTTGCGCGCAGCAGCTGCCGCGCCGTCCAGCCGAGCCAGGCGAGGATCAGCACGATCAGTACTTTCTGCATCGTGCCTGACGGCAGGCCGTGATAGATCACATAGACCCATAACCAGACGAAGGCCGCCCAGGCCAGCACGACACCGGCGCTGCCCCCGCGCAGGCGCGGATCGCGGCGCCAGCGCATCGACAGCAGCGGCATGCCGAAGCACAGGCACATGAAGGTGATCAGCGCGGCAATGTGGTGGAGGAAACGCGCCGCTTCCTCATTCGGCGTATGCGCGAACAAGGCCGTAATCGCAACAGGGGCCAATGCGATCCCTGCCGTGGCGAACAGGATCGCTGCGAGCGCGCTGCGTTGCGCCGCGGACGTCGCAAAATAGCTTGCCCAGGCGAGGCCAAGCAGCCCGAGCGCCATCAGATAGTAGGCCGCGCGTACATATTCGCCACCGGGGCCGGTCAGGTAGGCACTGAGCGGCGTGACCAACGGATCAAGATCGGTGCGCAATTGCGCCGCGCCACAGACCAGCACAAACATCAGGTCCGCAATAAGCAACAGTGTGCCGAGCGCACGAATTGCCCTGCGTTTTTTCGTTTCGCCTATCTGCATACCCGAGATTGTAGAGGGCGGCGGCATGATCCAGCGAGGGCGGCATCGGCATGACTTCCGGCTCATTCGCTATTATCAACTGAACACTATAGTTCAGCTATGCATATGACGAAGTCAGCTATGGGCGCCGAAGAAACCGATAGTCATCTGTGGAAGTTCCAGAAGGAGCTCAGCGCGGGCATCGTCTCGCTCGTGCTGCTCGGCGTACTCGCGCGCGCGCGGACGCCGATGTATGGCTACCAGATCGTCAAGCGTCTCGAGCAAACAGGCGAGGGCGTGATGAGCGGCAAGCAGAGCGCGCTCTATCCGGTGCTGCGTAACCTGTCTGCGGCCGGTTTGCTCGATAGCGAGGTGGAGCCGTCGGTGACGGGTCCACCTCGCCGCTACTATCGCATCACGCCGCTCGGCCGGCGTGTGCTGCGCGAATGGAGTCTGGCCTGGATCGAAACGCGCGATTTTGTGGATTCTGTTCTTGTTGAATAGTGCGGGCAGCACACCCGCTCCCTGATTTTCGCCGTCATGAACGACGGCATTAGATACCGGAGAACTAGATGAGCACGCCCATTCCCCGTTCGATCGCGGAATACGTCGAGCAGCTGCGCGCCGCTCTCGGCAACGCCGATCCGGCGTTGATCCAGGATGCGCTGTACGACGCGGAGGAACATCTGCGCGGCGAGATGCACGACAACCCCGGCAAGTCCGAGGGCGAAGTGCTCGCGAAGATCGCCGGCAGCTACGGCGCGCCGGAAGAAGTGGCCGAGATCTACGTCGACAAGGAGGCGAAGGTGCAAGAGGCGCTACGACCGCCGCCGCAGCGTCGCCGCAGAACCGCGCTCGGCCGCTTCTTCGCGGTCGGCAGCGACCCGCGCGCCTACGCCGCGCTGTTCTACATGGTGTTATCGCTCGCGACCGGCATCGCCTATTTTGTCTTCACCGTCGTCGGCGTCTCGCTCTCGATGAGTCTTGCGATCCTCGTCATCGGTATTCCGATCGCGATCATTTTCCTCGGCACGGCGCGCGTATTGTCGCTGGTCGAAGGCCGTCTGGTCGAAGTGATGCTCGGCGAACGCATGCCGCGGCGGCCGATCTATGCGCAGCGCAACATGCCGTTGAAGACACGTGTGTGGGGGATGTTCACCGATCCACGTACCTGGTCGACGCTGTTGTATTTCGTGCTCAAGTTACCGCTCGGCATCATCTATTTCACGCTTGCGATAACTGGAACGGTTCTGTCGCTTGCATTCATCACGGCGCCGCTCGCGCACGTCGGCTGGATGCTCGGAATAGTGCGTATCGACTGGGCGACGCATGTGCATTTCAACGATACGCTGGTCGTGCCGCCGATCATTGCCGATCCGCTGATGTTCGTATGCGGTATCGCCATGCTGTTCGGCATGCTGCATCTCGCGCGCGGTATCGGCAAATTCCAGGGCGCGCTCGCGAAAAACCTGCTGGTGAAGTCGGCAGGTTGAGCGCAACGCGCTCAGTCGATCAGCTTGTCGCTGGCGGCGATTGCAAGCCGCAGGCGCTGATCGAGCGCATGGAGCGCGCTGTCGATGGCACTCGTGCGCGGCAGGCGCGACAGGGCGCGACGCAGCAGGTGCAGGTCGCGCTCCTCGCCCAGGGCATCGACGAGACGCTTGCGCGCATGACGATGAAGCGACTCGTCGGCCATGCGTTTACGCGCCTGTTTAGCGGCACGTGGGTGCTGCGCGTCGTCGGCGATGTCGTGCAACAGATCGATCTGCAGCAGCGCTCGACGCATGCGGCGGCGCAGGCGGTGCCGTGATTCCTGTGCAGATGTCCCCTGTGCTTGCTTGCGTGCACGTCGCGCGCGACGTAGCGAGCGGTCTAATCCGGCGTTGATGTCACTGCGTTCAACGGCGCGCCAGTCGATCGCGTCAATAGCTGCCTGCAGCCCGGCGAATCGGTTGCGCCGTCCCGTAAAAGCGGGGTCTGCACGCAGCCCAGCATCGAGCAGTCGATCCCGATCTACCCCCACAGCGTCCTTCACGCCGCGCCATGCTTCGAATTCGTCGGCATTTCGCTTCGTGCCACCGAGGCGGCGCGCGGTATTGTATGCGGCCTGTGCGTCGCGCAGCCGCGACAGACCGTGCGCAATCGTGCGCAGGCGGTGCTCGAGATGTGTCGTGGGCGTGGCAGCGGCATGCAATAGCGCAAGCAGCGCGCGCAGCCGCGCCATGGCCTTGCGCGCGCGGTGCACCCCCGTGTGGCGCCCCTGGCCTGCGCGGACAAGTTGCGCATCGACCTCCACGGCATAGGCCAGAGCCCGTGCACGAAGGGCGAGGGCGAGCGAATCACCGCGAGGTGTCGATTTGGGCATGTGCCAACGATAAGGCAGCCGGTGCGGCGGTTCCAGTCGTACGGGCGCACGCGGTCAATGACTTCGCGGGTTGCCTTCCCTGGGCGAGCCAGGGAGAAAGGCTCAGGGATGCCAAAACCGGTTCTGAGCCAATCGAAGAAGCCGCATCGCAGTCAGTGGTGGCCCGTCGCCCGTTGCATTGCTGAATCCGTAATGTACTAATGCGTTAATACATTGATTTATGGATTTTGCGATGCTAAAATCCAGGCATGAAACGCCGCCTCATCGATCCTGAAACCAGCGCCGAGTCCGCCGAGGACAATCTTTGCCGTGCCTTTCTGTCGATGCGCGGTCTCGCCGAGATGCGTTCATTCCTGCGCGACCTATGCACGCCGGCGGAGCTCGAGGCGCTGATCGACCGCTGGCGCGTCGTGCCGTATCTGCTCAAGGGTGTGTCCTACCGCGAAATCCACGAGCGCACCGCGGTCAGCGTGACCACGATCGGCCGCGTCGCGCGTTTCCTCAGCCAGGGCAACGGCGGCTACCAGGCTGCGGTCGAGCATCACGCGGTGCCGCCGCTGCGCCGGCGCGCGGTTGCCAGCGCGTCGATCACTGCAGTGCGCACACCTCGCGCGAAGAACTCGCAGGGAAGAACGTCATGACCACACCGAACAAGGCGCGCGACCGGTTACGCATAGCGATCCAGAAATCCGGTCGTATGGCCGATGTGTCGCAGGACCTGCTTGCGCGCTGCGGACTGAAGTTTCGTCAAAGCAGAGACAAACTGTTCTGCTTCGGCGAGAGCATGCCGATCGACCTCTTGCTCGTGCGCGACGATGACATTCCCAGCTTGATCGCGCAAGGCGTCTGCGACCTCGGCATCGTCGGGCGCAACGTGCTGGCCGAGCAATCACTCGCTGCCGTGGAAGGTACGCTGCCGGTGGTGGAATTATGCGCGCTCGACAATAGCCGCTGCCGCCTGTCGATCGCGGTGCCGCAGGATATGGATTACAACGGGCCGCACCAGCTGCAGGGTCTGCGCATTGCGACTTCGTATCCGGCGCTGCTCGGTGCATGGCTGGCCGAGCACAAGGTCGAGGCGAAGATCGTCTTTCTTGCCGGCTCGGTCGAAATCGCGCCGAAGCTCGGCACGGCAGATCTGATCTGCGATCTCGTCTCGAGTGGCGCAACGCTTGTGGCGAATCAGCTGCGCGAGGCAGTTGTGATCCTCGAAAGCGAAGCGGTGGTCGCAGGCCCGCAGACGGTGCCGCCGGACGAGCGCGGCGATCTGCGCGAACTGCTGTTGCGCCGCATCGACGGTGTGATTCAGGTGCGCGAGTCCAAACTCGTGATGCTGCACGCGGCGCGCGCCAATGTCGATGCGATCCGCAAGATGCTGCCGAACGGGCAGATGCCGACGCTGCTGCCGATCGAAGGCAGCGAGCAAGTCGCGCTGCAGGCGGTGTGCTATGGCGCGATCACCTGGCAGCATCTCGAAGACATGAAACGCGCAGGCGCGAGCCAGTTGCTCGTGCTGCCGGTGGAGAAGATCCTGGCATGAATGCAGTACCCACCACGACCAGACTCGAACTGCCTGTGCTGGAATGGAGCGCGCTCGATGCCGGTGCGCGGCGCACAGCATTGCGTCGGCCGGCGCAGGAAGCGAGCGACGATATCCGGAATGCGGTCGCGCGCATCGTCGCGCAGGTCAGGGCCGACGGCGATGCGACCTTGCGTGCGCTGACGCGCCGCTTCGATGGCTGCGAGCTCGATGCATTGCAGGCGACCGATGCCGAGTTCGCCGCGGCCGAGGCCGCGCTTGACCCGGAATTGAAACGCGCGATCACCGAAGCGAAGACGCGCATCGAAACTTTTCATCGCGCGACGGCGCCGCAGACGGTCTCGGTCGAAACCGCACCGGGCGTCGTATGCGAACGTGTGACGCGGCCGATAGACAGCGTCGGCCTGTACGTGCCTGCCGGGAGCGCGCCGTTGCCGTCGACTGCGCTGATGCTCGGCGTGCCCGCGCAGATCGCCGGGTGTGCACAGGTCGTGATGTGCACCCCAGCCGACAAAGGCGGTCGTGCCGATGCGGCGGTACTCTATACCGCAGCGTTGTGTGGCATCCGCAAGGTATTCAAGCTCGGCGGTGCGCAGGCGATCGCTGCGATGGCGTTCGGCACCGAGAGCGTGCCGGCCTGCGCCAAGTTGTTCGGGCCGGGCAATGCCTATGTGACTGAAGCCAAGCGTCAGGTGAGTGCGTTGGCCGAGGGTCCGGCGATCGATATGCCGGCGGGTCCGTCCGAAGTGCTGGTGATTGCTGACGCAAGCGCAGGTACTGCTGATCGCCTGCGAACGCGCCCTGCTTGAAGCCGTGCGCGATGAACTGGCGCGCCAGCTCGCGACTCTGCCGCGTGCATCGATCGCGCTGCAGGCGCTGGAGAAAAGCCGCCTGATTCTGGCCGCTTCGCTCGACGCGGCGATCGCGATCAGCAACGCCTATGCGCCGGAGCACTTGATCCTCAACCTGCGCGATCCGCGCGCGCTCCTGCAAAAAGTCGAAAATGCCGGGTCCGTATTTCTCGGCGCGTGGTCGCCCGAGGCCGTCGGCGACTATTGCAGCGGCACCAACCACGTGCTGCCGACTTACGGCTACGCGCGCGCGTGGAGCGGCGTCTCGGTCGCGAGCTTCGTCAAGCAGATCACCGTGCAGCAGCTGTCGCCGGAAGGCTTGCGCGCGGTCGGTCCGTGCGCGGCCACGCTCGCTCGTGCCGAACGCCTGCACGCGCACGAGCATGCGGTGACCCTGCGCCTGGCGGCACTGGAGTCGAAATGAACGACGCACCGATCAAACTGCTTGCGCGCGCGCGGCCGGAAATCCTCGCGCTGCAGCCGTACTCGTCGGCGCGCATGGAAGCCGGTGCGGGCGCCATCATGCTCAATGCGAATGAATCGCCATGGCCGCCGGTCGGCACCGATATTCCGCTCGACAATGACGCGTCGGCGCTGAATCGCTACCCCGATCCACAACCACGCGCGTTGCGCGAACGTCTGGCGCAACTTTACGGCGTCGCCAGCGACGAGCTGCTCGTTGGCCGCGGCAGCGACGAGGCAATCGATCTGCTCGTGCGCGCGTTCTGCAGCGAGGGGCGCGATGCGATCGTCATTTCGCCGCCGACATTCGGCATGTATGCAGTCGCTGCGCGCACGCAGGGTGCGGCAGTGATCGAGGTGCCACTCGCGAAAGGCTTCGAGCTCGACGGCGATGCGGTGCTCGCTCGCGTGACCGACAACACCAAGCTCGTCTTCGTCTGCACGCCGAATAATCCGACCGGCGCGCTGGCGCCGTTGACGGCGATTGCGAAGCTCGCACTCGCGCTGCGCGACCGCGCGCTGGTCGTGGTCGACGAGGCTTACCTCGAATTTGCACAGGGCGCGACGAGCGCGGCCGAATTGATTGCGCGGCAGGACAATATCGCCGTGCTGCGCACGCTGTCGAAGGCCTACGCGCTCGCGGGCGCACGCGTCGGCACGCTGATCGCGCACGCGCAGATCGTCGCGCTGCTGCGCCGCATTCAGGCGCCTTACCCGTTGCCGACGAGCTGTGTCGATGCGGCGCTGGCCGCGCTCGCACCGAGTGCGGTCGAAGAGGTGCGCGTACGTATCCGCATGCTCGTGCGCGAGCGTGAGCGCGTCGCGCGCGCGCTGGCTGCTGCCGCCGCCGTGCTCGACGTATATCCTTCTTCGGCGAATTTTCTATGTGTGCGTTTCGCCGACGCGGCTGCGACTTATCGCGCGCTACTGGCTATAGGCATCATCGTGCGCGACGTGAGCCGCTATGCGCAGCTTGCCGGTTGCCTGCGCATCACGATCGGCGCGCCGGATGAAAACGATGCACTGCTGCGCGCACTGGCCCGACAGGAGGCGGCGGCGTGAACGCGTCGCGAAAAATCCTGTTTGTCGATCGCGACGGCACGTTGATTGTCGAGCCGCCGGATCAGCAGATCGACCGCTACGACAAGCTCGCGCTGGTCGAGAACGTGATTCCGGCTCTGCGCCGCTGCAGCGAGGCCGGCTATGAACTCGTGATGATCACCAATCAGGACGGGCTCGGCACTGTGAGCTTTCCGCAGCCGGATTTCGAAGGTCCACATGCGCTGATGTTGCGCATCTTCGCCTCGCAGGGCGTGCGGTTTAGCGAGATCCTGATCGATCCGAGTTTCGCGCACGAAGGTCGCGATACGCGCAAGCCCGGTGTCGGACTCGTGCGCCACTATCTCGCCGACGACAGCTGGAGCCGCGCGCGCTCGGCGATGGTCGGCGACCGTATGACCGACGATCAGTTCGCCGCGAATCTCGGCATTCGCAGCTTTCGTCTCGACACGGGCGAATGGAATTGGAACGCGATCGCGCACGAGCTCTGCGATGCGCCGCGGCGCGCGCGGGTCGAGCGCAATACCAAGGAGACGCGCATCGCGGTCGAAGTCGATCTGGACAATCCCGCTGAACCGAAGGCGACGACCGGGATAGGATTCTTCGACCATATGCTCGAGCAGATCGGCAAGCACGGCGGTTTCGCGCTGAAACTCGAATGCGCGGGTGACACGCACATCGACGAACACCATACGATTGAAGACTGCGCACTCGCGCTCGGGCAGGCGCTCAAGCTGGCGCTCGGCGACAAGCGTGGAATCGGGCGCTACGGTTCCGCGGCAGAGGCGGCGACTGGCGACGCGGCACAAGTCGCGATCACGTTGCCGATGGACGAGACGATCGCACGTGCCGCGCTCGATCTCTCCGGTCGCGCCTACTTCGTATTTGACGGTAGTTTCCCGCGCGAGCGCGTGGGCGAGGTGCCCACTGAACTGGTGCCGCATTTCTTCCGTTCGCTTTGCGATGCGCTCGGCGCGAATCTGCATCTCGCCGTGCGTGGCGAGAACGCGCACCACATGGTCGAAGCCTGCTTCAAGGCGGTCGCGCGCGCGCTGCGCGTCGCGCTGCAGCGCGAGGGCTCGGCGCTGCCGAGCACGAAGGGGACGTTATGACGGCTTCCATCGTGCTCGTCGATTCGGGTGGCACCAATATCGGTTCCGTTCAATACGCGCTGCGGCGCCTGGGCGTCGAGGCACGCATGTCCGATGATGCTGCGGAAATCCGTGCGGCGACGCATGTGATCCTGCCCGGCGTCGGCGCCGCGGCGCCCGGCATGGCGCGTTTGCGCGAGGCGAGATTAATCGAGGTCGTGCGTGGGCTCAAGCAACCCGTGCTCGGCGTCTGCCTCGGCATGCAACTTCTGTTCGAGCGATCGGAAGAGAGCGATACGCCGTGTCTTGGCTTGATCCCGGGCCGCCTGCGTCTGTTTCCGCAGGACACGGGTTTACGCGTGCCGCATATGGGCTGGAATTCGCTTAGCATGCGCGCAGGCAGTCCGCTGCTGCGCGACATCGACGATGGCGCGTTCGCCTATTTCGTGCACAGTTATGCGGCGCCGCTCGGCGACTACACCCTCGCGAGTACGGACTACGGAGGCGCGTTTTCCGCAGTCGTGCGGCGCGACAATTTCTACGGTGCGCAATTTCATCCGGAGCGCTCGGCCGCGGTCGGTGCGACTGTGCTGCGCAATTTCCTGGCGCTGTGAGCGAGGCAATGGAAGTCATACCCGCAATCGATTTACGCGAGGGTCGTGTTGTACGCCTGAAGCAGGGCGACTACGCGCAGGAAACGCGCTACGACTTCGATCCGCTGGCGCTGTCCGCCGACTATGCCGATGCCGGTGTGCAGTGGTTGCATCTTGTCGATCTCGATGGTGCGCGCTCCGGCACCTTCGAGAACCTGCGCGTGATCGAGAAAATCGTCGCCTCAGAGCGCCTCGCAGTGCAGGCAGGCGGCGGTGTGCGTAGCGAGGATGACGTGCAGCGCCTGCTCGATGCCGGTGTCGCACGCGTCGTGGTCGGCAGCGTTGCCGTGCGTGAGCCGGACAAAGTAGAACAATGGATTGCACGCCATGGTGAAGACCGCTTGTGTATCGCTCTGGATACGCGTTTCGAAGGCGGCGCATGGCGTCTGCCGAGCGCAGGCTGGACGCAGGCGGAAGGTGCGACGCTCGATGAACTCGCGCCGCGCTATGCAGCGGCGGGTGCAAAGCATCTGCTGTGTACCGACATCGGTCGCGATGGCATGCTGTCAGGGCCGAACCTGGAGCTGTACGCGCATCTGACCGAACTCGCGCCATCGTTGCGCATCATCGCCTCGGGTGGCGTGCGCGATATTGCCGATATGCGCGCACTGCGTGAGCGCGAACTCGCCGGCGTAGTGCTCGGACGCAGCCTGCTTGAAGGCAAGTTGACGCTAGTGGAGGCGCTGGCATGTTGAAAAACGCGAAGCGAAAGACATGCCTCTCCTCCAAGCCGTGCCTGGTGGAGAGGTGGGGTGAGGGGGCTCCGTTTTACTCGTTGAAAGCCAAGCGCCCCCTCACCCAACCCTCTCCCCCGATCGATGGTGCCGATCGGGGGAGAGGGCTATGCGTCGTCGCACGCATCGTGATGCGGAGGAAAAGTGTGCGTTCTCCCCCAAGCTCGACTTGGGGGAGCGGGTTATGCGTCGTGGGGGTTGCGCGCATGCTGATGCGTAGGAAAAGTATACCCTCTCCCCAAGCTCGACTTGGGGGAGCGGGTTATGCGTCGTGGGGGTTGCGCGCATGCTGATGCGCAGGAAAAGTATACCCTCTCCCCCAAGCTCGACTTGGGGGAGAGGGCAGGGTGAGGGGGCGCTTTTTGTCTTGCACCCGCTCACTATGAGCAAGGTCCCCCTCACCCCAACCCTCTCCCCCGTCTTCGTCGGGGGAGAGGGGGAGGAGGTCGCATGCTGACGCGCCGCATCATTCCGTGCCTTGACGTGCGCGACGGCGTCGTCGTCAAAGGCATACGCTTCCGCGACCATGTGGAGATGGGCGGCATCGTCGAGCTCGCGCAACGCTATCGCGACGAGGGTGCGGATGAGCTCGTGTTCTATGACATCACCGCAAGCCCGCAAGGTCGTGCGGTCGACCGCGCCTGGGTCGAGAAAGTGGCGCGTGTGATCGATATTCCGTTCTGCGTCGCCGGGGGCATCCGCAGTGCCGATGAAGCAAGAGCAGTGCTGCATGCCGGGGCGGACAAGGTTTCCATAAATTCCCCCGCGCTGGAGCGGCCCGACTTGATCGACGAACTCGCCGCGGCATTCGGCGTGCAATGCGTCGTGGTCGGTATCGATTCGCTGCGCGATGCGGACGGCGAGTGGCGCGTGCGCCAATACACGGGCGATCCCACGCGCACGCGCGCGCTGGCACGACGCACGCTCGATTGGGTGGATGAAGCGCAGCGGCGCGGCGCCGGGGAGATCGTGCTCAACTGCATGGGCGCCGACGGCGTGCGCCAGGGTTATGACGTCGACCAACTCGCCGCCGTGCGCGCAATCTGCCGCGTGCCGCTGGTCGCCTCCGGCGGCGCTGGTGCGCTCGAGCACTTCCGCGATGTGTTCGCGCAAGCCGACGTCGATGCCGCGCTCGCCGCGAGCGTGTTCCATTCCGGTACGATTCCGATTCCCGAATTGAAGCGCTATCTGCGCGAGCAGGGCGTGGCGATGCGCATATGAGCGATCTGATTGTCGATTGGAACAAGGGCGATGGCCTCATTCCCGCCATCGTGCAGCACTGGCGCAGCGGCGCGGTGTTGATGTTCGGCTATATGAACGCCGAGGCGCTTGCGCAGACGCAGCAAAGTGGAAAAGTGACTTTTTACAGTCGCAGCAAGCGGCGCCTGTGGACCAAGGGCGAAACCTCGGGCCACTTTCTGCTGCTCAAGTCGTTCAAGGTCGACTGCGACAATGACACGATCCTGATCCAGGCCGAAGCGCAGGGCCCGACCTGTCACAAGGGCACACGGAGCTGCTTTGGTGACGAAGCCGCCGCCGCACCGCCACTCGCGTTTCTGGCCGAGCTCGATGCGCTGATTGAGCAACGTGAGCGCGAGCGTCCCGCCGGTAGCTATACGACGAAATTGTTCGAGGAAGGCCTGCGCCGTATCGCGCAGAAGGTCGGCGAAGAGGGCGTCGAAATTGCGCTCGCCGCGGTCGCGCAGGATGAAGCCGCAGTGCGCGGCGAAGCGGCCGATCTCCTATTCCACCTACTGGTGTTGTTGCGCGCCAAAGGCATCGCCTTCGACGAGGTTGTCGGCGAGCTGCGGCGGCGTCACGCTAAATAGTCCCAGGTTGCAACCCGGCGTCCGCCACTATGGCATTATGGCGGCGAGTTCGCTGCCGGTTTGGGCTATGTCTTCACACCTTCGCCCTGCATTGCACAAATGGAAGCTTGGTCTGCTGTGCGGCTGCCTCGCTGCGGCAGCCGACGCCGCGCATGCCGGCCACGCCAAACCCGATCCGCTCGCGCGCGAGATATTCAAGCAGCTGATCGAGATCAATACGACCGATTCCGTCGGCAGCACGACCGTCGCGGCGCAGGCGATGCAAAAGCGCCTGCTCGATGCCGGATTCAAACCCGCCGACGCGCAGGTGCTGGTCGGCACCAACCCCAAGCGCGGCAATCTCGTCGCGCGCCTGCACGGCAAGGGCAAGCTGAAACCATTGCTGATCATCGGTCATCTCGATGTAGTCGAAGCCAAGCGCGAAGACTGGACGATCGATCCGTTCGCCTTCACCGAGAAAGACGGCTATTTCTACGGCCGCGGCACGCAGGACATGAAGAATTCCGACGCGGTCGCGATGGCCGCGCTGATCCGTATGAAGAAGGAAGGCTTCGTACCCAAACGCGACATCATTCTCGCGCTGACCGCGGACGAAGAGGGCGGTACCGACAACGGTGTCGACTGGCTGCTGAAGAATCATCGCGATCTGATCGACGCGGAATTCGTGCTCAACCCCGACTCCGGCGGCGTCGATGCGGACGCGGGCAAGGCGGTCGCGATGGGTGTCGAAGCGACCGAGAAACTGTATGCCGATTTCGAGCTGTCGGCGACCGATCCGGGCGGCCACAGCTCGCTGCCGCATCCGGACAATCCGATCTATGAGGTTTCCCGCGCGCTCGATCGGCTGCAGAAATCGCCGTTCCCGTTCGAACTCAATCCGGTGACGCGCGTCTGGCTCGAGCATATGCAGAATATCGAGGACGGCCAGCGCAGCAGGGATATCAAGGTGATCCTCGCGACGCCGCCGGACGGCGACGCGATCGCGCGCCTGTCCACCAATGCGCGCTACAACTCGACTGTGCACACCACCTGTGTCGCGACGCGGGTCGAGGCAGGGCATGCGAACAATGCGTTGCCGCAGCGCGCGCGCGCGATTGTCAACTGCCGTATCCTGCCGGGACATTCGCCCGAGGAAGTGCGGCAGGACCTGCAGCGCATCTTCGCCGAGCCGAAACTCGCCGTGCGCTATATCGACCCGCGCACGGATCAGCGTCTGGAGCGCGCGCCCGAACGCAAGGCGATGACGCCACCGCTGCCGCGCAAGGATGTATTCGATGCGATCACACGCACCGCGGCGAAGTTCTGGCCCGGCATCCCGGTGGTGCCGCAGATGGAAACGGGCGCTTCTGACAGCGTCTACACGATGGCGGCTGGCATGCCGAGTTATGGCGTCAACGGCGCACTGATCGATCGCGACGACGTGCGTGCGCACGGTCGCGACGAGCGCCTGCGCGTCAGTGCGTTCGATGATTCGGCGGCTTTCTACTACGAATTCCTGAAAATCGTCAGTAGTGCGGGATAGATCACGTTTTACATGTGGTATTTCGCGCCTGATGGCGCGGCTTTTGCTCATCTCTTTGTCGAAACGCTGAATAGCTCGCCATTCCGCAAGTTCCCGGGAAAAGGGGGTTCCCGTGACACGTTGGTTAGGGGTTGTATTGCTGTTGTCGTTAGGGGGCCTTGCGCACGCGCGCGTGGCACAGGACCTGTTTGCCCTGCGCAGCCAGACCGTCGACGATCCGGCGGCGGCGATTATCGCCGGGCGCAAGCTGCTCGATTCGCATCAGCTCGATGGACGTCCCGACGACGAACGTGACGCTTTGTATTGGCTCGGCAACGCAGCGCTGCGTCAGACCGACGATGCCGCGCTGGCCGAAATGGCCCTACGCGTCGAGAGCCTCGGCACTGCGCGCAACGACCCACTCGCGCTGGCCTACGCAGGCCTGCTGCGTGCCGAGCGCTTGTACCAGCAAGGGGAGAGCGAGAAGGGTTGGGCTGAGACGATGCGCGCCGCGTCGCGCATCCAGGACAGCACCGATCCGAACGTGCGCGCCATCGCCGCGATCGAGCTGTGCGATGATTTCAATATGGTCGGCAATGCGCGCGCGGGACTGCCGTTCTGCGAACGTTCGACCAGCGCTTGGCGCGCGCTCGGCGACGAATTCGAACTCGGCCGCGCATTGAACCTCGAAGGACGCGCACGCAGGGTGGTGGGCGAATACGAGCGTGCCGCTACGCTGTTCAAGGAAGCGCGCGAGCACTACCTGCGCAATGGCGACACGAGCTTTGCCGCTACGGTCGGCGCCAATCTCGCGCGCTGCTATGTCGAACTGGGCCGCGCTGCCGAGGCGGTCGATCTGCTGCGCGAAGGCTGGCAGGCGGAGATGCGCGCGGGCCGTCTGTTCAGCGCGCTCGTGTCGAAAATGGACATGACGCATGCATTGATCAAACTCGGACGCTGGCAAGAGGCAGAAACTGAAGTCGCCGCCGCGATTGCAGACGCGCGCGTGCATGAGTGGAGCATGCATCTGCCCGAATTGCTCGACATGCAAGCGCAGATCGCACGTGCACGTGGCAATCTCAAGACCGCGCTGATAGCGCAGGATGAACTGCTGCAACTGCAGTCGCGCAGGCGCGACCAGGCGCATAACAGCGCGATCGCCGAGCTCGAGGCGCGCTATGCCGCGCGCGAACGCGAGCTGCGCATCGGCGAACTCGAGCAGGAAAACAGCCGACGCGAACTCGAACTGCAGGCGCGCCGCGCCGCGGCGGCGGAGGACGAGGCGAACCTGCAGCGCCAGCGTGCGCGCCTGTGGATCGCCGCGTTCGTGGCGCTGGCATTGGCAGTCAGCTCGGCGTTGCTGTACGCCGCGAGACACTGCATGATGCGCTGACCGGCACGGAAAACCGGCGCTCGTTCCTGCGCCGCGTCGATGAAGCGCTGGCGAAACCGAATGCTGCGCCCAAACTCGACGTGCTGATGATCATCGATCTGGATCACTTCAAGGCGATCAACGACCGTGGCGGACATTTGTTCGGCGATGACGTGCTGATCGCGGTTGCGACCTGTCTTGAAGGTACGCTCGCCGGACGCGCACAACTCGCGCGCATCGGCGGCGAGGAATTCGGCGTACTCGCGCCCGGCATCGGCGCGAGCGAAGGTCTGCGTCTCGCAGAACAGTTGCGCGCCGCGGTGAGTCAGATCACCTTGCGCTGCGGCGCCGAACCTGTGCGCACCACGATCAGCATCGGTTTCGCTGCGCACGATTGCGGCGTGCGCCGGCACGATCGATCAAGCTGGCTGCGCGCCGCCGACGAGGCGCTGTATTCGGCCAAGGCACATGGGCGCAATCGGGTCGTTAGCGCCAGCGTGGCGTAAAACAAACCGTCGCAGTGAGGTATCGAACCGTGAACCGTGCGTAAGACGCGATTTACGCCTTTCACCCTTCAATACTTCAGGGCGAACGGACTTGTGCATCACTGCGAACGTGGGTTGGAGCTACCGATTACTGCGCCGTACTTTGCCCCGGCGCATGGCGCTTCGGCACCGGCACATTGAACGGCACGACGGGCCCGAGCTTGATGCTCTCGCGCCAGGCTTTTAGCACAGCTTCGATTGCGGGTGTGGTCGCAATCTGCGGCAGCGAATGCGCCTGGCTGTCGCGTGCTTCCCATGCATCCACATCGTGGCTTGCCTCGGCGAAGGCTTCGCTGAACGATGCGGTGTGATTCAAGCCTTCGACAAAAAACGCGCGGCCGAAATCGGTGATGTCGGATTTCGTGCCGCAGCCGAACGAGGAACGATCAGCGCGCGAGGCGGTGATCACCATCGTGTTCGCGTTCTTGAGCGCATCGATATAGCCGCCCGAATAGCATGCGGAGATCACGAACACACGATGGCGGATCGGCGAATCGCTGAATACGTCGGCGAGATCGGCGGGCACGATCTGGTCGAGCGGCAGCGGGTCGAGGCTGACGTACAGCTCGTGTTCGCGCGAGCCGTGCGTAGTGATGAACACCATCAGCACGTCCTCGGCCGGATTCATCTTCTTGCCGAGCGCGTCGATCGCGATTTCGAAATTCGACAGACTCGCGATCGGGTGGCGGTCGAGTGTCGCGGTATTGTTGACGAGCGTAACGACGTGGCCCTTCGCGTCGAAGCGCTGCGTGAAGAGTTTTTCGACATATTCCACTTCGTTGCGGAACACGTCTTCCTCGGCGTCGCCGGCGAACGAGATCAGATACAGGTTCGGCTTACCCGGCGTGCGTGGCGCGAGCTTGTCGAGCACGTCCCTCATGCGCTGCGGTTGCGCGTAGAGCACCTGCTCGGGTGAGCCGACGTTCTCTGGCCATGCGATCGGCTTGGTGTCTGCTTCGTCCGGTTTTGCTTCGGACTTCTTGGTCGCAGATTTTTCTGTCGCGGTCGCTTGCGTGATCGCGATTATCGATTTCGCGTGAACCAGTGTGACCAGACACGCAACGATCAGACCCGCGCAGGCGAAGGCGCGCAGCAGGCGGAATTTCACAAACGACGCGGGCGAATCCATGCGCGCGAACTCGGGGTCAGGACGACGAACAGTGTAGCAGGCGTAGCGTGCTCACGCAGGCGAAATCGCGGCAAAATCCGGCACGCAGCGGTGCCTGGAATCGGCCGGGCACGTCGCCGGCGCGCGCGCGAGCAGAGTGGTGGTGAAGCCCGCTGCGGCGGCGGCATCGAGTTCTGGGGTCACGTCGGACAGAAAAAGAATCTCGCCTGCCGGTACACCGATCTGCGCCGCAATACGCCGGTACGAATCGGCGTCGCGCTTGCCGCCGATCTCGGTATCGAAATAGCCCGAGAACAGCGGCGTCAGATCGCCGGCCTCGCTGTTTGCGTACAGTAGCTTTTGCGCTGCGACCGAGCCGGACGAATAGACATACAGCGCGATGCCGCGCACCTTCCATTCGTGCAATTTGCCCGCGACTTCCGGATACACATGTCCCTGGAAATCGCCGCCGACATAGCCGTCTTCCCAGATCATGCCCTGCAGCGCCTTGAGCGGCGTGGCTTTGCGATCCTCGTCGATCCAGCGCAGCAGCAGGTCGATCACTTCCTGGCGGTCGGCCGACACAAGGCCGGCTTCGCGTGCGGCTTCGTGCAGCCAATGCTGCACCTCGGGGCGATCGGCATGCGTCTCGACGTAGGCGGGCAGGCGCTCGCGCGCATACGGGAACAGCACGTCCTTGACGAAATCGATCGAACTGGTCGTGCCTTCGATGTCGGTGACTATTGCTTTGATCATCGTGTAGTGCCGATTATCGAGTCTGGCTTGCCGCCGCGACCTGCTCGACGTTGGCGGCATACGCGGTCTCAATCGATCGTTTGACGCCGACCGGATCGGCGATGCGCGCGAACACCAGCGTACTCTCGCCGCGGCCGGTCACACGCACGTCGCCATAGCCGAGCAGGCGGCCCCATGTAGTCTGATGCAGGTCGACGGTTTCGATCGCGCTGAGGCGCACTTCCTCGGTCTCGCGTCCGACCACTCCGGTCTTGCTCACGACGCGATGCGTGGTTACGCCCATCTCGATGCCGCGCAGACGCAGCCATTCGTAGATCGTGATGAAAATGCCGACGATGAGAGGAATCAGCACGATGCCGAGGATCAGCCGGCCCTTCGCTGTCCAGTGCAGCTGGATTCGTCCAGGTAGCTCATGCGCTACTCCTCAAGCTGCGCGCGCGGCAACCGCAAGGCGCGGGAATTGTTCGGCAATATCGCTGCCGGTGAAGTTCGCGACCCAGCCTTCCTTGTTGGTGAACAGACGGATCGCGATGAAATAGGGCGCTTCGCTCATATCGAACCAATGCCGGGTGCCGTCGGGTACGCCGATCAGGTCGCCCTGCATGCATAGCGTTTCGTACACCTTGTCGCCGATATGCAGGGTGAACTGGCCGCGCCCGGCGACGAAGAAACGCACTTCGTCTTCCGAGTGCGTGTGTTCGTTGAGGAACTTCGCACGCAGCGCGGCGCGATCGGGATGATCGGGATTGAGACTGATCACGTCGACCGCCTGGTAGCCTTCCTCGCGCATGAGGCGATCGATGTCGCTGCGATACGCTGCGATCACTTCGTCCTGGCTCGCGCCGGGGTACACGGCCTTAGACGCTTCCCACTTCTCGAAACGCACGCCGACTTGCTTAAGTTCGCGTGCGATATCGGCGTGGCTCGTATGCGTCGACAGCGGCTTGCTGCCGTCGCTTTCGGAATAGATGCGCAATTCGCTCATAGTGGTGCCTCTAGCGTGCTAAATTTCAACCGGCGCAGGTCCAACTCGCAATTGATCAGAAATTCGAACGCCTCGACATGCCGCTCGGTCTCGGCCATATCGCGGCCCCAGGTGTAGATGCCGTGGCCGTCGATCAGATAACCATATAGGGGTTTGCCTGAATCAATCCAAGCGCCGACCTTGGCGACGAGCTCAGGCATCTGTTGCGTGTTGGCGAACACCGGCAGATCGAGTTGCGATTCGTGCGTGGTATACCAGCCTTCGAAACGGATCACGCCCGCGCGCGCGTACAGGCGCGAAGCGACCGTCTGTGCGCGCGAGTGCGTGTGCAGCACCGCGTTCGCCTCGGGAAAGCGCGTATAGATCTGCGTGTGCAGCAGCGTTTCCGCCGATGGCTTTGCAGAGGTGCCGATTGGCTCGCCTTGCATGTCGACGACCATCACGTCGTGCGGCGTCAATGCGCCCTTGTCGCGGCCGGAGACCGTGACCGCAAGATTGCCGTTGTCGAGGCGCATTGAAAAATTGCTGCTCGTCGCCGGCGTCAGGCCCAGCGCGCCGAGCTTGCGTCCGGCCGCGACGATTGCGCCTGCGGCGGCTGTGAAATCGACCGGTTTTGCGGCCAAAAGAGCGCTCCTTGTCCTCGCTGTGCAATGGTCGAAGTATACCGGAATGCGATTCGCGGATTGTGCATCTTGAAAGTGCGCGGTGCTACCCTGAACTTTCTTGAAATCTTTCGCTCGTTATTCCCGCGAAGGCAAAATTCCAGCGCCTTTCGTTACTGGCCACATAACCCAAAAGCAAAAGTCGCTGGATTCCCGCTAAAAGCACGCGGGAATGACGAACTAAAACATTCGCGGCTGAAGGTCGGGGATAATCAAGAAACTGGATTTCCGTCTTCGCAGAATGACAGCTCGAACCGCTCGAACAGTTTGAACAGCTTGAACAGCTTGAACAGCTTGAACAGCTCGAACAGCTCGAACAGCTCGAACAGCTCGAACAGCTCGAACAGCACTAAGGACTTGCTTCAAGGATCCACATGAACATCGATCTTTCCGCACTCGACGCGACGCAACTCGACGCGCTGATCGCCGCCGCGGCCAAGCGCCGCGCCGAACTCGGCCCGCAGTCCGAGCAGCCGCCGCAGCAATGCGAGGCCGTGCTCAATCCCGCCTGGCACACCTCGCCATTGCCGAACGGGGTGCTGATGATGCTGCGCCACCCTGGCATGGGCTGGCTGGCCTTCGTGTTGCCGCACGAGCATCGCGTGCATCTGACCAGCCTGTGGTTGCATCAATCGCTGTTGTACAAGCCCGCGGAAGCGGCCACTACGGCGGCGGACACGCCGGTCGCGCCGACGCCGAATTTCGGCGCGGGCGGGAGCGGGACGGTGCATTGAAAGCGAATCTCGCCATCTGAGACCTTGCGCTGTCACAATCGCTGCATCGACTCGCCAAGCAGGGTGCTGGCATTGAATATCGCGGATTTTCCCGTCACAGCCGTAATTGCGTTGATCGCTTTCGCTCTGGGCGCAATTCTTTCCTGGCTGCTGATGCGCTCGCGCGCTGTGGCGCTGCACGGCAATTGGCAGCGGCTACAATCTGAGCGCGCTGCACGCGAGGCGGAACTGGACCAGCATCGCGAACGCCTGTTCGCGCTCGGCAACGAACGTGCAACGCTGGCCGGGCGGCTCGAACGCCTGACCCAGGTCGAAACCGAACTTGCTGCGACACGCGCGGAATTGCAGCGCGTCGGCGACGCGCGTCAGCGCGCGGAGCAGCAGGCAACCGCGCTCGGCACGCATCTGCAGGAACAGCAGCAGGCCGCGCAGCAGCGCGAGACGCTCACGCTGCAGGCCGTGCAGGAACGCGAGGCACTGCTCAAGCATGTGCGCGACGAGTTCAGCGATAAATTCAAGGCGCTTGCCAACGAATTGCTCGACGAGAAGAGCCGCAAGTTCACCGAGCAGAATCAGGCCAACCTCGGCACGCTGCTCAATCCATTGCGCGAGCAGCTCGGCGAATTCCGCAAGCGCGTCGACGACGTCTACGACAAGGAGAGCCGCGAGCGGCAGCTGCTCAAGAGCGAAATCGATTCATTGAAGACGCTCAATCAGCGCATCGACGAGGATGCGCGCAATCTCACGCGCGCGCTCACGCGCGAGGTGAAGGCACAGGGCGCCTGGGGCGAGCTCGTGCTCGAACGTCTGCTCGAAGCCTCCGGTCTGCAGAAGGGCCGCCAGTACGACACGCAGACGACATTCGCCGACGACGCCGGCGGACGCGCGCGACCCGACGTGATCGTGCATCTGCCCGAAGGACGCGACATCATCATCGACGCGAAAGTATCGCTGACCGCGTACGATCGTTATTGCAATGCCAGCGAGGATGCGGAGCGCGGCATGCAACTATCTGCGCATCTCGTCTCGCTGCGCAGCCACGTCAAGGAGCTCGCCGAGCGCCGCTACAGCGACCTTGCCGGCATCAATTCGCTCGAATTCGTGCTGATGTTCGTGCCGGTCGAGGCGGCATACATCGAGGCCGTGCATAGTGATGACGAGCTGCAGACGTTCGCGCTGGAAAAACGCGTCGTGATCGTGACGACCTCGACCCTGCTGGCGACGTTGCAGACCGTCGCCAGCCTATGGCGTAACGACGATCGCAATCGCAACGCGCTCGAAATTGCCGATCGCGCGGGTAAGTTGTACGACAAGTTTGCTGGCTTCGTTGCGGATATTGAAGACGCGCGCAACAAGCTCGAGGCCGCGCGCCGCGCGCTCGGCGACGCGAGCGGCAAGCTCAGCGACGGCCGCGGCAATCTGCTCGGTCAGGTCGAGAAGCTGCGCGAACTCGGTGCGAAGGCGAGCAAGGCGCTGCCGCCCGAGCTGGTGGAGCGCGCGCAGGTCGACGAGGTGCAGGCGCGGCTTGGCGACAACGGGCGTCAGGGCGACGGAGCGTAGTTCTTACGACTCAGCCGACGGAATATCTGCCGGCCATCAAGGCGTCTGTGCTGCGACACCCGCCAACGCAGCGTCGGCCAAGCGCAATTTGCTCTTGCCGTAGCCGTAAGCGAAGTACAGCGCGAACCCGGCGATGGTCCAGACCACGGTCAAGGTCCAGTTGTAGGCATCGAAGGTCGACAGCAGCACGGCGCAGCTCACGATGCCGAGCAGGCAGATCAGCGGTGCGGCGGGTATGCGGAATGGGCGCGGAATCTCCGGACTGGTCACGCGCAGGATCCACACGCCGGCGCAGACAGCGGCGAAGCTGATCAGCGTGCCGATCGATGTCAGATCGCCGAGCACATCGAGCGGAAACACGGCTGCGAGCAGGGCGATGCCGATGCCGGTGATCACGGTGTTGATGTGCGGCGTGCGGTACTTCGGATGGATGCGCGAGAACACCGGTGGCAGCAGACCGTCGTTGGCCATGATCATGAAGATGCGCGGCTGGCCGATGCACATGCACAGAATCACGCTGGACAGTCCGATCAGCGCGCCGATCTCGACGACCCAGCGCAACCAGGCGAGCTGCGGGTGACTCGACACCGCGGTCACCACGGGTTCGTTGGTGCCCAACTGCGTGTACGAGAGCGGGCCCGTGAGCACCGCTGCCATCGCGACGTAGAGCACGG
>VBNZ01000096.1:51570-56551 GCA_005877675.1 Gammaproteobacteria bacterium
GGGTTGAGCGATTCCTGTGCAGCCACGCTGGTTGCTTCGAAGCCGATGTAGGCGAAGAACACCATTGAGGCGCCGCGCAGGACGCCGCCCCAGCCGAATTCGTGCTCGCCTTGCGCGGGCGGAATGAATGGCGTCCATAGACTGGTGTCGACATAACTCCAGCCGAAGCCGATTACCAGCAGCAGCAGACAGATCTTGAGGATCACCATCCCCGTGTTGACCGACGCCGATTCGCGGATGCCGACATAGCACAGCGCGGTGAGCGCGAGGACGATGCCGACCGCCGGCAGATTCATGATCGCGCCGGTGAGCTGTAATGTACCATCGACCTTCGCGAGCGGCGCATTGGTGAGCACAGTCGGCAAGTGAACGCCGACGTGATCGAGCAGGCTGACGAAATAACCGGTCCAGCTCGTCGCGACCGCAGAGGCCGAAACGCCGTACTCAAGGATCAGCATCCAGCCGATGAACCATGCCGCGCCTTCGCCGAGGGTCGCATAGGTGTACGAATAGGCCGAACCCGACACCGGCACCATCGCCGCGAACTCGGCGTAGCACAGTCCGCAGAACGTGCAGCAGATCGCCGCGAATACGAAAGACAGCACGACTGCGGGGCCCGCATGCATCGCCGCCGCATTGCCGGTAATGACGAAGATGCCGCCACCGATCACCGCGCCGATGCCGATCGCGGTCAGGCCCCACGGCCCGAGCGTGCGGTGCAGTTCGATTTCACCAGCCTCGCGATTGACCGCGAGCGGGTGCTTGGTGCGGAGCAGTTGTTTGAGCATGCGGATTCCGTATGGCGATGATCTTGCAAAAGCACAAGGCCGGCAACTCGCCGGCCTTGCGGAAATCAGCGGCGCATTGCGTTTATGCGCGTCCGTTGGCGAGATGACTGCGGTGGTAGCCGTAAAGCCGATAGAGTACGAGGCCAACGATCGCCCAGCCGACAAAGAATTCCTTGGCGAACGGACTCAGGTTGACGAACAGCAGCAGGCAACCGACGACCGCAAGCGGACAGACGATCCAGGCCATCGGTGTGCGGAATGGGCGCGGGCGATCGGGTTGTTGCTTGCGCAGTATCAGTACGCCGATCGATACCATCGCGAACGCGAGCAGAGTACCTGAGTTCGAGGTGTCAGCGAGCTTGCCGACGGGAAAAACCGCCGAGCAGATCGCAACGACGGCACCCGTCAAGATCGTGATCACGTGCGGCGTGAAGAAGCGTGGGTGCACCTTGGAGAGCACATCGGGCAGCAGACCATCGCGCGACATCGTGAAGAAGATGCGCGTCTGACCGAACATCATCATCAGGATCACCGAGGGCAGAGCCAGGATCGCGGCGGCGCCGATCCAGTTGCCGAGTTGTGGGTGTCCAAGCAAACGCAATACATGCGCCAGCGGCTCCTTGCTGCATACCAGCGCCTGCGAACCGGCGCACGCGGCAGCCATCTCGGGGCTGCCCGGATCGAGCACTACGCCGGCGGCGCTGAGCATCGGTTGCGCACCGACAGAACCGGCGGCGCTGTAACCGACTAGCAGATAGAAAATCGTACAGATCACGAGCGAACCGATCAGTCCGATCGGGATATTGCGGTTGGGGTTCTTGGTTTCCTCGGCGGCGGTGGAAACCGCATCGAAACCGACGTAGGCAAAGAAGATCGAAGCTGCGGCACCGAGCACGCCTACGCCGCCAGTCGGGCTGCCCCAGCCACCCGGCAGGAAGGGCTCGAAGTTGGTGCTTTGCACCGAGGGGAAAGCAATGGCGATGAACATCGTCAGCGCAACGATCTTGATCGCCACGAGCACTGCGTTCACGCGCGCGCTCTTGGACGTTCCGATCACCAGCAGTACCGTGACCGCGAGTCCGATCAGAAACGCAAGTAGATTGAACGTGCCGCCGGCAAAAGGTCCGGTGCGCAAGGCTTCGGGCAGCGCGAGCGCGCCAGGTTGCACCAAGCCGAACAAGTCAGCATGTGAGAGCAATCCGTTCATATAGCCGGACCAGCCGACACAAACTGTCGCCGCACCGATTCCATACTCAAGCCCGAGCGCCCAACCTACGATCCAGGCAATGAACTCGCCAAGCACGCCGTACGTGTAGGTATATGCGGAACCGGAGACCGGCACCATCGCTGCGAGTTCGGCATAAGCCAGCGCGGCGAGCGCGCAAACAATAGCCGCAATCACGAACGCGAGCATCATGCCCGGGCCAGCCTTTTGTCCGGCTTCCGCAGTGAGCACGAAAATACCGGTGCCAATTACGGCGCCGATACCTAACAGGGTGAGCTGAATTGGCCCGAGCTGGCGCTTTAGCGATTTCTTTTCAGCGGTTTCGAGAATCTTGTCGAGCGGCTTGACGCGCCAAAAAAGCATTGGTTTGAGCTCCCCGGTGGTGGCTTCAAGTGGCGGGATCGAAGGATCACCGCCGTTAGAGTTGGTGCGCCACCGGCCCGATGGGCTGTGATGCATCGGCGTAAAATACGCGACCCCTCACTCACGAGCAAGCGGTGGCGCAGCAGTCCATGAATGAAACGGTCGTATCACTTGCGCCGCACCAACGGGTGTGGCTGGCCGCGTTCGACGAATACGCACGTGCCTATCCGCAGGAACGTACCTGTGTCGAACAATTTCGCAACTTCGTGTCTGTACATGCGGATGCGGCCGAGCGCCATCTCGCGACCGGGCATTTGACTGGCGCAGCATGGCTGGTCAGCGCAGACGACAAGCGCGTGCTGCTCACGCACCACAAGAAACTCGACCGCTGGCTGCAACTCGGCGGTCACGCCGATGGCGATCGCGACCTCGCGCGCACAGCATTGCGCGAGGCGCAAGAGGAATCGGGTCTGGACGATCTCGTTATTGAGCCCACGATCTTCGATATGGATTGCCACGAAATTCCGGCGCGCGGCAATGAAGCGGCGCATTGGCATTACGACGTGCGTTTCGTCGTGCACGCTACGCGCAGTGAGGCGTTCACGCTCAGCGACGAATCGCACGCACTGGCCTGGCGGGAGATTGCTGCGATAGCCGACGATCCCGACATCGATGCGTCGTTGCGGCGCATGGCACGCAAATTCATGACGCGGACGCCCTAACCGGCGAGTTCGCTTTGCTTGATTGCGCGCTGCATGATCAGGTCGGTCTGCGGATCGCTGCCGAGCACGAACACGTGCGATCCTACGAGGTGAAATCCGCACTTGCGGTAGAACGCGATCGCTCGCGCGTTGTGTTCCCAAACGCCGAGCCACAGGGTATCGGCGCCCGCAGCCAGCGCGGCATCGTTGACCGCGGCCATCAGGCGCTGCGCCACGCCGCGCCCGATTGCCGGCGTATCGACATAAAAGCGCCACAGTTCGATCGACGTATGACCGCGCACGCAATCGGGCATGAGGTCGCGGCGCAATTGCGCATACGCGATGGACGAGCAAGGTGTGCATGTCGCGCGAAGCGATTTCGATACCTTGCTGCGCAGGGCCGTAGGTTTTCGCCCGGTGCTTGGCCATGTCTTCGGCCGAATTGGCCGCGGCGAACGTGTCCTTGAACGTGCGCGCGGCGAGCTGCGCGAGCTGCGCAGCATCGCCAGGAACCGCACGCCGGATGACTAGATTCTGCACTGCGTCAGGCTCGGCCGGAAAACTCGCCGGTGGTCGTGCTGACCAGAATCTTCTCGCCGGTCGTAACGTACTCCGGCACCAGAATTTCGATGCCGGTGTTGAGCTTGGCCGGTTTCGGACGCTTGGTCGCGGTGGCGCCTTTCAGTTCGGGCGCAGTATCGACGACTTCAAGCGTCACCGTCTGCGGCAACTGCAGCGCGACCGCCTGATCGTCGATCAGCTGCAGATAGCAACCTTCGAGTCCGTCGGTGATGAAACCGGCGGCGTTGCCGACTGCAGATGCATCGAGCGTGAACTGCGTGTAGTCCTCGATATCCATGAACACGAATGCTTCGCCATCCTTGTACGAAAAATTCACCTGACGCCGTGTCAGTTCGGTTTCCTTGAGCTCATCGTCGGCGCGCAGCGACAGATCGAGCTTCTGCGCCCCTGGCACGGAGTACATGATGAAGCGATATGTGACATTGCCGCCACGACCTTGCGGCGCGCTGCGCTCGATATCGCGTATCTGCCAGACCTTGCCATTGTGTTCGACGACGTTGCCGCGTTTGATTTCGAAGGCTTTCATTTCTTGTGCTCGTCATTCCCGCGAAAGCGGAATCCAGTGCCTTTGCTGATGCTCGTCATTCCCGCGAAAGCGGGAATCCAGCGCCTTGCTTGTGCTCGTCATTCTCGTGAAAGCAAGAATCCCGTGTTTTTGCTTGTGCCCGTCATTCCCGCGAAAGCGGGAATCCAGTGCCTTTGCGCATGCAGGGCCTCATCTTGAAATTCATTTCGGCGCCAATCGTATCGCCCCATCGACCCGGATCACACTGCCGTTGAGATAGCGGTTCTCAAGGATAAACGCCACGGTGGACGCAAACTCCTCGGGCGTGCCCAGACGTGAGGGGTAGGGTACTTGTGCACAAAGGGATTCGTATACTTGTGCCGGCATGCCGTCGACCATCGGCGTATGAAACACGCCGGGCGCCACGGTCATCACACGCACGCCGATGCGCGCGAACTCGCGCGCCATCGGCAGGGTCATGCCGATCACGCCGCCTTTCGATGCGGCGTAGGCAGCCTGGCCGATCTGTCCTTCGTACGCGGCAATCGAGGCGGTATTGACGATCACGCCGCGCTCGCCGTCGGCGCCGGGCGCATTGTTCTGCATGATCCCGGCCGCGGCTTTGGAGACATTGAAGCTGCCGATCAGATTGACGCGTATCGTCGCGTCGAAGGTCTTCAGCGGCATCGGTCCTTCCTTGCCGAGCACGCGGCCGGCGCCGAGGATGCCCGCGCAGTTGATCGCCGCATTGAGCCCGCCCATGCGTTCGGCCGCCTGCTTCAGCGTCGCCGCCACGCCGTCTTCCGCTGTGACATCG
>VBNZ01000096.1:56605-65530 GCA_005877675.1 Gammaproteobacteria bacterium
ACCTTGGCGCCGTGCGCGATGAAGTGTTTGGCTACGGCGAGGCCGAGCCCGGATACGCCGCCGGTGATGACGGCCCGTGTCTGATCGAGTTGCAACGCGGTCTCCCGTGCGATCGCCCGGATCGCGGATGTGAAACCGGGATTTTAACCCGAGACAAACTGTATGCGCTTGAGCCGCGCTACTGACAGGTCAGGCCGCCAATGCCGCTCAGTCGCGTAATTGCCATCGAGCCGCTGACATAACCTGCCACGAGCGGCACCCAGGCGGCAGTAGCGTTGTTGCAATCGCTGAAGGTCAGGGTCAGCGTGCCCCAGGGATCGCGCTTGATCTTCGTCTTGTCGGCCGGGAAATTCGGCGGGAAGAAGCCGCCGCTCGTCTGCACGAGGTTGAGCGTTGCCTTGTTGTTGCCGCTGACCGAACCGTTGCCGATCAGCCACAGACCATTGCCGGCGTTGTCGAAGGTATAGAACACGGCAAGCGCGACGCCGTTTCCGGGGAATTGGATATCGAAACCCTGTCCCGACGTAGGCTGGTTGTACCAAAAGCCCGATAGCGCGGGCGTGATCGAAAATATCGCGGGATTGGGTGTCGCAAAAGCGGCAGCCAGCGCCAGCGTCCCATTGTTGCTACCGACCGCATCATTGGCGTTACCATCGAAATGATAGAGCGCCACCAAGCCCGCTTGCGGCGGTTGCAGGGGGGACGACATGGTGGATTGAATCTGCGCAGCGCTGCGGGCGATATTCCAGAATCGCACTTCGTCGAGAAGCCCCGACACCGTGTACTGCCAGTCGACGTCGCTGCCGATCCGGACCTGTGATCCGTTCGTCGTCATGGGCGGTGCGTCGCTGTGCGACCCAACCTCCACACCGTTGATGAAGTGGCGGCGCACGGACCCATCGTATGTAACCGCCACATGGGTCCACACATTGGGCGGGACGGTGCCTGCGTCAAAAAGTGAGCTTACCCCTTTGATGTAAGAGCGCAGCGTTGTGCCGCACAAGCCCATCCAAAAAGTCGTCGTATAACCCTTACCCGCTATGGTGGAACAAGCTCCCGGACCGTGGGAATCAACGACAGAGACCCAAGCCTCGAAGGTAAAACCCGTACTGAAATCAAAGACCGTGGAGCTGGGGAGGGCGGCGTACCCTTGGCCGGGTCCAAGGCTCAATGCTTGGTTAAATCCTTGCGCGTGCGCTGTTTTCGCCAAGAGCAGCACAAGCAGCACCCCGACGGAAAATATCTTTGCGAGCATGGCCGCTCCCTTGGTTCGTTTTTTTGTTGGTGACGGTTCAATCGCAGCCACAGCGTAGCAGACTCCCGTGTCCCCTGCTAATAACGCGATCATTCGGTCAGTATTGTCCGAAGAAAATCAAAGGGGTCAAAATCAAGGGGTCAGACCCGATTGATTTTGATTCGTAGAATCAATTGAGGCTGACCCCTTTGATTCTTTGAGTTGCAACGCGGTCTCCCGTGCGATCGCGCAGGATCGCTTCCATTGGAAGCCGCGATTTCAACCGAGTGAGCGCGCGAGTCGCTACTGGCAAGTCAGTCCGCCGATCCCGGTCAGGCGCGTGATCGGCATACTGCCGCTGACATAGCCCGGCACCAGCGGCACCCACGCGGCGACGGCGTTGTTGCAGTCGCTGAAGGTCAGTGTCAGCGTGCCCCACGTACTGCGGTTGATCTTGCTCTGATCGGTCGGAAAATTCGGAGGGAAAAAGCCGCCCGTGGTTTGCGTGAGGGTCAAAGTCGCCTTGTTTCCGCTGATGCTGCCATTGGCGATCAGCCACAGATTGTTGCCGGCATTGTCGAAGGTGTAGAAGACAGCGAGCGCGACGCCGTTGCCCGGAAACTGTATATCGAAGCCCTGTCCCGAGGTGGCTTGGTTGTACCAGAACCCCGAGAGCGCGGGTGTGATCGAGAAGGCCGGCGCATTGACGCGGATCGTGCCATGCATGCCCGTGCCGGGCGCGCCGTGCGGTTCGCAGTAGTAACCGAAAGTGCCCGCGCTGTTGAACGGCAAGGTCACGCTCCATGCGTTGCTCGCCGGACTGCCGTTGCCGCCATTGCCGTCGCAGCCGTTGGCACAGCGGAACAGGCCGGTGTCGGAAACGACATTGTGCGAGCCGCTGATGAGCTTGAACGTCACCGTATCGCCGGTATTGATTGTCAGCGTCGACGGCGAGAACGAATCGCTGCCGCCGCCGACCGAAACGACATGATCGTCAGCGAACGCAATGTCTGCAGTCGCGAACGCGCACAATGCAAATGCGAGCAGGCTTTTCAGCAACATCCTTCAGACAAATCCAAGATTGGTGGTGGAGAAATTCCTCACGTACGGGAAGATCGTCGCGATATCGCAAGCCTGCACACCGAGCCAGTTCGCCAGTGTGGCGGCGTACTGGTCGCACGACACCGCGGGCATCATCTGGCCGCGTGCCAGGCAATCCGCGCCGTTCAAGGTCTGGTTCGGGAATAAGCTGCCGCTCGTTGCCGGCGCGCCGTAGAGCTTCTGACCCTTCACTGCGCCGCCCATGACGAACTGGATGCCGGCCCAGGCGTGATCGGTGCCGTCGCCATTCGAGTTGAGCGTGCGCGCGAATTCGGACAGGGTGAAAGTCGTGATCGATTGCGGAATCTTCAGATCGTTCACCGTGCAGTCGTAGAACGCGCCGAGCGCCTGCGAGATCGTTTGCAGCAGCTTGGGCTGATCGGTGAGCTGGTTGGCATGCGTGTCGAAGCTGCCGAAGCCGATGAAGAATATCTGGCGTTTGGCCTTGAGCATGTCGCGCATCGAAATCACTTTCGCAACTTCGGCGAGCGCGGCCGCGACCGGATTGTTCGCCGGGAACGTCGTCGTCAGCGGTGGCGCCGCGGCGAGCACCGAGCTCATCGTGTTGTAGTAGTCGAGTGCGTTGCTGACCGTCTTGGCGTAGGTGCGCGATATCGGATCGGTGTAGGTTTCGGCCAGCATCTCGGACAACGCCGTGAGGCGCGCGGGGCCGGTGCTGCCGGTATAGCCCGACAGGCTCACCGGGCCGTTCGAGGAAATCGTATAGGGCTGCACGATGCTGCCGGCCTGGAAGCGGTTCTGTCCCGAGAGCGAGATCGACATCGGAATCAGCGCACCCGGATTGAGCACGTGCAAGCGATCGGCGACGAGCCCACCCCAGCCGACCGTGCCGTTCTGTTTCGGCTGGCCATAAGCCCACTGCGCCTGCTGATCGGAGTGCGAATACAGCTGCGGCGGCAGCGGATAGCCCGGCTGCAGATACTGCGTCTTGTTGGTCGGCTGCAATGCAGTGCCGACGTTGACGACGAACGCGCCATTGCCGGCGTTGAAGAGGTTGGCAAGCTCCGGCGCGCTCGGGTGCAAGCCGTAGGTCTCCCCCGCGCCCGCATTGAGCGCATTGATCGGCAGCAGCGCGTTCTGCGCGATCGCCATGCTCGACGACGCGCCGGCGGAACTGCTGCGCGAAGTCGAATACACCCCGTAGCGCTGTGCGTCGGTCGGCACGAGTAGATTCCACGAATCGTTGCCACCGAGCAGGAACAGGCAGATCAGCGCCTTGTAGTCGTTGACCGCGCCATAACTGCCGCAGGACTGCGCCAGCGCGGTATTGAGCATGCCGAACTGCGTGAGCACCGCGCTGCCCGTGGCTGCGGCGAGGCTCGAGCAAACGGCGTCGCGCAGGAACTGGCGGCGCGAACGGGAATAGTGTGTGCTCATGATGGCCTCACTTCTGTATCGTGAATTCGGGAGAGATCAGCGTCGCCTGCAACGCTGCCTGCGCGCGCGTGATTGCGCTCGTCGAGGGGATCGTGTTGATCAGTTTCACGAGACTGGCCTTCATTGCCGCGCTCATGCGGCCGTAGAGCAGGTCGTGATTGATCTGGTCGGCGAGTGCATTCGCGTCATTGGCGAGTGCAGTCAGTGTCGATAGATCGATCGCGATCGTCTCGGCCTTGTTGCCGCTGTTGCCGACATACGCATTGCTGCGCGCGGTCAGCGACCGTCGACTCGTTGAATATCTGCAGCTCCGGCGAGACGAGCAGGCCGGAGTCGCTGATCTCTCCGGGCGCCTGATAGCTCGGCAGGAAGAAGTTGAACACGGTGGGCGAGCCGAGCGGACGCTCGCTGTATGCGGTCTGCGGGTTGTTGTAGGTGTACAAGCCCGTGCTAGCCGCGGCCTTGTACCAGCGCCACAGCGCGGTGAGACGCAGCAAGGGCTCGCGGGCCTTGCTGAACACGTAGCCCGGGGTATCGGCGCTGCCGTTCATCGCCTCCGGGTCGAGCAGGATCGCAACCACGGTCTGCGGCAAGTCGCCATTGCTCGCGCGGAACGTCGCCGCGACGCGCGCAACATAAGCCGGCGTCGGATTGCTCGTGGTGAAGCGCTGGATCAGTTGTTTGGAAACGAACGGCGCGAGATTCGGATGGTTGGTCAGCGCGGCCAGTGCCTGCTGCAGGTCGACCGCACAGGTATTGTTCGCCGCGATCACGATCGCATCCGAACCAGCGCCATAGTTGCCGCTGTAGCTGACCAGGGTCTTCGTGCCGAAGTCGTGATACTGGTCGTAGCAGATCATCGGCTGGTATTCGGCTGTCGACCAGTTGGTGTAGTTCGCGGGGTTGCTGTTGAATCCGCTCGTGTAGCTCCAGCCTGTGAAGATCTTCGCGTATTGCGTGATCGTGGTCTGGTTGTAGGTCGGGATCGGAGCGCCGCTCGTATCGAGCTTGGGCGAGCCGTCCTGATTGAGTAACACGAGGCCGATCGAGAACAACTGCATCACTTCGCGCGCGTAGTTCTCGTCCGGCGAGGTGCCCTTGATCGGATCGCCCTTTTGATTGCGCAGGAAGCTCAGCATTTTCGCCATCGCGGGCGATAGCGTGACGTCGTAGAGCAGATTGGCGTAGGTCGAGGGATGACGCGCGCCGTTGCCGTCGACATAGCCGGTCGCGTCGCGCGCGAGAGTGTCGTAGTACTCGGCTAGCGCGATCGGGTCCTGCACGAGTCCACCGGCCTGATCGGAGGTGACGACGATCTGGCTCAGCGCCCAGGCCATGCGCTGACGCAGCTGATCGGGCGCGGTGACCGCGTTGTAGAACCAGACTTCCATGCGGTCGTTCTGGCCCGGATTCTGCACGGCCTTGTCGAGCGTCTCGACGTAGGGACGCTGCAATGCGACCGGCATCTGCAGTTGCTTGCGGATCCATGCGCTGTAACCGATCTGTCGCAATAGCGTGACATCGGCCTGAGTCGGGCCGAACGTGGCCATAGTCAGGAAACGCGCCGCCTCGGCGTCGCTCTTCGGCAGATCGGCAGGTGTCGATGGATGGAAAGGCGGTACGACCCGTGCCGGCCGAGGCTCTACGGGTTTAGGCGTAAACGCCTGCGTGTTCGCAGCGAGCGTCAGACCCGCCAATAAAATCGGCCACAACGTGCCGCTACGGAATAAAGCGTGATTCATCGCACCCTCCCAGACTCGCGGCCGCTATGGCATCGCGACGCTCAGCATTTTCCAACGCGCGGATTGCACAGCAGTTGACACGGCGTGACAATAATTTGCGTCACCGACGGTCGTTCATGGCGGCGCGAACGGCTTCCTGCGGCAGGGCGGCGAACGGAATCGTCGGCGTCGATGGGACAGGCGGCGGTTGCAATTCGCACTGCCACCAGCCGGCATCGTGCCAGGCGCCGCGTTTGTAGCCTGCATGAATAAATGTCGAAGCACGGCGAAATCCACAGGCCTCGTGCAGCGCGATGCTCGCCGGATTCGGCAAGGTGATGATGCCGAACGCATTCACGTATTGCTGCATTTTTAGCAAAGTACACAATGCCGCATAAAGCCGCCTGCCAACGCCGCGGCCGCGCGCCTGCGCAGCGACGTAAGCGGTGACCTCGCATGACCAGCTGTACGCCGCGCGTTCGCGATGCGGGCTCGCGTAGGCGTAGCCGACGATCGCGTCGCCTTCCGCTGCGACCAGCCAGGGATACGTCGGCAGGCGCTCGCGGATGCGTTGCGCCATGGTCTCGACCGAGGGCACTTCGGTCTCGAACGATACTGCCGAATCTGTGACATGCGGTGCATAGATCGCGCGGATCGCTGCCGCGTCAGCGGGGGCGGCAACGCGCAGCGCAATATCGTCCTTCACGGCGCGCGATCGGACGGTGTACGGTAAATCGCACCGTCCTTCATTACGAATACCGGTTTGCGCACGGCGTCGATGTCTTGCGTCGGATCGCCGCTGAAGGCGGCAAGATCCGCATGCAGGCCCGACGCAATGCGGCCGAATTCGTTTTGCTTGCGCAGGATTGCCGCATCGACGTCCGTCGCCGCATGCAGCGCCTGCATTGGCGTCATGCCCAGCCTGACCATCCAGGCAAGTTCGCGCCAGCTCGTGCCGTGCGCGAAGACGCCGACGTCGCTGCCGCGGCCGATCGTCACACCAAGTTTGAGCGCACGCGCGAACGCGGCGGCCGACTCGCGCATGCGCGCACTCGGTGGCGTTTTGTCCGCCTCGTAGTGTTCGAAGTACTGTGCGATCGCCTCGACCGCGGTCAACGTCGGCAGATACGCGACGCCACGTTGCTTCATCAGCTTGAACGTTTCCTCGCTCGCATTGTCGCCATGCTCGACCGAATCGACGCCGGCAAGGACCGCCATGCGCACGCCTGCGTCGCTGGTCGCGTGCACCGTCACGGGACGGCCGGAGAGATGTGCGGCTTCGACCATCGCCTTGAGTTCTGCCTCGCTGAAGGTCGGCTGGGTCCTGCCGTCGGGACCCCAGCGGTAATCGGCGTAGATCTTGATCCAGTCCGCGCCGTGGCCTGCCTGCTCGCGCACGGCTGCGATCGCAGCCTCGACGCCGGAGACTTCCTGCGCGCCGCCGGGCAATTCGATATCGGGACGAAAGCCGCGCGGACCCGGGCCGTACGATGACGTCGCGACGATTGCTCTTGTCGAGATGAAAACGTGCGGACCGGCGACCAGCCCGTCATCGATCGCGCGCTTGAGCGACACGTCGGCATAACCCGCGCCCTCGGTGCCGAGATCGCGCAGCGTAGTGAATCCCGAGAGCAACGTATCGCGCGCGTGCTGCGCAGCGAGCAGGGTGCGATAGGGCACCGGCTCCTTCAGCACCTGATCGTTCCATGGCGTTTCGTTGTACGGATGCAGGAACAGATGCGCGTGCAGATCGATCAGGCCAGGCAGCAGCGTGGCATCGGGCAGGTCGATGACCCTCGCGTCGGCGGGGACCTTGATCTGCGCGGCCGGGCCGACTGCGGCGATCGTCGTGCCGTCGACCAGCACCACCCAGCCGGCATGGGCCGGCCCGCCCGGGTCCGCGGTCCACACGCGCGCAGGACGCAGCAGCGTGGGCGCCGCATGCGCGAGCGGCCATGCACACGCGAGAGCAAAGTATAAAAGTAACTTTATGCGCATTCGCCTCAGGTGATAGTGCGACGGAAGTCCAGATCGTAGCGCGCGCCATGCACCAGCACATGCACGCGCAGATTGGTGATGCTGATCGGTTCGGCAGGACCTGCCTCGGCGACATTCGAGTGGCCGACATCGGCGGGATCGACGACGGTGATGCCGCCATGGCCGACGATGTCCACGACATTGTCCGGACCGATGAACGCGGCGGTGTCTGGGTCGATGCCGATGCCGAGCGCGAATGGATTCAACGCCAGCGCAGCGAGCAGGCGACCGAGACGATCGGCGCCGGCGCCGCCTTGATCGATCACCAGGCGATTGGACAAGCCCAGGCCTGGCGCGAGCGTCACGCTGCCCATGCGCGGCGTCGGGCCTTGCGCGCCGCCGGCGAGCATATGTTCGGCAAGAATTGCGGCGCCCGGTCCGAGCCCGGCGATGGCCATGCCGTCGGCATTGCGCCGGCGCAGCAGCCGCGCAAGTTGCGTGCCTCCGAGCAGAGTGGAAAGACGCAGCGGCTGATCCGCGCAGAGCAGCACGAGATCGGCACGTTCGACCTGATTGAGCGTCGCCGGCGCATCGCTATCGCCGCGCGCGCTGAGCACGATGCGCTGCACATGGCCGGCGCCGTTCGCGAGGAGGCGCGTGTCGAGATCCTCGACGCCCGCATCGTCGCCGGGATTGGCCGCGAGCACGATGATGTTCGGCCGCTGCCCGACCAGCGCGATCAGGCGCTTGAAAATGCCGGTTTCGCCGACGCCGCGTACGCCGGAGCCGATCGCAACGAGATAACCGCGGGATTGATCGGGAGCGAGGCGAGCGGGCATGCGCGATCCATGGACAGATGGTTTCTCAATTCTATGCGCAAAGTTGGATCGCTGTCCCCGTCGTGGCTCCAGGGATTGACACTAAAAGGGGGGGGTAGGCTGCGCGAAAGGGGGGATTAGGCTGCGCGCGCCACGTCAGGCGACTGGTCCGGCGACTCGATCAAAGGCAGCGCAACAAGGAGAACACATGAAAATCATGTATGCGGTTTGGATGGCCTTTTTTACTTTCATGGTTTGCGTCGGCGCGCCTTTCGATGACGGCTATGAACTAAATTTCACGACCACTCCCGACCCGTCGCCTCCGACCCAGCCGACATACTCCATGTGCTCTTGGCAGGAACTTGAAGGAAGAACGGATACGCAAGTCTACAAAAACTCAACGATATTTATGGGATCGTACGGATCCATGGCCGAATTGGTTGACACCATTGCTCACGAAATCTCCCATCAATAGGTATCGGGTGAAGCAACCGCAACAGCTGCATGCGGCGAAGGATGCATATTTGCAAGACAAGGGAGCCAAATGCGGCGGGCTATGAGGACGAAATGGGCAATTGGCGCCGCTCTATTTGCCGGAGCAACGATTGGCGTTCTGTACTTCGGATTGAGTAGAGTTGGCGAGGTTCGCGCGGATGCGGCTTCGCGCGCGAAGGGG
>VBNZ01000096.1:65635-69687 GCA_005877675.1 Gammaproteobacteria bacterium
GTCAGCGAATTTAGGCGTGCACAACGCTGCCATGTCACGCAGGCCAAGATAACGGAGATGAGGAACATGATCGCGGCTTGCGACGCAACTGTCGTCGACTCGCCAGCCCATACGTTTTGCAAAGTCCGTACGGCTGGATTTGGCGAAAAAGTGCAGACGATGTCAGAGCAACTAACAAGCTGCAACGCAGACTCGTCGAATATCGAACAGGATTATTTTCGCTCCGTTGCGAACGCGGTCAAGCGGGGCGACCACGACGCACAGCTTTGCTATATCGAAGGTGATTTCAAGGGAGGAACTTCGGAGCAAGACGTTTCTGTTTACCAAGTTGAAGCGTCACATTATGCAAACGAAGCATTCGAACGTGGCGACTGGCGTATTGCGACGTTGCTCGAGACGACAGGAAGTTCTCTGGGGCATTCCGGCAATTGGCTGCGATTTCTGTCTATCGACGTTCCTGTTGGGACGCGAGCCACTGTGTATCGAATGAATCGTCTGCTTAAGCTCGGCGCTGTGGGCGACTACGCTGCCAAGCTAGATCGAATGGCTGAACGTGGCGGGCTCTCTGCGAACGAAGTGGCCGACGCGGATACGTGGGCGCTGAACACTTATCAAAAATACTTCGTGAACTCCCCGCGGCTAACCGAAGCGCCGAAAGCGTGCGCTCTTCAAGACTAGTCAGGCGGCTTTTCCTACCTTGCTCCCGTTCTCGCGCGCAAGCTGCGCGCTGAGCCAGCGGCCGGTCTCGATCAGTGCGTCGAGATCGACGCCGGTGGCTAGCCCCAAGCCGTGCAGCATGTAGACCACGTCCTCGCTCGCGACATTGCCGCTCGCGCCGCGCGCGTACGGGCAGCCGCCGACGCCCGACACGGCCGAGTCGATCACGCCGACACCAAGTTCAAGGCAGGCGAGAATATTTGCCAGCGCCTGTCCGCGTGTATCGTGAAAATGGATCGCCAGCGCCGACATCGGCACTTCGCCAGCGACAGCCTTGAGCATCGCGCGCGCTTTTGCGGGCGTGCCGATACCGATCGTGTCGCCGAGCGATATCTCATAACAACCCATTGCGTGCAGCGATTTCGCGACGCGCACGACATCTGCGAGCGGCACTTCGCCCTGATACGGGCAGCCGAGCACGGTGGAGACATAGCCGCGCACGGCTACGCCGTCGGTTTGTGCGCGCTCCACTACCGGCGCGAAGCGTTCGAGCGATTTGGCGATCGTCGCGTTGATGTTCTTCTGGTTGAATGCCTCGCTCGCTGCCGTGAAAACAGCGATCTCGCTCACGCCGACCGCGCGCGCGCGCGCGTAGCCCTGCAGGTTCGGCACTAGCACGGGGTAGCGCACGCCGGGAAATTTTTGAATAGCCGTATAGACGTCCGCCGCGTCGGCGAGCTGCGGCACCCACTTGGGGCTGACGAAACTCGTCGCCTCGATGCTTTGCAAGCCAGTTGCGGAAAGGCGATCGATCAGCTCGATCTTTACCAGCGTCGGCACTATGGTTTTTTCGTTCTGCAGGCCGTCGCGTGCACCGACTTCGACGATGCGGACGCCGTCGCTCATGACGGATGCTTCTTCGATGACATGGACTTTGACGTTGCGGCGCGCAGCGCGCGATTCAAGGCTTTTTCGTCGTCGCCGACATGGCGCAGGCGCATAGCCTTCACCTCACCGAACAGATCGGTGCGCGCCAGCAATTGTGCGATCGCAGCTTCATCGCCGCTCAGGAAATTGTAAGCCGTAACGACTTCGTCCTGTCTGTTCCACAAGGTGCGACCGCGGATTGCGCCATCGACGATCAGGTGTGCGACATGGCGATGATCGGGCACTTGCAGTTCGAGCAGATCGCCATGACGCTGCCATGCGAAGACCATGAAGCCGCCTTTGTCGGGGTTCGTGTCGTCCGGTTTGATCTCGGCGAGTTCATATGCGTCCGCCGTCGCGATGAAGACGAGGGTCTTGCCCGCGCCGACGAAGAATTTCGCCTGCGGCAACGGCGGTTTGGCGGGGTGCGGGCCATCCTTGCCGCGCGATTCGAGCGTGCAGTCGGCGTGTACGAGCAGACCGAAATCCGTTGCGTCTTGCCCATCGTCCTCGACCGCGATCCACGCGCCGCGTGCGGGCAGGGGACATTCAGTGCTTGCCCCTTGCGGCATGTGCTCGAGCACCGTGGTCTGGCAGGCACTCAACGTAAGAGTGGCCAGCAAGAGGCAAAGCTTCGTCGGCCAGTTCATTTTGCGTCGTCCGCAAAACGTACAAGCACCGCATCTGCCTCGACGAACTCACCAGCCTTCGCGCTGATCGCGGCAATCTTCGCCACGCGCGGCGCTTTGAGCGTGATTTCCATCTTCATCGCTTCCATTACGATCAGCTCCTGACCTTCGCTTACGCTGTCGCCGCCCGCGACCTTGACCAGCACGATGCGGCCGGGCATAGGCGCGACGATGCGGTCGCTCGCCTGGCCTTTCGATTTCTCGAACGCAAACGCGGGTACCTGCATCAGCCGTGTGCGCTGCGCGTCATCGTGCAGTAGCACGTTCGCGCCGTCCATATGCGCGCGATAGCGCCGCGCGACGCCATCGAAGCTTGCGCTGAGATTGCCGTCACTGCAACGGGCGTTGTGCACTGCGCAGCGGGCATCACTTGTGTTGAGCACATAGTCGCCCGCTGCGCCATGCGCATCGATCTCGATGCGCGCATCGCCTTGCGCGAAGCAGACGATGCGCTTGCCCGGATGTCCGAGCCGCCAGGCATCGGCGCGTGCCCATGGCGAATACGGATCGCCGCTGGTCGCGGCAAGAAGCGGCGCTTGCGCCTCCTGATCGAGCAATACCACAGTCGCTGCTGCGAACAGCGTCGCGTGATCGGGCGAGGCGTCGGCAGGCAGGAATTCGGTCAGGTGGCGATCGAGGTAGCCGGTATCGATGCGGCCCTCGACCACGGCCGGATGGCGCACGAGGCGTTCCAGAAATTCGATATTCGATTTCGGCCCGACTACATCACATTGCGCAAGCGCCTCGCGCATGCGCTGCAGCGCGTCCGCACGCGTGCGATCCCACACGATCAGTTTGGCGATCATCGGATCGTAGAAAATCGTGACCGTGTCGCCCTCGATCACGCCGGCATCGACGCGCACGTGCGCATTCGGCGAGGGCAGTGCGAGGTGCTGCAGCTTGCCCGAGCCCGGGAGAAAATTTTGCTGCGGGTCTTCGGCATACAGGCGCAGTTCGATCGCATGTCCGTTTGAGAGCCGGGACTCGGGACTCGGGACTGGGGACTCGGAAGGCAAGAGCGCAGGCAGGGATTCGCCTGATGCGACGCGCAATTGCAGTTCGACCAGGTCGAGGCCCGTGACCATTTCGGTGACCGGATGCTCGACCTGCAAGCGCGTGTTGATTTCCATGAAGTAGAAATCGCCTCCCGCGCCGACGATGAATTCGACCGTACCGGCGTTGACGTAGTCGAGCGCACGCGCCGCCGCGATCGCGGCATCGCCCATGCGCGCACGCAACTCCGGCGTTAGGAAAGGCGATGGCGTTTCTTCAAGCACCTTCTGGTAGCGCCGCTGCGCCGAGCACTCGCGTTCGTTCAGATGCACGATATTGCCATGCGTGTCGCCCAACACCTGGAATTCGATATGACGCGGATGCTCGATGTAGCGCTCGAGCAGCACGCGATCGCGGCCGAACGCGTTCTTAGCCTCGCGCTGGCAGGATTCGAGATTCGCGGCAAACTCCTCGGCCTTGCGCACAATGCGCATGCCCTTGCCGCCGCCGCCGTACGCGGCCTTGATCATCAGCGGAAAGCCGATGCGCTGTGCTTCGCGCGCGAGCAAGGCGGGATCCTGATCTTCGCCTGTGTAGCCGGGTACGACCGGCACGCCGTGACCCGCCATCAAATCCTTGGCGCCGGCCTTCGAACCCATCTTGCGCATCGACGCGCTCGACGGGCCGATGAAAACGATGCCCGCACGCTCGCAGGCGTCGGCGAAGTCGGCGTTCTCGGACAAAAAACCATAGCCCGGATGGATCGCCTGCGCACCGGACCGCTTC
>VBNZ01000242.1:0-4814 GCA_005877675.1 Gammaproteobacteria bacterium
GGCGACGTCGGCATCGAGCTGCGCGGCATCGTTCGACGCGGCGAGCTGGATCAAGTTTTTGCCGTCCGCCTCCCATGCCGTGACATCCACTGCGAGGCCGCCGAACGCGAGGTAATGCACCTTGAATGCCTTGTCGGGTGCTGGCACGTCTTTGGCAGCTGCGACATCATCCGCGCGTAAGCTCGACAGGCCCGAGCCGAGACTGTTTGCGACGAAATCCGAGGCGAGCATACGCCCGACCGGCACATCGGCGACCTTGAAACTTGCATCGACCGACTGTTCCTTGAAAACCCGCAAAGTCTTGCCATCGAGCCCGGTCAGGCGCACTTCCTTGATGCGCGCGGCGTCGATGTCCGCGACTTCATGGCGCATCCATGCGGCTGGATTTCTGTCGATCGCAAGGTTGCCAGCGACGAGCAGACTGCGCGCCTCGCCCGCGCGGCGCACGAAGGTGCCGCCGCCTCCGCCGCCGTTGTACAGTCCGACGATCAGCTTGATCGGCGCCTTCAATCCACCGAGCGTGACCAGCACGCCCTTGCCTTCCAGGCATTTCTTTTGCGCATTTGCCTTGTCTGTTGCGCCGGCCGACGGCGCAGGCGCATCGCATTTCGCGCTCGCGGGGTCTTCGACGCCGAGTTCGGTATAGCGCGCCGGATTTGCGGTCTTGGCCTCGATCACGTTCGCGTCGGCGAGCTTGAACAACAGCTCGCGCAGCTTGGCGACATCAGCAGGAAAATCCGACTTTTCCGCGATGCGCCAGCCGTCGGCACTGCGCTTGAAACGCGCAAGGGTCTGATCGGCCGCGCCGGTGAACGTCACGGCGTCGATGGCATTGAGTTCCTCGCGCAGGCCCGGCAGCAGCGATGTATTTTGCACATTGCCTTCGCTGGCGGGTTGATTGCTGCGTCCGAGCCAAACAGCCGCAACGAGCGCAATAGCGGCAGCTGCGACGAGTGTGTAGAAAGATTTTGTCTGCATGTTGGTAACAGCTCCCTCAGCCTGCGCGCGATTTCCGCTTCCAAAAAGCAAAGCCGAGCGCGAACAGCGTGATCAGCAGCGGCATCAGGCCGATGTTGACGAGCTTGAGTCGCGTACCAAGCGCGTCGATGCGTTCGTCGAGACTGCGCCGCACTTGGCGCAGCTCTTTGCGTATCGAGAGCTTCTGCGCCTGGAATTTCTCCAGTTCCGCTTTTTGCTCGGGCGATAGAATCAGCTCGCTGTCCTTGTTCTTGCCGCTTTGCAATTCGGTGAGCCTGCGCTCGGTGTCGCTGAGCCGCGTCTGCAGTTCGCGCTCCTTGCCGCGGAAACTTTCCTCTGCGGCGCGGCGCATGTCCTCAACCGTTGTGAACGGACGCTGCGAGGTCGCACGGCCACGGATTGAAATCAGATCGGACGAACCGCCGAGATTGTCGACCGCATTGACGACGAAGTCGCCGTTGTTCGCGAAGGCGTTCATCGTCTGCTGCCCGAAGAACGCCTGCACCTGCACCCACAAACGATTGGTCAGCACGTCGGTATCGGCAACGAGGATGATTTCGCCGCTACCTTTGGCTTCGGCGACATGACCTTCGCCCTTGCGTTCGGGAAATGCCGTCGTGAACTTGCCTTCGAGGCGGCCCGCGACCACGAGCGGCTGGTCGCCGTCGGGCTTGTAGCCGACCAGAAGTTGGCTCGATCGGCCGAGGTCTGGATCAGTGGCGTGAGCTTGTTCTTCGCATCTTTGGCGAGCTGGAAGTATCCGGCGCTCGACACATTGATGCTCTGCAGCGTAGCGGTCGTGATGTCGGTCGGATTCAGATCGCGCTTGGTGAAGCCGAGTATCGCCGCATGCCGCACCGGCGGCGCGCCCTGCACGAGACTGATCTGCAGCGCATGCTGCACGTCGAGCACGACTTTCTTCGCGTCGTATTCAACGCCCCAGGCCTTGAACAGTCGCTGCAGATCGGAGGACTTGTCGGCCATCATCGCGGCTTGCGGGTTCTGCGGATCGGCACCGGCCTCGTCCGACTCCGCAAGAGGATCGACGAACACGAGCAGATGTCCGCCGCGCAGCACGAACTGGTCGATCGCATACTGCGCATCGTCGGACAAGTTCTTCGGATGCACGAGTGCGAGCACGCCGATGTCCTTGTCGATGGTCTTGACCGCGGCCGGCGTGAGTTGACGCACCTCGAACAACTGCTCGAGCTGACTGACTATTGCCGGCGGCTGACGCACCTGTCGCGTCTGCGGATCGAAGCCTGCACCCATCGGCAGCGAAGAAATCACGCCGACGACGGGTTTCTTCATCGTGATCTTTCTGCTGCTTGCCGGTGTGTTCACGTTTTACATCGGCCAATTTGGATCGGCATCAGCGACTTGCCCTTGGTCGAGTTGGTGCCGGCAAGGCCAAGGAAAATGCTGGTGCCGCCCTGCCCCCACGGCAGCGCCTGCAGGCCAAGGCTGGTCGCGCGATCCTCTTCCTCGGAGAATGGCAGCGGATCGATCGTGTCCACGCGCAGTTTGCCGCCGGCGCGCGCGGACATCTCCGCGAGCATCTCGCGCACGCGCGGTGCGTAGGCGCGCAGAGCTGCGGCCTCCGGCTGCGCGCTCTCGGCGGCGGCCTTGTCCGAAAAATACAGGGTGAAGTGCAGCGGCTCGTCGATCGACGCAAGAATATTCTTCGTGCCTTGCGACAAAGTATATAAATGATTCTGCGTCAGATCGACGCGCGCGCCGCGCAGCAAGGTATTGCTGATCAGGATCACTGCGACGAACAGCACCGCGAGCACGGCGAGTGCGCCGAGCGAAAAGAGTTTGCGATTGGACTGGGTAGTCATAGCGTCAGTCCGCCTTCTTCAAGTCGATCACGACCGCGCTCGCATACAGCCAGAACGCGATCGCCAGCAGGAAATATACGATGTCGCGCATATCGATCACGCCTTTGGCGATCGCGGCGAAATGCTGCAGAAACGACAGACCGGAAATCGCATCGACCAGTTCTTGCGGCGCCCATGCGCTGAAGAAGTTCAGCACCAGCGGAAAGCCCGCAAGCAGGAACAGGAAGCACACGACCACGGTAAGGATGAATGCGACGACCTGGTTGCGCGTACACGCCGACAGGCACGAACCGATTGCCAGAAACGCGCCGGCCATCAGGAAGCTGCCGAGATAGCACGCGAAGATCACGCCATTGTCGGGCGCGCCCAGATAATTGACCGTGATCCACACCGGGAACGTCAGCGCGAGCGCGATCCCGATAAATGCCCACGCGGCGAGAAATTTCCCGAGCACCGCCTGCCACATGGTCAATGGCAGGGTCAGCAGTAACTCGATCGTGCCGCTCTTGCGTTCCTCCGACCACAGCCGCATCGCCACCGCGGGTACGAGGAACAGATACAGCCACGGATGAAAGTTGAAGAACGGGAACAGATCCGCCTGCCCACGTTCGTAAAATTGGCCGATGTAAAACGTGAACACACCGGCAAGCAGCAGAAAGATCACGATGAAGACATAGGCCACCGGCGTGGCGAAATAACTCGCGAACTCGCGCTTGAATACCGCGAGCGTGCCATTGAAAGATGAGCCGCTCATGCGCCCGCTCCAATCGAATAACACGATGGCGCGCGCAGCGCGCGACGATCACTCTTCCTTGAACACTGCTGCGGGGAGACGACGGTACGGGTTGAGGGGGCAACGCCGCGCGCGTGTGCAACGGCGCGAATGTTGTGCAAAGCCCCCCTCACCCAACCCTCTCCCCCGGCCTGCGGCCGAAGGAGAGAGCCATACGAACCACATACCATGGCACCATCTGCCTTCTGGCTCATGCTCGTGCTCCTTCTGGCACGTCTTCGCCGAGATCGCCATGCGTAATCGTGCGGAACACCTCGTCCATGCGGCCGGATTCGAGCTGCAATTCGCTGAACGCGATGCCCTGTGCCTTGAGCGCGTCGTTGATCGGCACGAAAATCTGCCGCCCCGGTTTCGGAATCGCGGTGAGACGATGCGTGTGCGCGTCGAATTCGATTGCGGCGACATCGGCAACACGTGACAGCGCGTCGCGCGCCGCAGGCACGTTGCTCGTGGTCAGCGACACTGCCTGGTGATAGCGCGAGCGCGATTCGAGTTCGGCCGGCGTCGCGTCGGCGAGAATTTTCCCGCGCGCGATGATCACCGCGCGGCTGCACACCGCCTGTACTTCTTCAAGAATGTGCGTCGATACGACGATGGTCTTGTCCTTGGCCAGGTTGTTGATGAGGCTGCGCACCTCGAATTTCTGATTCGGATCGAGACCGTCGGTCGGCTCGTCGAGTATCAACACGGCCGGATCGTGCACCAGCGCCTGCGCGAGACCGACGCGGCGCTTGAAGCCTTTCGACAACGTCTCGATCGATTGCTCCAGCACCTTGTGCAGATGCAAACGCTCGATCACTTCCTCGATGCGTTGCGCGCGGCGCGCGCCAGCGAGCCCGCGCACGTCGGCGACGAATTCGAGAAAATGCCGCGCCGTCATTTCACCGTAGCTCGGCGCACCCTCGGGCAGGTAGCCGAGCATGCGCTTGGCTTCGAGCGGCGCCTCGACCACGTCGTGGCCGCACACCTTCGCAGTGCCCGAGGTCGGTGCGAGAAAGCCCGCGATCATTTTCATCGTGGTCGATTTGCCGGCGCCGTTCGGCCCGAGAAAACCGAGCACCTGTCCGGGCTCGACCTTGAAGGAAACGCCATCCACGGCGACGAGATCGCCGTAGTATTTGGCGAGATTGCTTGTTTCGATCATGCGCGATTCACCTAAGCACAGTTCGTGGTGAGCTTTTCCTACCCCGATGCCCCGGGTC
>VBNZ01000242.1:4933-5385 GCA_005877675.1 Gammaproteobacteria bacterium
GATAGACCGTGAACGACTGGTTGTCCTCGGCCGCAGCCTTGTCCGTCGTGGTCAGCTCATCGTACATACGGCCCGGACCCGTTGAGCTTTCGTCGAACGCGTAGCCGTGCGTGTAAGCGTAGGCGCGCAACAAAAGGCGCGTCAGCGGCAGCTGCGCGGGCGAGCCGGTGAACGAAGTCGTCAAGGCCTTGCCCACGTACGACTGCACGGCCTTGACCGGATCGGTCGGCGCGATGTCGTTGCGATTGACCGGCAGCGCGATGTCGAAATCGTAGTTCTCGTCGCCCCAGTTGGTCGTGACCGTGCGGCGCGGACCGGCCTGCGTGAGGTTGTTCTTTTTGATGTCGGCCTGGATCGCGCTGAGCGCCTTGTCGGTCGCGTCGGCGACGTCGTCCAGAGTGCGCTTGGCGGTCGTCGAGACCGACAGCAGCGGCGTCGCCGGCACATCCTTG
>VBNZ01000270.1 GCA_005877675.1 Gammaproteobacteria bacterium
GCCTGCTGTTTGGCTGGCTCGGTTTTCTTGCAATCTCCTCGCTGGCGACGCTGGCCTTGCCGGTGGCGGTGCGCGTGATGATCGATCACGGTTTCGCACATGCCGATCCGGCGTCGATCAATTCGAGCTTCATCATGCTGTTCGGCGTCGCGATCGTGATGGCGCTCGCCACGGCCGCGCGCTACTTCTGCGTGAGCGTGCTCGGCGAGCGCACGGTCGCGGATCTGCGCAAGCGCCTGTATGCGCATCTGATCGCGCTCGATCAACCGTTCTTCGAGCGCACGCGCGTCGGCGAACTGACTTCGCGCCTCAGTGCCGATACCGAACTCGTACAGACGGTGGTGACATCGAGCATGTCGGTCGCACTGCGCAGCATCGTCACCGCGCTTGGTGCGGCGGCGATGCTGGTCGCGACGAGTCCGCGTCTGGCCGGGTACGCCGCGCTGGTGATTCCGCTCGTGATCGCGCCGATCGTGTTCGCCGGACGACGCCAGCAGAAACTGGCGCGCGACAATCAGGATCGCATCGCCGACGCGGCGGCGATCGCCAACGAAGATCGCACGCTACGACAGCGCCATCGCGCGCGCGCTTGCAAGCGCGCGCCGGCGCATCGGCCAACGCGCAGGACTGACTGCGCTCGTGATCCTCTTGATCTTCGGTGCGATCACGCTGGTGCTGTGGTCGGGCGCGCGCAGCGTGATGGATCACTCGCTCGATGCGGGCGTGCTGAGCCAATTCGTGCTCTACGCCGTGATCTCGGCCGGATCGATCGGCGGCCTCACCGAGGTGTGGAGCGAAGTCTCGCGCGCGGCCGGCGCGATGGAACGCATCGGCGAATTGCTCGACACACAAGCGTCGATTCGTTCGCCCGATACGCCTGTGCCAGTGCCCAAACCTCTGCGCGGCGAGATCCGTTTCGAGCATGTCGATTTCAGCTACCCGTCGCGCCTCGAAGCGCCGACACTGCACGATTTTTCGCTGCACGTCGCGCCCGGGGAAACGGTCGCGCTGGTCGGCCCGTCGGGTGCGGGCAAGAGCACGGTGTTCCATCTACTGCTGCGCTTCTACGATCCGCAGTCCGGCTCGATACGCATCGATGGCACCGATCTGCGCGCGCTGGCGCTGCCCGATCTGCGCAGCGCTATTGCACTCGTACCGCAGGATACGGTGATCTTCGGCGCGAGTGCGCGCGACAATATCCGTTTCGGCCGCGCCGATGCGGACGATACGGCGGTGATCGCCGCGGCAAAGTCGGCTGAGGCGCACGAGTTTATCGCCGCGCAGCCAGAGGGCTACGACACTTACCTGGGCGAGCGCGGCGTACGTCTGTCCGGCGGGCAGCAGCAGCGCATCGCGATTGCACGCGCGCTGCTCAAGGATGCGCCGATCCTGCTGCTCGACGAGGCCACGAGCAATCTCGACGCGCAGTCGGAAGCCGCGATCCAGAGCGGCTTCGAGCGTCTGATGCGCGGGCGTACCACGCTGATCATCGCGCATCGCCTCGCCACCGTGCTCGAAGCCGATCGCATCGTCGTGATGGATCAGGGACGCATCATCGCGCAGGGCACGCATGCGGAATTGCTGCGCGCGGGCGGACTCTACAGCGAACTCGCACGTCTGCAGTTCGCGGCTTAGCACGACTCGACCGCGCAATATCACAGCATTTTGCGGCGTTCGTGACCGCAGCGTAAACGCCGCGTCGCAACGAGGCGGCTTTGAGTGATTTCCCCTGGCTCTATTGGGGATTTTCCCGCTCTACCACGCACCGTGTAACACGCTACGGTGGCCGCCTGGGGATTGCGGCGCCGCTGGATGGCTGCGCTTGGACTTTTCAGCCGCGCGGACAATGACGTGAACCGCGGCAAGGAGCACGCTCGTGAAGTTCGCATCGACTTTCAAGCATCTGTTCTCGCTCGTCGTCTGCGTATTGCCGTTTTCCGCCGGGGCCGCCACGCCATCCTCGGGAACGTTGACGACCACATCCGGACCGATCAGTTATTCGTCCGGTCCATTCACACTGGCCAATCCCACGCCGATTCCAGAGGTGGATGTTGGCCCGCACTGCAGCGCGACACTGGCGTGCGATGACTACGCACTGACCGTCAACTTGCCGGCCGGCTATATGACGACGTATCCGAACGCCGGCGTAAAGGTGACGATGAGTTGGACCGATGCCGGCACCGGCAAATCGGACTACGATCTGTACCTCTACAAGGGCGCCGTCAGCAGTCTTGACGGCAGCCAGTCCGCGGATGCGCAGTCCGCCAGCGGCAATAATCCAGAAGTTACAAGCTTCGCTCCGCTCGCCGATGGCAGTTCCACGTTCACGGTCGTCGTTGTCCCCTACACGCCGACCGGCGAAACGGTAAGCGTGAAGATCGAACTCGTGCCTGGCGCTGTGAGCAGCGGCGGTGGTGGTGGATCAAGCTCGTTCGGCGGCCCGGACGCCACTGTCGCTGGCGCACCGCGCTACCAGAATTTCTATGCGCCGCACGGCACCACGGCCGAGTCGAGTAGTGGCGAGTTCAACATCGGATTCAATCCGCATACCGGCCGTATCATGACGATGAACTACGGGCCGATCTGGCGCATCACCCCGCCCGAGGTCGCGAATCCGGCCACCCCGGAAAGTTGCGATGCGACCTGGGAGGACAAGTCTTCCACCGTGACCAATACGGGGCTGGATCCCATCCTGTGGACGGACCAAAAGTCCGGTCGCACCTTCGCATCCAATTTCACCGCAGGTGCCAATCTGCTGTATTCCTATAGCGACAACGACGGCGACAGCTGGACGCCGCTCGGTGTCGGCCCACCGAATGGCGGAGCGGACCATCAGACTATCGGCACCGGCCCCTTCCCCGCCAGCTTGTCGTTGCTCACGACTCCGCTCAATCAGGGACAGAACGCCTTGTATTGCTCGCAGGATGTCGTCGGACCCGCCAGCTGTCAGCGTTCGATCGACCTCGGCATTACCTGGA
>VBNZ01000262.1 GCA_005877675.1 Gammaproteobacteria bacterium
CTGCCCGATGGAATCGCGGCGTAGCCGTGCAGGCGCAGGATGCCGAGGAAGGTGTTGTAGATCTCGTCGGCGCGCTGCGGCGTCGCCGAAATCACCGTGACCTTGCCGGCGACATTCGGCCCGACGATGAAATTCTTGCCCGTGATTTCCGACACCGTGGCGATCAGCACCTGGATGTCGGCGTCTTTCAGATTGAGCGTGTGCGTGCCCGGGGGGTTGTGCGCGGGCGCGGGATTTTGCGCAGCGCGCGCCGGCGGCGGCGACGATGCCGTCAGCGCTGCGACGAAAACCGGGAACAGGATCGACGCATAACGCAGACGGCGAAGTATCATTGTATATTTCTCTACAAATCCCGGGGCTGCGAGGATTATCGCAGATTCAAAGTGAGTGTGGCGGGTTTGCCGTCACGCTGTACGGTGATCTGCAGGCTCGCGGCGTTGCCGAACTTGTCGAGCAGCTGCTGCGGATTGGACACGTTCGACAGCGGCGTGCCGTTGACCGCGGTAACAAGGTCAGTGGGCTTCAAACCGACCTGATTCATCAGCTGCGCCGCGGCACCCGAACCGGTCAGGCGCGCGCCGGCGATGCGCCCACCATCGAACACCGGCTCGAACCACCGGCGCGCCGGGCGGCGCGGACGTGAGGTTGGCGGCCGGATTGGAACTGGCGATGCCGGGAATGCCGGTTGCACTCGCCCCCGCATGCGTGCCGGGCGACGTGGGCGCGGCGTGCTCCTCAGGGCGCGGCAGCGCGAGACTCTCGGCGACGCCATCGTGTTGCAGCAACACGTGGTCGGCGTAGACCTCGGCCAGCGTGACGCCGCCGATCGTTTCGCCGACCTTGATGCTGTGCTCGACGTTTGACTCATCGGCGATGATCGCGATGCCGTCCTTCGGCGCATCGAGTGCGAAAGTGCCGCGCAGCACGAGCTTCAACGCCGTACGCGGCGCATTGGCCGCACGCGCGGCGAGATCGATCGTCTGCGCATTGCCGAACAGATGCCATTGCGCGATCGAAGTCGCCGCGCTCGGCTGCGTCTGGGCCGGTACCAGTGGTTGCGTCGACGCGGCATCCGTACTGCGCGGAATCAGCAACCAGACCAGGCGGACGAGCATCAGCGCGCAAATCGCGCCCGCAACGATGCACACGGCCAAAGCCGCAAGGCGCGAGAGGCGATCGGTAGCGGCGGGCGGCAGATTCAGCATCGAGCGAAAATTCCGAACGAGTCCATCGCGTTTCACGATACGACCCGGTATGCGCAACGGGAGCCTAAACATACCCGTTCGCTTAGAGCCTGTCGAAGCCTGCGCTGAGACGGGCGCAGGGCGCGCCCAGGCTTCAGGAACGCTTGAACAGACGGGTCAGACGGTGGAAGAAGCCCGGTTTCTTCGACTTCTTTTCGGCTTCGACGGCTTTCGTCACAACGGGCGCCGTGCCTTGTGCCGCGGTTTCGACACGCTCACCACGCCCACGGCCGCGCCCACCCCGGCGACGGCGCTTGCTCGGCGCGCCGTCGGGCGACGCCGCGGCAGGCGCCGCTTGCGCCGGCGCTGGAGTTTGCGCAGGGGGACGCACTGTGTGTGCTTTCGTCGCGCCATCGCGCGGACGTTCGCGCCGCGGTCCGCGTTCGCCATGGCCCTGGCGGCGAGGCGGCGAGCCCGCGCGCGGCTTGCGCGCGGAGGTGTCGATATTCGAATCGTTCTCGCCCTCCTCCAACACACCGTCAGCGGAAGGTACAGGCGTCGGCCGATGCCGCGGCGGCGGCAGCACGAGGATGGCCGGATCGATCGCCGCGACCGGAATCTTCTGTCCGATATAGGCCTCGATATCAGGCAGGCCCTGCGCATACATGTCGCAGGCGAAGCTGATCGCATCGCCTTCGGCGCCCAGGCGCGCGGTGCGGCCGATCCGATGCACGTAGTCCTCGGCATCCTGCGGCAGATCGTAGTTGTACACGTGCGAGACATCGGGGACGTGCAGCCCGCGCGCAGCGACGTCGGTCGCGATCAGGATCTCGATTTCACCGCGCTGGAACTTGCCCAGCAGCGACTGACGCTTCTTCTGCGGCACGTCGCCCGAGAGCATACCGACGAGGAAGCCCTGCTTCTCCAGACGCCGAGCGACCTTTTCCGCAGCGATCTTCATGTTGACGAAGATCATGCTGCGCTTGGCGTCGGTCTTGGACAACAGGCCGATCAGGAGCGGAATCTTCTCCTCGCTCGCCGGGAAATAGATCAGCTGGCGCACGCGGTCGGCGGTGACGAATTCGGTTTCGACCGTGAGTTTCTCCGCCTCGTTCATATGCTCGTAAGCGAGTTCGAGCACGCGATGGCTCAAGGTCGCCGAGAACAGCAGGCACTGGCGCTGGTCGCGCTCCGGCAGGCGGCGCATCAGAAAGCGCACGTCCTTGATGAAGCCCAGATCGAACATGCGATCGGCCTCGTCGAGCACGAACACCTCGACCACCTTGAACGAAAATACATGCTGCTTGAAGTAATCGATCAAGCGTCCGGGTGTGGCGATGATGATGTCGACGCCTGCGCGCAGCGTGTCGCGCTGCTTGTCGTAGTCGACGCCGCCGTAGATCAGCGCAGATTTGAGGCCGGTGCCGCGGCCGATGGTCTGGAAGTCCTTTTCGATCTGGATCGCAAGTTCGCGCGTCGGCGCGACGATCACCGCGCGCGGATCGGTCGCACCGCGCCCGGGCAGCGCGGGACGCGTGAGCAGGCGCTGCATCGTGGCGACGAGAAACGCCGCGGTCTTGCCAGTGCCGGTCTGCGCCTGGCCGGCGATGTCGCGGCCCTTGAGCGCATGCGGCAAGGTCAGCGCCTGGATCGGCGTGCAGCGCGTGAAGCCCGCAGCATGCAGGCCGGAAAGCAGGTTCGGGTGCAGGTCGAAACTGTCGAAAAAGGTGTCGGTGAGTGGTTGTTGATGCATGAATTCACTATATGGTGGCGCGCAGCGCGGCGCGCAACGGGGTAATAATCGGGAGGCGGTAGGCGCGAGCAACAGGCTTGAACTATGTCGCGTCGACCCGATATAGACCCAACGCGGTGCGGCTTGACACATGCGCTTAGGCTGACAATGGGTCGAACCGACCGCACCAGCTTCCCCGCCGCTTTATAAGTGTAGCGCAAGCCGAGCCTTTACGCCGCCCCACGCGGCACAGCCCCTTCAAGAATTCAGCCGGAGTACTCCCGTGAGCGAAGCCATCACCCATGTCAGCGACGACCAGTTCGACGCCGCCGTCCTCAAATCCAGCGAGCCCGTCCTCGTCGATTTCTGGGCCGAATGGTGCGGGCCGTGCAAGATGATTGCGCCGATCCTCGACGAACTCGCCACGACCTACGCCGGCAAGCTCAAGATCGCCAAGGTCA
>VBNZ01000276.1 GCA_005877675.1 Gammaproteobacteria bacterium
CGCGCAGCGAATGGTCGCGACGGGAGTCGCGTGTAATCCATTGCCTTCGCTTGGCGTAGTCTTTGATGTCGAGCCAAGGCTTTCTTCGCCCTGCGGACGAGCCGGTCACTTTCGAAACAAGGCTTCTGTGCTGCTGCGCGGCGCGGGTCAGTTACGAGCGAAGGCTTCCACTCTCCTGCGGCGAGCGGGTCACTTTCAAGAGAGTAGTGCTTCCGTGCCGCTACGCGGCCCGGGTCACTTTCTCTTGCTTGTGCAAGAGAAAGTAACCAAAGAGAAGCACACCCTCACATTGCGCTTTTCGGGCTCCTGCCCGAAAAGTCCGCGTCAGCGGCCGGGTTCCGCTGAAGGTACGTCCATGTACCCAGCGGAATCGGCGCGGTCCCGCGCCGACCCTGACGGGCCTGATCGTCCGCTGCCGCCGCAACGTGAAACAACAAGCGCGTGCTTTGCTCCCGCTCTTGCTCTCGCTTCTGCGCGCAGGAGCGCGCTGCTGTTGGGTCCCCATTGCATTGCGGCGGCAGCGGCCGCGATGCCCGCAGGGGCGGCGCGATGGATCGCGCCGATTCCGCCGCTTGCACATGGATGTGCAATCGGCGGAACACAGGCCGGGGTCGCGTACTTTTCGGGCAGGAAGCCCGAAAAGCGCAATGCCTGGGGTGCATTTCTTTTGGTTACTTTTCTTTGTGCAAGCAAAGAAAAGTGACCCGGGCCGCGCAGCGGTACGGAAGCCTTGGCTTTAAAGTGCCCCGCTCGCCGCAGGCGAGTGGAAGCACTGCTCTGAAAGTAATCCGCTCGCGGAAGGCGAGTGGAAGCTCTGCTCCGAAAGTAATCCGCTTGCCGAAGCCGAATGGAGGCCTCATTCTTTTACAGCAGAAACAAAGGCGCTGGGTTTCCGCTTTACTCGCGCCATCCTGGCGCTCGCCCTTCGGGCCAGCTTTGCTGTTTGCGCGCGCGTCTGCGCGCGTCGTCGCGGGAATGACGACGGCGGTGATATTCGCCATCGCGTTAGCGATCCATCCCTTCAGCGCGCACGCCCAAAGCGATGATGCCGCGCGCAAAGCGCAGGAAGCGCAAACCAGGCAGAAGCTCGATGCTATCCGCGCTGAAATACGAAAGATCGGCGATGCTCAAAAAGAGATAAATATACAAAAAGGCGATGTCGTCGCTGCCCTGCGCGAACAGGAACTCAAGATCGCCGCCTCGGTGCGCGATCTGCGCGTCATCGACCGCAAAATCGAAGCCGAACAGGACAAGCTCAAACAACTGGAAGTGCAGCGCAGTGCGCTCGAAACCAGACTCGAAGCGCAGCGCGAGACGCTTGCTGCGCTGCTGCGCTCGGCCTACGCGGTCGGCCGGCACGAGGAGCTGAAGTTGCTGCTCGCGCAGGAAGACGTCGCCGCGATCGGGCGCATGCTCGAATACTTCCACTACTTCGAGCGCGCGCGCGTAGCCGAGATCAAGACGCTGCTCGGCGATCTGGAATCGCTTGCGCGTGTGCATAAGGACATCGAGGAGGTCACGGCGCAGCTCAGCGCAAGCCGCGAGGAGCGTCAAGGCGAAGCCGCACAGCTCGAAAACGAACGCACGCAGCGACAGCAGGCGCTGGCCGAACTCGATGTGAAACTCAAGGACGAACAAGCGCGCCTCGCCGCACTCGGCAAGGACGAAAAAAGTCTCGTCGACCTGCTCGAAAAATTACGCGATGTATTTGCCGATATTCCCAAGCAGATTGCCGGTGCGGAACCGTTCGCATCTCTGCGTGGCCGTCTGAGCTGGCCCTTGCGCGGCCGCGTCGTTGCAACGTTCGGCGCGCGTGCGGGCGAACACACGAGCAACGGCATCGTGATCGCGGCGGCGGAAGGCAGCGAGGTGCATGCGGCCTCGCATGGCCGCGTGGTGTTTGCAGACTGGATGCGCGGTTTCGGCCTACTCCTGATCGTCGATCACGGTGACGGCTATATGAGCCTGTATGGCCACAACGAAACCCTGCTCAAAGAGGTCGGCGACTGGGTCGATGCCAACGAAGTCGTCGCCGCGAGTGGCGCGACTGGCGGGCAGAAGACGCCGGGCGTGTATTTTGAGCTGCGCACACAGGGCAAGCCGGTCGATCCAAAAACCTGGCTGAGGCCTTGATCCGGAACTCCTGCGGCGCCATTACGCTCATATAATCGAGCCGCAACCGTCTGAAGGTGCTTCGCGCTATGTCCCGCAAACTCCTCACCGCCACCATCGCCCTGGTCCTCGGGGCCGCCTCCTACGCCTACGCCGACGAGCCCAAGTCTGCGCAGCCGGCGGCTCAGGCAGCAGCGAGCGCGCCGCAGAAAAAGCCGGTCGATGTCGAGGATATCCGAGCGTTCGCCGCCGTGTTCTCGCTGGTCAAGCAAGCCTATGTCGAGCCGGTCGACGACAAGACCCTGATGCAGGCGGCGATCCGCGGCCTGCTCGGCAATCTTGATGCGCACAGCGAGTATCTCGATCAAAAGGGCATGGATGCAATCGCCGAGGACACGAGCGGCAGCTACAACGGCCTCGGCCTTGAGGTCATCACGGTCGACGGCGTACTGCGCGTGATTGCGCCGATCGACGACACGCCGGCTGAGCGCGGCGGCATCAAGTCCGGCGACACGATCGTACGCATCGATGGCCGCACGGTGACGCAGGAAAACGCGGCGC
>VBNZ01000277.1 GCA_005877675.1 Gammaproteobacteria bacterium
CATCAACAAATATTTGCCGTGCTCGTCCAAGCGATATGCCTGCGGGAAATACCAGTGCGAACCCTGCGGCTGATACGCACTGCCGCCGCGCAGGATCGCCGCACGCGTGTGTTCGTCGAGGTACTCGTCGGTCCATTGCCACACATTGCCGACGAGATCGAGCACGCCGAACGGACTTGCGCCCGCGGGATGCGCACCGACATCGGACGGCGGTCGCAGTGTGCGCTCACGATTCGGCGCAGGCACCGCCGCATCGCTCCACGCATTGCCCCACGGGTAGATGCGGTCATCGGTTCCCTGCGCCGCATATTGCCATTCCCATTCGTGCGGCAGGCGCTTGCCGGCCCATGCAGCGTAGGCGCGCGCATCCTCGAGCGAAACCCAGGTGACCGGCTTGCTGTCCCAGCCTGGCTGCGGCGCGCCGTCACACCAGTCGCGCAGGAAATTGTGCGCGTCGGCTGGCGTATACTTTGTCGCATCGACAAAGCGCTTGAATTGCGCATTGGTGACCGGCGATTCCCATGGATACTGCACGTCGAGCCCGGCCCAGGTCTGCCCTTCGACCTCGATGCCACGCACGACAAAATCGAATTCTCCCGCCGGGATCTCGACCATGCCTTCAGGTGCATGCGCGGTTGCGGGCGTCGGCGCAATCGCAACGAGTTGCTGCGACAGTGGGCGCCACTCAGTGGACAGCGATTGCAAGGGCTCGCGCGCGTACTCGCGCATGCGCGCGAAGAAGGCATCGAGCTGATCGACCGCAGCGCCGGCTTCGACCGCGAGCAAGGCGCCGTAGCCGCGCGCTTCAAACGCGAGTTCGACCAATGCGCGCCCACCCTCGACGCGCGGATTCAGCGCAACGCCATTCCACACATCGAAATAGCGGGTTCCCTCGCGGTGCGCGATCGCGAGCGCCTTGCCTTCGAGTGCGTATTCGTTGCGATTGATCAGCGTCCATAAGGTGACGCCGTCGCAGGGAAATTCGCTCGCGAACAGATCGGCCTGCAAGGTCGGCGCGTACGGGCGCCAATCGGCACCGGTGATCTGCGCGGAAAACTGGCGAAAGATCGTAGCGATGCGACGTAGCGTGGCCGCATCGCGCCGCGTCAGTCCATTCCAGATGCCCCAGAGGTTCTCCCAGGCGTTGTAGCCGATGCCGTTGAAGAAGATGTGCTGCAGATCGTTGCTGCGGTTGCGTCCCCAACGGTTCTCATAGTTGATCATGTGGCGCGGTTCGAGCCATTTGAACTTGGCCACCACGGGAACGACATCGGCAGGCGCTTTCTTGCCCCAGCTCTGTACGTTCCAGTTGAGTTGCTCCTCGGCGCTGAAGGTCGACTCCGGTTGCAGCACGACCGGACAACCGAGCGCGTCGCAGGCGTCGAAGAACGCGCGCGGCACGCCGTTGTAGGTGTCGCCATTGATGCCGTCGGCGCCGACGGCTTGCACGAGTTTAGCAATCGCCTGCCAATCACTTTGCCCTTGCGCCCGCGTGCCGTTGTCCCAGGGCATCGTCGGCAGGAACACACGTACACCGCGGCGATGAAACTCGGCGACGGCGCCGCGCAAGCCTTCGATGCCTCCCGGCAGATCGCGCGCGAGATCAAACTGGTTGCGATCGTCGACACCGATATTCGGGTACACGTACCAGATCAACACGCTGTCGATGCCGCCGAAGCGCGCCTGCAGATCGTCGAGATAACGATCGATGGTATACTTTTGCGCAACTGGATCGTAGAAGTAGCGATCCTCGACCATCATCTGCGCGTGCACGATATTGCGCTGCGCCCAGGCAAGTTCGGGCCGGCGGTAGTTCGCATCGTCGTAACCGATGCGAATGAGGTGCTCGCGTCGCCACTCGCGCACGGCCGCGAGCCACGCGTCGGCAGCCGCATCGACGTCGATACGCCAGTGACCGATCTCGGCGAACGGCCAGCCAGGGGCCTTGCCCGGAGGCGGCAGATAGCGTCCGGTCGTCACATGCGAAAATTTGTAGTCGTCCGCAGAATCGGTCATGGGTGGGAGGCCGGGATGAAGGCCTGATAGACGAGGTTGTAGAACGGCGTGCTGATTTTAGGCAGATCGCGGCCTTCATTGCGCGGCAGATATTGCAACAGCAGGATCGCAACAAGACCCTGGTCGCGATCGAGCGTGTAATACGTCGACGCAGCGCCCGGCCAGCCGAACGCGCCGTGCGCCTGCGGGCGGCTGCGCGCGACAGGGTCGATCACGATCGAACCGCCCAGGCCGAAGGTCTCGCCCGGCTGCAAAGCACCGCGTGGCAACTCGGCACCATGCAGCTGATCACGCATCATCGATTCGACGCTGGCGCGCTCGAGGATGCGCACGCCGTCGAGCGCGCCGCCATCGACCAGCATCTGCGCGAAGCGCGCATAGTCGCGCGCGGTCGAATACAGCCCGCCCGCGCCGCTCGGATAATTCTTCAGCAGCGCGCCGGGCTCGCGTGCGCTGCGCGTGTCGGCCAGCACCAGTGCGCCGCTGGCATCGCTGGACAGCAGATCGACGATACGCGCGCGCTGCGCCTGCGGCACGCTGAAGCCGGTGTCGCGCATTTCGAGCGGCAAGAAGATGCGCCGGCGCAGACAGGCGTCGAGCGACTCGCCGCAAGCGATTTCGATCAT
>VBNZ01000245.1:0-512 GCA_005877675.1 Gammaproteobacteria bacterium
TCGATCTTGCCGTCCTTGACGCCGAGCTGCACCTTGCCGCCGTGTGCGAGCTTGCCGAACAGCAGCTCGTCGGCGAGCGGACGCTTGACGTTCTCCTGGATCACGCGCGCCATCGGCCGCGCACCCATTTGCGCATCGAAACCGTGTTCGGCGAGCCAGCGGCGCGCGTCGCCATCGACGTGCAGCGACACGTGCTTCTCCTGCAGTTGTGTCTCCAGCTCGATCAGGAACTTGTCGACCACGCGCAGAATGTGTTCGAAATCCAGCGCGCCGAACTGAATGATCGCATCGAGGCGGTTGCGGAACTCGGGCGAGAACGCCTTGCGAATCACTTCCATCGCATCGGTCGCATGACTCTGCTCGACAAAGCCGATCGAGCGCCGCGCCGCCTGTGCCGCACCCGCGTTCGTCGTCATCACGAGTATCACATTGCGGAAATTCGCCTCACGCCCATTGGTGTCGGTCAGCTTGCCGTGATCCATGATCTGCAACAGGATGTTGTAGACGTCCGG
>VBNZ01000245.1:529-2965 GCA_005877675.1 Gammaproteobacteria bacterium
AATGCGGATGCTTGGTGATCTGTTCGGTGAGCAGGCCGCCCTGATCGAAGCCGACATATCCCGGAGGTGCGCCAATAAGCCGCGACACCGAATGCGCTTCCATATATTCGGACATGTCGAAGCGGATCAGCTCGATGCCGAGCTGCAGCGCGAGCTGGCGCGTGACCTCGGTCTTGCCGACACCCGTTGGACCTGCGAGCAGGAACGCGCCGATCGGCTTCTGTGCATCGCCCAGACCCGAGCGCGCCATCTTGATCGATGCGGCGAGCGCATCGATCGGATGATCCTGGCCGAACACGACCATCTTGAGGTTGCGATCGAGATTCTTGAGCACGTCGCGATCCGATGCCGACACCTGCTTGGGCGGGATACGCGCCATGCGCGCGACGATGAATTCGATTTCGGGCACGTCGACGACGGCCTTGCGCTCGGCTTCCGGCATCAAGCGCTGGCGCGCACCGGCCTCGTCGATCACGTCGATCGCCTTGTCCGGCAGCAAGCGGTCGCCGATATGCCTGACCGACAGATCGACCGCGGCCTTGAGCGCCTCGTTCGTGTATTCGATCTTGTGATGTTCCTCGAAACGCGACTTCAGGCCCTTCAGAATCTCCACGCTCTCGGCCACCGAAGGCTCGACCACGTCGATTTTCTGGAAGCGCCGCGCGAGCGCGCGATCCTTCTCGAACACGCCGCGGTATTCCTGGAACGTAGTCGAACCGATACAACGCAGCTCGCCCGAGGCGAGCACCGGCTTGATCAGGTTCGACGCATCCATCGTGCCGCCCGAGGCGGAGCCCGCGCCGATGATCGTGTGGATCTCGTCGATGAACAGGATCGCGCGCGGCTCTTTCTTGAGCTGCGCGAGCACGGCCTTCAAACGCTTCTCGAAATCGCCACGATACTTGGTGCCCGCGACGAGTGCGCCCATGTCGAGCGCGTAGATCGTGCACTCGCGCAGCACTTCGGGCACGTCGTTTTCGACGATGCGCTTGGCCAGACCTTCGGCAAGCGCGGTCTTGCCGACGCCGGCATCGCCGACGTACAGGGGATTGTTCTTGCGCCGGCGACAAAGGACTTGAATCGTCCTTTCGATTTCCTCGACGCGGCCGATCAGAGGATCGATCTTCCCCTGCTTGGCGAGATCATTGAGGTTGCTTGCGTATTCGGTCAGCGGGTTGCCGCGCGGCTCGTCGCCGCCCTCGCCTTCCTTGCCGGGCTCCACTGCAGGCGCGGCCGCGGCATCCTGGCCGATCTTGGCAACGCCGTGGGAGATGTAATTGACGACATCCAGGCGCGCGACTTCCTGCTGGCTCAGGAAATACACCGCGTGCGAATCCTTCTCGCCGAAGATCGCGACGAGCACGTTCGCGCCGGTGACTTCTTTGCGTCCGGACGACTGCACGTGATAGACCGCGCGCTGCAGCACGCGCTGGAAGCCGAGCGTCGGCTGCGTGTCGCGCTCGTCGCCCGCGGGCAACACCGGCACGGTTTCGGCGATGATCGCCTTCAATTCCTTGGCCAGTTTGCCGAGATCAGCACCACAGGCACGCAGCACTGCGGCCGCCGACGGATTTTCCGTCAGCGCGAGCAGCAGATGCTCGACCGTCATGAACTCGTGGCGCGCCTCGCGCGCTTCCTTGTAGCACTGGCCGATAGTCAACTCGAGATCTTTGCTAAACATCGGATGAGACCTTGATGAACCAGTGCGGGATATAGGGCTGAGCCTACGCCTTTTCCAGTGTGCACAATAGTGGATGCTGATGCGCGCGCGAAAACTCGTTGACCTGCGTCACCTTCGTCTCCGCGACCTCGCGCGTAAACACCCCGCAGACACCACGCCCGCGCGTGTGCACATGAAGCATCACCTGCGTCGCGCGTTCACGATCCATATTGAAAAACGTCTCCAGCACCGCCACTACGAAATCCATCGGGGTGAAATCGTCGTTGATCAGCAGCACCTGATACAGCGGCGGGCGCGCGACCTCTGGCCGCGCCTCCTCGACGACCAGGGCGTGCTCGTGCTGTTGTTCGTTCTCGTTGGCGGGTTTCTTCGGCATCGTGCCTGTTTTCCTTGTGCCTTCAATTATATCGCGTTGCAAGGTTTGCGCCTGCACGGCAAGCGTCTGAGAATATGGGCGTTTTCCCACGATTCAACTGACGCAAACGCGGCGCCGCCCTGCCTCATGTAACATTTCGTCACCCACCCAAAGGATGAAAAACGCCGATGACCGGCAACTCGCCGCCAGACGCAATCTGGCGCCCTGATGTGACCGTCGCGACGGTAGTGCGGCGCGACGGCAAATTTCTCATCGTCGAGGAAATCTCCGATGGGCGCCTTGTGCTCAATCAGCCGGCCGGACATCTCGAACCGATGGAGTCGCTCGTCGATGCCGCGATTCGCGAGACCTTCGAGGAAACCGGCTGGCACGTCGTGCC
>VBNZ01000245.1:3021-3591 GCA_005877675.1 Gammaproteobacteria bacterium
GGGACGCGACGCATCCGCTCGATAGCGGCATCGTGCGAGCATTGTGGCTCACGCGCGAGGAAATTGCCGCGGAATCCGGTCGCCTGCGCAGCCCGCTGGTGCTGCGGAATATCGATGATTTCCTGACCGGGCAGCGTCATCCGCTCGAAGCGCTGGTGTCGCTGCTGCCGCGAGAGGAAGCGCGCGCATGAGCGAACACGTCATGCTCGGCGTCTCCGGCGGTGTCGATTCCTCGGTCGCCGCGCTGCTGCTCGCGCGCGCCGGCGTGCGTGTGAGCGGTCTGTTCATGCAGAACTGGGAGGAGGACGAGCGCTTCGGCGAATGCCAGGCCGATCGCGACCGCGCCGATGCGCTGCGCGTCTGCGCCAAACTGGACATTCCGTTCCATATGCGCAACTTCGCCGCCGAGTACTGGGATCAGGTCTTCGAGAATTTCCTGAGCGAATATCGCGCCGGGCGCACGCCGAATCCCGACGTACTGTGCAACCGCGAGATCAAATTCAAGACCTTTCTCGAACACGCTCGCGCACTCGGCGCCGACAAAATCGCAACCGGCCACTACGCGCGCAT
>VBNZ01000246.1:0-4082 GCA_005877675.1 Gammaproteobacteria bacterium
GCTCGGTCCGCCGATTACAAAACTCGGGACGTAGGCGAACAATTCGTTGCCGCCGCCCGCGACCGGATTGGCGCTGGTGCCGGTAGAGAAGTCCGCGGCGAACGCGTGCAGCATGCCGTCGTTCGCTGCAGCGTAGATGATCGGCGCGCGGTCCTTCACTGCGGTCTTGAACGCGGCGTAGCCCGGATTGCCCGTGTCGGTATACGCCGGCGACATCGCGCTCTGCACGAGCACGGCATCCGAGTCGACGATGTCACCCAGGATATGCCGGCGTGCGTGGAATTTCGTGCCCTCGTTGCTCTTGTCGCCGCGCAGAAAATCGACCAGGGTCGGATCATTGTTGAGCTTCGCCTGCTGCGAGGCGAGGCTGCCGTAACGGAACGGCACGCCGGTGGTCCCGTTCCAGGTCACGATGCGACGCCCGGTGTCCCAACCGGCGGGCGTGCCCGACGTGTTTGGCGCCTGGGTGAGGATGTCGAGTTGCGTCGACGCCGTCCACAACGGATTTTTGGCGCACGATGGGGGCGACAATGCACCGGTCGAATCGACGCTGGCGATATAGCCGCACAGATCGCCGGTCCAGTCGCCCGGCGTGTAGCTCGTCGTGTACAACGGAAAACCTGTGGAGCCGCTCGGCGGGTTGAAGGGCGCGGTAGCCGTGCTCAAGATGCGTCCCGCAGCGACGCCGGGTCCGGACGCGCTGAGTATCTTCTTGGATGCGACGCGGCTGAAAATCTGTGCGAGCCCCGACTGGATCAGGTCCGGGCGATTGCCGGGAAAATAATTGTCAGGATGGTAATCCTTGTTCGCGACCGTGCTCGAATTGGTATGCCAGGTCAGCGGACTTGCCGGTTTGCCGTCGTTGTTGACGTCGTCGAACCCACCGTATTTGGACGCAAGCCAGTACATGTTCGGGCCGGCGTTCTTGGTGATATTGGTGGGGTCGTAGATCGGGCCGTGATTCGGGTTTGTACTAAAGGCTTGGCCGTCGTACGAGCCAGGCTCCATCACGTCGACCGTATAGGTGTCAATCGTGATCTTGTCGAGCGCGGGATTGTTCTTGGCAATATCCGGGCGCTGCTCCTTGGTATGCGCGTAATAGGCCATGCCGGCCATGTTGTACGACGCACCTGGCGGTGTCTTCGGTTCCCATGCGGTCGACAGATCCGTGACGCCGAGCGCGGTGTTCATGGTCTGACTTGCAGCGGTGGAACCGAGTGCTTCGATCAGCGGCAGATCGCCGAGCTTCTTCAGATACGTCGCCGTGTTGAGGCCGGGATCGGTGCCGCCGGTTGTGGTGGTCACCATGGGGAGCGCGCTGAGCGGCGCGTGGTTGGTGCAGGTCGATCCGGTTTCGTCCTTGCCGTCGAGCGCCGAGCCGGGCACGCGCGTGTCGCACCAGGTGTGCGAGTCGCCGATCGTCACGATCGAATTGCCCTGGCAGGAATACTGGATCGGGTCGGCGCCGGGGCCATCGACCTTGCTCGGGTCGGCCAGCGCCGGAAATCCGTCGAGTTGGATCGTGTCGCTTACGGTGCCAATACCGTTGCCACCGGTATCGCCCGCCCCCGGAACGGCTGAATAGCTCGAATCGAGTGCGATTTTTTTGTAGTACGCGAGCGCCGCCCAGTACAGCTCGGCCAGCGTGTCGTTGGTTTCGTAGTAGGGCGCGGTCAAACCGAACTGATTGAGGTAGTTGATCGCGCCGCTTTGCGTAACTGTCTGGCCGGTGACGCTGATCGACGCGGACACCTCATCGGCGTCCGGATTCGTTGCAAACACGCCGCTTGCGCCATCCCACTCCGCATGTGTATTGGTCTTGCGCGCGCCGAGGCCGTTGTACGCGGTTGGGCCGTTGTCGCGGATCAACGCACGCACGATGCCGTTCGGATGATTGAGGCCGAGCGAAGTCAGATAACCTGCCGCACCGACGCGGATGCGCTGGTAGTTCTGCTGGATCAAGCCTTCGGGCTTGTCGTACTTGCCCGCGCCGGGATAGTCCGCCGCCGCGTGCGCGGAGTTGCAGTTGCCCTCGAGCATGCCCGACACGCAGGCCTGCACGCGCGCGTAGAACAGCGTCGATTTCGAGCAGTCCCCGCCGATGGTGAGGCCGAGAAAGACGCCTTTGTCGGTGCTGTTCGCAAGCTCGTTACGGTCGCGGCGCCGAAGGTCTTGTCGCCGATCACGCTCGATGGCATGACGTTGACCGCCTTGCCGATGTGCTTGGTAGGAAAGTTGCCTGCGCTGCCTTGCCCGGTAACGCGCGACCGTTGCAGTACGGTCTTGCTGGTGTCGTCAAAGACGCGATAGCCGCCGGTAAGCGCCTGGCGGAATTCGTCGAGCGCGGTCATCGATGCCCAGTTGAGCATGTTGCCGCTCCAGTGCCCGGTGCAGCCGCTGCTGGCCGAGCCGGACGGCACGAAGTACTTGTTCGTCGTGTCGTAGTCGTAGCACTTGGCGTTGTCGAAGTAGCCCAGGTACGAGAATGAAGCCGAGTAGTCGGATGCGCCGGTATAGGCCGCGACGGTGCCGGTCGGAAACTCCACCGACAGCGCGAGCATCAGATTCGCCGGCACATTGCTTGCGCTATAGACCGGAATGTCCGACAGCGCCGCCGCGCCGACCACGCTTGCGCCGAACGACTGAGCGCTGACGACCAACGCAATTGTTGCGAAGATCGTCGTGGCGCCGTGGGACTTGCAGCGACTAAAAATAGACATGTGTCAGCGCCCGAACGTGCTTGTTGCTTCAACGCAGGATGGTCTGGATAAAACTCGCGGTGTTCTTCGGTCCATCGACGCGCACGGTCAGGCGAAACGCGGCGTTGCCGCCGGTCAGGCCGATCGCGGTGTCGCTGGCCTGGTTCGCGCTCGATCCGCCGAGAACCGAGGCGCCGGGATTGATACAGGCTTTCGGATCGGCCGGACCCGCCGCAGGGCAGAGTCGCTCTACGACGTAGTGGATGTCGTTCTGCGTCGTCGTCGACTTCGCGACGCTCGCCACCTTGGTGGAGATCGGCGCGGACGTCAGAAGATCGGGAATGCCCGGCCGCGTCGTCGAAGTCTGGATCGAGGCGTAGTAGCCGTTGCCCGTGTCGTCGGCCTCGCTCGCCAGGCCGTTGAAAGCGGTGCTTGATTTCGCCGTCTCGTACGCGCGCTCGGCTTCCTGCACGAGCCCCTGGCGGAACGTCATCGCACCGGAGACGACGTTGGCCGTGTCGACTGAGCGCATCAGCGAAACGGCGGCGAGCAGGGTCGCCATCAGCACGATGATCGCCACGATCATCGCGATCATGCCGCGCTGGCGGCGGGGGCTTTGCAAACGCTGAAACCGATCGATGCGCATAGGCATTCGCTCAATAGAATTTGCTGATGAAAGCGCCACGCACCGGAACGGTGGTGTCGTAGACCTTGTAGCGGAACTGTTCCTTGGTCGCGACGGCGACTTGCAGCGAAACATCAAGATCGCCGAACAGGGTCAGCGACTTTGCGCCCTGGTAGCCCGGGTCGATGCCCGGCCCGCTGGCGCCGGTCGGCGGCGTGCGCTCCGGCAGCAGGCTCTGTGCGACCACGGCGACACGCACCGCTTTGATCTTCCCGTACGCAGCCGAAGCGGCAGCGGCATTGGTGGTGAGCTTGTCTAGCGCCCAATCGCCGGTCGGCAAGGTCCAGGTGTCGATCACGCCGTCGCCATCGGTATCGACGCCATACAGGGCCTTGATCTGTACGATGCCTTCGGCGACCGGCATCGTATTGCTCGAACTGCGCTGCAACAGGTCGTAGCTCACCAGCGTATTGCTGCTGTCGACGCCGAACAAGGTGAATGCCGGCGCGGCGCCGAGGTCGAACAGATAGCCTTGTCCGCTGAACGCTTTCGTCAGTCCAGTGCTCGGGCCGTCAGCTGCAGTCAGCGTGATCGAATGGTTCGCCGAATCAACGCTGGCCGCGCGCGTAAGCGTGCAACCGCCGCTGGTGCCGCTGTCGGAAGCAAGCAGATAGTCGTTGGCGTAGATGCCGGTCGTATTGTCGCTGGCCGCATCGATTTTCACTGTGGCCTTGTCGGGCGTGCTGTCGATTTTGGTC
>VBNZ01000246.1:4138-5782 GCA_005877675.1 Gammaproteobacteria bacterium
GGTACCGCGCGCGTCGCCGCAGGCCAGCTGTCGAATGGCGCCGGCAAGGTGACGCTGCTACCGAGCGGCAGACGCTGCGTGCTCGCCGAATACGCCGTGATCGCGCAACCCCAGAGGTTGTAGCGATTGCCTTGCGTGAGTCCGGATCCCGCGCTGCGGATTTGCCGTTCGAGCTGGAACAGCGAGTAGCTGCCGTTCTGCTGCGCATCGTTGCCGCTCGTGGTCGTGCGCTTCTGCCCTTCGAAGCCGGCGAACGCGGCCATCATCGCGAGCGTGCAGATCAGGCTGATGAGCAGCCCGACCATCAGCTCGATCAGCGTGAAGCCGCGCGCCTGCGCGCGCCCGCAGGCGAGGGGGCGATGCGCGTTAGCGCGTGATCTGGGTGATCGAGACATAGCTGTGCGCGCTCGTATCGTTGGGCGATTTCCAGTTGACGGTCACGGTGACGAGATTGTTCGTGCCGACGCTGATCGTAGGTACGTTGGTCGTGTCATCGATCCCGGGCAAAATCTTTGCAATCGCACCAGCCCAGCTCTTGTACTTGGTGCCGCTCGCGGCGTAGGTGGTCGTCAGGTTCTTGGGGTCGTCGCCCCACATCTGCGCGATGATCTGGTCGGCGAACATCGCCGCATCGCTGCGGTACTTGGCGTCGCCGGCCATCTTCACCGCCGCGGCCTGCAGGCCGATCATGCCAAGGATGCCGATCGAAAAGATCACGATCGCGATCAAGGCATCGATCATCACGATACCGCGCGAGCGCGCTGGCCTGGTGTGCAACCTGTTCATGAGCACCCCTGCGGACTCGTCGTCATGGCCAGTTGCGGATCGCACGTGCGCAGGCTGCCGCCGACGCTGAGCGTCGTGACGAGGCGGCGCGTGCCGCCACCAGAGTCGGTCGGTCGGCCAAGCGCGTTGAAGGTGATGCTCGTGCTGGCCATGCTGGTCAGCGACGTATCGAATTTGCCTTTGGCGTAGCTCGTGTCCTTCTCCGAGCCGACCACGATGCCCTTGGCACCGCCGCTCGCGTTGAATTGCTGCAAGGTAACCGACTTCGTGGCCGAGCAGGCGTCGGTTGCAACCGCGACCACACAGATCTGCCAGTCGGCGCCACTCGACGAAGTCAGCTCGAAACGCACATTGGTATCGCGCTGCACTGCTTCGTTGCGTGCGAGGCGCAGGCCGTTCTGGATCGATTCCGCAGCGTTGCGGATACGCGAGTTGATCATCCACTGGCTGTAGGTCGGTGCCGCCAGCACGAGCAGCAATCCCAATAACGTAATGCCGATCATCAATTCGATGAGGCTGAAACCGGTCTGGCGTCTCATGCGCAACCTCCGCCACGGCGGATCACCCAGCAGTTGACGGTTGCGCTGCCCCAGCCCGATGGCAGCGCGGTGCTCTTCTGCGCGTTCGCGTTGTCGATCGTGAACTCGAAGCCCTCAACGGGCGAACCGCTGTTGCCGGTCGCCTTGGCCGTGTAGGCCTGGCCCGATCCGGTGCACGAGAACGTGAAGTTTTTCGGCGCCGGCGCGGCGGCACCGCAGGCCGTTCCGGTGCCGTAATTGCGGTTGTCCTGGTAGTACTGCTCCATCTTCACGCGGAAATCGGCGAGCGCGTTGTGCGCATCGACCAGCTTGCCGCGCT
>VBNZ01000246.1:5834-8268 GCA_005877675.1 Gammaproteobacteria bacterium
AAAACGGTATCGCATGTGTGGTGCCCCTGGCTGATCAGGCCGCAAGCCGCCGCCATCCGATGCTGCGAGAGCATCGAAAATGATGAAAGGCGGAAAACTGCCGACTCGCGGCGTGCCGACATCTTGTCAGCGAGCACTACGCAGGGTAGACAGCAGGCGCGAGCTTAGCCTGAAGCCGCGCTGAAACAAAGCGTGAAATGCCAACCCATACACACTTTCATGCGAAGAATTTCGTGGACACCTGCACACGATCATGCATGCAAGTGTCCGCCGAACAGACCGAGCAGACCGATCAATATCAGGTACAGCGCCACGACGTAGTTGAGCAGGCGCGGCATGATCAGGATTAGGATGCCAGCGATCAGCGCGAGCAGGGGCGAAAGCAGGTGTAGCGAAACATACATTGGTCGATCTCCTTTTATTGCGACAACACCGAGCGTAGCAGTTCAATATGAAGCTCGATCAGTGCTGCGCAAACTGGTATGCAAGTGGTATGCGCATGGCGGAAGTTTTACGGTACAGTTTGTTCTCGCGCCGACGGGCGAATGCGCGTCGGCGGGGAGGGAACCGGGCACCGTAAGGGGCCGCGGTTAGAGCGATTCAAACCACAAACGGCAGCACTGTCCATGACGCAAAAGACCAACTGGCCGCAATTCGGCGCGCTCGTCATCGTGTTTTTCTTCTGGGGTTTTGTCGCGGCGAGCAACGACATCCTCATTCCCGTGTTCAAAAAGGCGTTCAGTTTGACGCAGGCGCAGAGCCAGCTTGTGTCGTTTGCGTTCTACGTCGCCTACACGGTTGGCTCGCTGATTTATTTCGGGGTTTCCAAATTGACCGGCGGCGATGTGCTCAATCGCATCGGTTACAAGAATGGCATTTGCCTGGGCCTGGTGATCTCGGCGCTCGGCACGCTGCTGTTCTATCCGGCCGCGAATACGGGTTCGTTCACGCTGATGATTTCGGGACTTTTCATCGTCGGTCTCGGATTTTCGCTGCAGCAGATCGCTGCCAATCCGCTCGCGATCGTGATCGGCAATCCTGCGACGGGCTCGCAACGCCTGACCATGGCGGGCGGCGTCAACAATCTCGGTACGACGATCGGCCCCTTGCTCGTGAGCTTTGCGATCTTCGGGTCACTCGCTACCGCGACGACACAGGCGAGCATCGAGAGCGTGAAGACGCCTTATCTCGTTCTGGGTCTGGTCTTCATCCTTGTTGCGATATTCCTCTGGTTCTCTTCAGTGCCGAACCATATAGATCTCGATCGCCTCACAACGGAAGAGGCGCAGGATTCGCGCAAGCTGATCCATCGTGAATCGGCGTTCGCCTACCCCCAGCTCGTGCTGGGCATGATCGCGATCTTCGTTTACGTCGGCGTTGAGGTCGCGACGGTTGGCAATCTGCCGACACAGCTCGAGCAGCATCTCGGCGTGGCCACTTCGCAAGTGGCGCCGTATGTGTCGCTTTACTGGGGCAGCTTGATGATCGGCCGCTGGACCGGGGCAGTCGGCGCTTTCGAAGTGGGCGCGGGGCTGAAGAAAATTCTCACCTTTGTCGCGCCGTATCTCGCATTCGGCGTGGTGCTGCTGGTCAATACGCTAGCGCAGCACGACATGTCGCAGTTCTTCGCCTACGCCGGCGTGATCGCGATCATGATCGTCGTGGCGCTCGCTGCGGGCGGAAATCCGGCGCGCATGTTGCTGTACTTTTCCGCGTGCGGCATCGTGGCGCTGTGCATCGGCATGCTCACGACCGGCATCGTCAGCGCTTATGCCCTGACCAGCGTCGGCCTGTTCTGCAGCACTCTATGGCAGTGTATTTTTACACTCGCGATCACGGGCCTGGGGCACAACACGAATCAGGGTTCGAGCCTGTTGATCATGATGATCATGGGTGGCGGCTGGGTCAGCCTGGCACAGGGCAAGCTCTCCGCTCTTGTCGGCATCCAGTACAGCTATATCGTCGGCGTGCTGTGCTTTGCCTACCTCGCGTTCTATGCGGTGCGCGCGCAGCAGGCGATCAAGCCGCAGGGTATCGATTTGGCCGAGGTTGCGGCAGGCGGCGGACACTGACAGCAAACGCGTCCCGTTGCGCACGCGCGCAACGGGACGTTGCATCACTTCAGCGCGGCCACAGCCAACCGAAGGTGCCGGCGGTAACCAACGCGTAGATGAGCCCGTCGAGCATGTCGATCGCCACCGCACCCCAGGGCTGCCCCCACCAGATGCCGTGCGGCACGGTATAGAAACCATAGGCCAGGAAGGCCGCCATGCCGGTCACGCAGAACACCTGCATGTACGGCGTACCCATGGCGAGCGTATGCCCGTCGATACAGGCGCAGGCCAGCGACACGACGAGGCAGAACACGAACCACTGCGCCAGCGGCTTGCCCATGCTCGGCGCGCTGCCCGCGCGCAGGGTCACTTTCGCGATC
>VBNZ01000246.1:8308-8691 GCA_005877675.1 Gammaproteobacteria bacterium
GTCGTTGCAGAACGGTACGATGTAAATACCCGGTGCCGACATGCTCTTGCCAAGCGCGGCACGCACATCGGCCTCGTTCGCAAAGCCCTTGTAGAAAGGCTTGTGCCACTGCAGCACCATATGGATCACACTGCTCGCGACGAATACGAGCACCGCTGCTACGACGATCGGTAACCAGAGTTGGGCCAGCGAAACCATGTTGTCCTCCCGGGTTGAGTTGTGACTGCAATGAATTGTTCGGACTTGCGCGCGACCGCAGCCGCATCGATCACGACATGCTATGACCTCAGCGGCCGCCCACAGGTCGCGGCGGTTGTGTCTGCAAATATGCCCACAGCGCATCGAGCTCGGTGTCGGTCATCTGCTTGAACGTGGCCCAAGGC
>VBNZ01000247.1 GCA_005877675.1 Gammaproteobacteria bacterium
CGCACCGGCACGCGATTCGATGCGTACGGTTGTCGCGCGCGCGTCATGCGCCTGCAGCGCACGCAGCAGCGCGCTGACGTCGAGCTGCCACAGCGCATCGGACGAAATCTCGCGCCCGCGCGGGGGTGACGGTGGCGCATGATCGCCTTCGGTGCAGAACGCGATCGCGCCCTCGCCCGCCTCGCCCTGACCGATCGCGCACAGCGACGCAAGCACCGGCAGCGCTGCGTGCAATTCGATGTTGTGCGCTGGAATGAAGTGATAGGGCTGCGCAAACGCATGCAGGATCGACTGCGTATACGCGCCGCGCGCATCGATCTTGGCGCCGCGCAGCAGCGGATCGGCCTGCGCCTTGCCGTCGCAAGCCGCGTCGACGGCGAAGCGGAACATATCGTGCAACCCTTGCCACACGCCGACCTGCGCCGCGCTGTGCGTCTGATAGGCAACGCGCAGGCGTGCGCTTTGATGCTGAATTGCGCGCGTCAACGCGAGCGCGACCGAACCGCGCCGCAGGAACGACACGCTGCCGTCCGTACCGGCAAGTTCGCACACGACGCGCAGATACCCGGCCACGATTTCGCGCTCGAACTGCTGGATCGTCGCACCGATATGCATGCGCGACGGCGGCAGCGGGAAGGTCTCGTCGCGAATCTGCCGCGCCAATGCTGCGACCGCGTTGCCGAGCGCCACGCGAAATGCTTCGAGTCCCGCGAGGCGACGCTGCGCATCGATGTGCGTGTCGTTCATTTCCTTGAGGCCGTCGAGCAGCCGGTGCGCGTGATTTTCGGGATTGCCGAGCGGCAGATGCTGCAGCCAGTCGTTGACCGCGCGTGCGCCCTGGCACCAGGCGTTCGGACCGAGTTCGGACCGATCCGTAAGCAAATCGTTGAGACGCTTGAAGTAATCGTTATTCATTGCACCGTCCTCGCCGCGGGGCAGTCACCGCTAGTCCGGTGCCACCCTCTTCGCCTTCAGCCGTCGTTACCCGACAGTGCCGCCAGCAGCATACGTTGGGTGATCCGCTCGCGCAGACCTTGCGGACGGTCGAGACCCAGGCGCGCAAGCAGTGATTCAACATTTGCCGCCGGAGATTTCACCCACAGTGTGCGTAGCAACATTTCTGCCAAGCCGGTCTTGGTTTCGATGGCCGCCTTGAGGCGCTGTAGCGCAGGCAATAGCGCCAGCTCCTCGGCGCTGAAATCGCTGCCGAACGGGAACGCAGGAAACAGTTCGGAAATAGTCGAAGATTTTAGCGTAACTTTCAGTTTTTCCTTGGTATTTTTGCGCCATTCTGACGGAATTTTGAAATTTGATCTGAGCTTGCCCGTGGCCTGGGCCTGGGCCGCAAGGCGATCTTGAAAACGCGCATCGGCGAGCGCGAGCATCGCGATGACGCAGTCCTCGTCGGACTTGCCGCGCAGGTCGGCAATGCCGTATTCGGTCACATAAATATCGCGCAGGTGACGTGGAATCGTCGTGTGACCGTAATTCCACAGAACATTCGACTCCAGCGCGCCCTTGTGCGTGCGCGTACTGCGCAACATCAGCACCGAGCGGCCGCCTTCGAGTTCGTGCGCCATCGCGACGAAGTTGTACTGGCCGCCGACGCCGCTGACGACCTGACCCGATTCGAGCGCGTCGGACACAGCGGCGCCGAGTGCCGTCGCCATCATGCAGGTGTTGAAGAAACGCGCGTCGCGGCGCTGTACGCGGTCGCGCGCCTCGTGGCCGCCGTAAAGCTGGTTGATGTCGGCCACGCGCGTCATCGAAAGACCCTCGAACGCGTCGCCGTCCAGGTTGCGCAGCCAGTCGTAGAATACTTTCGAGCCGAGATAGAACGCGCCGCGCAGATAGCGGCCATTGCGCAAACGGCGTCCAGCGAGCGCGTGATTCCAGACAAGGCGCGCCTCGGCGCTGGAGAGATCGATCGGCAATATGCTGCCGTCGGACAATTGCACGGTTGCGCCGCCGAGCACGCTGCCTTCGGGCAGCAATCCGAAGTAGATCAGTCGCGCGAGCTGCGCTTCGTCCACGCGCGCAGGCAAGGCGCCGACACTGTAGAGCGCATCGGCGGCATGCGTGTGCAAGGTGTCTTCGATGCAGCCATCTTCGAGTGCGCGTTCGAGTTCCAGATCGTCGTAGACGCGGCGTGACAGGATGCCGCCCTTGGCGAGGTGCATGAAGCCGTCCATCACCATTTCGCTCGCGCCGTAGAGGCCGCGCGCGAAGCCGTCGAGGCCACCGATACCCGCGGCGAGACTGCCCTCGCCGGTCGACGCGCCCAGCGCCGTGAGCGCGGCGCGATAATCTGCGTTGCGCTGCTGACGCAACAGCAAGGCATGCACCAGCGCATCGGACAAGGCGCCGATGCCGATCTGCAAGGTGCCGCCATCGCGCACCAGCGTCGAGGCATGCAGGCCGATCGCGCAACGCGAACAGCGTGTGGCGATTGATCTGATCGAACAGCAGCGCATCGAAGAATCCGGGCTCGACCACTGCCTCGTTGCCGACGAACGGCAGATCGGGATGCACGACGCCGACGACGTAGGGCCGCGCGACTCCTGCCGCCCGCATGCGCTCGAGCAGCTCGCTCGTCACGTCGGGATTGGAAGCCAGGCTGTAGCGGATGTGCCCGTCTTCTTCACGCGCGGCGATCAACGCAACGATCACGTTGATGCCGTAGCCGACCAGGTCGCGCGCAACATGCGTGTAGTTCATGCTCACGTAATCGCGCTGCGCCGCGCTGACACCGAGCATCGCGCCCGACAGCACGTAAAACTCGTGCACGCGCACGTTGGCCGGCAGCTTGCCGCTGTGCTGTGCGCTTACGTAGGCGAGATCGGGATAATCCGCGCCGAAATGCCGATCGAGAAACGGCCCGAGAAAGCGCTGCTCCAGATCGCTCTTTGCGCGCGGGCGCGCGAGCGACAGCGCGGTGTAGATATCGAGCCGCAACGATGGATCGTCCTCGACACGCTTGTAAATAGCGTTCAGCAGCACGTTCGGCTTGCCCAACCCAAGCGGCGCGGCGATACGCAGCGCCGGGCCCGCGTGCGCAAGAACGCGCTCGACGCAAGTAGCGACCGAGGTGAGTTGTTCCGGGGTGCGGGTCACGCAACGCTCTCTTCTGTGACAGTTCAGTGCGCATCATCGCAGATCGGAGCTGGCAAGCGTCACATTCAAGACGTGCGCCAGACGGCGAATATCCCAGCCAAATTGCTATGATGGCGAAGGTTCGCTGGTCGGGGATGCGCGTGGCGGAACGTTTCAAGATCGCGATCGTCGGGTCGGGCCCGGGCGGCATCTCCGCCGCGGCGCGCGCGGCCGAGCGCGGCGTCGCACACGTGCTGCTCGAGGCCGAGGAGCACCTGTCCAACACGATCTATCGCTACCAGAAGGGCAAGTTCGTGATGGACGAGCCCGGCGTACTGCCGCTGCGCTCGCCGGTGCCGTTCAAGGCCGGATCGCGCGAGGCGATTCTCGACGGCTGGAACCAATCCGCGCAGCAGCTCAAGATCAACGCCAAATACAAGCACGAGGTCTCTGCGATCAAGAAGGAAGGCGCCGGCTTCACGCTCAAGTGCGCGAACGGCCAGACCATCGAAGCCGAGTTCGTCGTCATGGGCATCGGCCTGCAGGGCAATATCCGCAAGCTCGGCTGCCCGGGCGAAGACCTGCCCTTCGTGCAGTATCAGCTTGACGATCCCGACGAATACGAGGGCGAGACGATCGTTGTCGTCGGTGCCGGCGACGCCGCGATCGAAAACGCGATCGCGCTGGCGAAGCAGAACAACGTCGTCATCATCAATCGCAAGGACGAATTCGGCCGCGCCAAGAAAGGCAACGAGGCGGCGATACTCAAGGCGATCGACGACGGCCTGATCGAGTGTTACTACGACTCCGCGCCCGAGCGCGTCGATGCCTTGAGCGTCGGCCGCAAGAAAGGCCGCATGATCCTCGCGACCAAGAACGGCAAGGCGCAACTCTTGATCGATCGCGTGATTGCGCGCCTCGGCGCCACAGCGCCACGCGGGTTCGTCGAAGCCTGCGGCGTGACGTTCCCGAACAAAGATCCGGCCTCGGTGCCGGCGATCAGCTCTCAATACGAATCCAACGTGCAAGGTCTGTACATCGTCGGCGCAC
>VBNZ01000097.1 GCA_005877675.1 Gammaproteobacteria bacterium
AAGCTCAGCGTCGCGGTACCGACTTGGGTCGCAGTGATCTTCGGTGCTGCGTTGAAGTTGCCGCCGGTCGCGGCGTAAATCCCGAGCGAGGCCGAAGCCGCGCCGCTCACCGCAGAGCCTTGCACGGTGTACCAGCGCTGGCCGCCCGCCGCGCTGACGTCAAAAGTATACCAGCCCGCGGCGAGATAGCCTTGGCCCGTGCCATTGAGGTCCGGATAGGTCTCGATCACGAAACCCTGTCCTGCGGTGTTTGCGTCATACCAACTGCCAGTCAGGCCGTGCTGGTTGAGGTTGAAAACGGCCGGCGCAGTGTTGTTCCACTGATTGAGCAGATTGGACACGTCGATCGAGCCGAGGCCGGTGGCCAGGTCGTAACCGTTGCCGACGAGATAACCCTGCAAGCCGCCAGACAGCCCGGTCGGTCCCGGTGTGGCGTTGTTGCACAGGCTCGGCACGCTGACATCGCAACCGGTCACGCCGCTCGAAGCGACGGTGACGTCATGAAACACGCCGTTCGCCGGCGTCGTGGCGAGCGCATACAGGCGCGGATTGAGATTGCCCTGCGCCGACCCCGTTTTCTGGTTGAGCAATGCGGTGATGCCAGCCATGCTTGGCGCTGACGCGGAGGTGCCACCGGAACCGATGAACCCGAAGCTGCCGCCACTGATCGCGCACGATCCGCCTTGTGCCGCGACGCAGGTGAGGTAACCCTCGCGGGGTGATGCCGCAAGCGACACATCGGGTGTATAGCGGCCCTGCGTGCCGGGAACGCCCGGACCGACCTGCCAGGACGGCGTAGGAATGTAAACGCTATAGCCGCCGCCGGTGGCGGAATATTGAGTCTTGCCGGAACTGTCGATCGGATCGTTCCACGCACCTTCTGGAATATAACCAAGCGCAGATAGGTAGCCCGCGCCGTTGCTGCTCGACCAATATGTGCTCGGATTGGCAGCATCGGCGAATTCCGTACCGCCGACACAGGTGACATAGCCCGATGCGCAGAGCGTATTCGTACTGATCACCTGGGTGGTGGTCGGCGTCGCGTCGAGCGGTTCGCAGCCGGCCACACCGCCGTCGCCGGAAGCGACGAACACCGAAATGCCTTCCGCGGCCGCCTGCTGATAGAGCTGGTCGAAGGCAATGCTCGCGCTGGAGCCATCATCGTGTTCGCACGAAGCGAAGCTGATGCTTAGAATCTTCGCCGGCACCGGATTAGCGTCGATTGCGTATTCAATGGAAAGGACCACGCCGTCTTGCTGGCCGACGTCGGCACTTGCGATGAGTTTGAGCTGCGCACCGGGCGCAGCGCTGCCCGCGCGCTGCACATCAAGCGTCGCCTCACCCTGCAGACCGACTTGCTCGCTCGGATTGCTGCAAGTGTCGGTTGGCGTTGTTGTGCATGTAGTGGCGGGCGCTCCTGGATCGACGCCACCCGTCGGAATGATTACCGTCGGTTCGGCGAAGTTCACCCCCGAACGCGCTTTGAAATTGGTGTCGTCAGCGTCGTACACGCGCGCCTTGCTGGCAATCGCGATGCTCTGGCCGCTGCCGTTGTAGCTCGCGGGAAGGTCGTAAATTTTTGCGAAGTCGGCCGGAGAGACGTAATGCGTTCCCGAGCCGCCGTTCATCTGCGGCTGCAGGCCCTGCAAAACGCCTTGCTGTGGCGTCATCCGATGAGTCGGATGAAACTTGGTCGTATGCAAACCCGCAACACCGTGCACCGCACCGGTCAGCGCGGCAGGCAATGATGGTGCCTGGGCGTTGGCAATGCGCGTCTCGCTGCCGACTGCGTAATAGCGCAGTGCGGTGCCGAACGTAGCCGCGATCGCGCCCGCGCTGCCGCTAAACGTGATGCGCATGCGACCGTTGGTGACGCCGTCGACGCGCAGGCCTTGCTTGGTCAGCCAGGCGCCGATCGCATCGATGTCCTGTTGCGAGGCGCCGAACTGGTCGCCGACTTCGACCGGCGTAAGCCAATGGTGATATTGCGGCGAAGCGGGATTCTGCTGATCCTTGAGCAGTTGCTGGAACGCCGCCTCGCGCTCGGGCGAGCGCTTGAGCGCAAGCGCGAGATGAGTCAGCGAGGTATCGTCCGGCACCGCGCCGCGATCGTGCTCGACGCGCGCCCATGTCGCGACGTGGCCCTGCAACGCGACGCGTTGCTGCGGGTCGATACGCGCGGTGATCAGCGTGCGTGCGGGTGGTGCCTTTAGCGTCGTCACCTGTGCGGTGGCGGACGACATCGCACAGGCTGCGCACAGCGCGACTGCACCCAAGCGCAGCATGCGCGCGACAAGATGTACGGAGCGGGTCGGACGGACTGGCATGTGTATCCTTGACTATGGAATCCCGCATGCAGCGACGATCCCGGCCTAAGAATTCTAAGCCAATCTCCCTATCAAACTGTTACGCGTTCGCTTAACGTTGTGTCGATTGGCGCACGCGTTCAGATAGCGATCAGACGGCAGTCGGCTCCGGTTTATGCACCACGGTGTACTGCGGCGGCGCACGATCGAGAAAACCGAGCGCGTGACAGTGCCCCATTACGTGCACGCCGGCGGCCTTCTGCTCGGCGCGGATCTTGTCGCGCAGCGCGATCATCTGCGTCCAATGCACTTTCGGACGATAGTGATGCTCGGCGTGGAAGCCGTTGTACAGCCAGGTCCAGTTGTACAGCTTGTTGTAAGTGCTCACGCCCCAGGCGATCGGATCGTCCGGATTGCCCTTGAAGTGTTCGTAATAGCCGTTCAGCGACGATAGCGAGTGGCCGAAATAATAAAACGGCACGAGCGCGAGGAACGCGCGCCAGTCGAAGATGAGGCAGACCAGATACAAGCCGACGACGATGTAGATTTCGCGCCAGATCCAACGCGCCTTGCCCGGGAATTTTTCTTTCACGCGCGTATAGACCTCGCCGATATCGTCGCGGAAGTAGCTGTAAAAAGTATACGTCCACGGGCTCTCGGGTTGGCCGCCATTGCCGTGGCGCCAGATCGAAAGCGGGTCAATCGTCGTGCCGTTCGGGCCGATACGGTCCATATTGCCGACGTGATGGCGCAGATGCACGTGGTGATAGAACTCTTGCGAGAAGCCGTCTGTGACCGAGAGGATCACGCTGTAAATCCGGTTCAGCACGGTCGAGTTGAAGAACGGATTATGGATGAAGTTGTGACTCGTCGAGTTGATGCTCCACGAGATCGAAATCGAGTAGATCAGCGCGAGCGGAATCCACACGATCCATGGGATCGCATGAAAGCCGAAAAACAGCACGGCGACGAATACGAGATGGCCCAGGCCCATCAGGGTCGGGATCAGATCCCAGGGTGTGTAGGCGAAGAATGGCTTGCGCTTGGACATGTTACGAGATGTAAGCAGAAGGATACATTTTGCCTTAAAATATGCTGCATTGCGTTAAGCATGGCTCAAGCGTGAAGCGGATCAAGGCTCGCGCTTAGGAAACCTTAATGCGGATGGAGGACAATAAACCCTCCAAATACAGCGCATTGGCAATGCCGACCTGACCCTTGGCTTGCCGCTTGCTTGCTGCAAACCCCGACAAAACGATACCAAGGTACGATCCGTGTCCGACTGGACTTTACTCTGCGACTTCGACGGCACCATTTCGCTCGAAGACACCACCGACACCCTGCTCGAACGTTTCGGCAAGGTAGGTTGGGAAGAACTCGAAACCGAGTGGCGCGAAGGCCGCATCGGTTCGCACGATTGCATGGCGGGGCAGGTGGCCTTGCTCGATATGAGCCTCGCCGAACTCGATGCGCATCTGGCCGCGCGCGCGGTAGATCCCGCATTTGCCGATTTCGTGCGCACCGCGCAAGCGCAGGGCATGCACGTCGAAGTCGTGAGCGACGGTCTTGATTACGCAATCCGCAAAATCCTCGCGCGCGACGGGCTCGACCACCTGCCGATCACATCGAACCGTCTTGAACCTGCGGGTGAGCGCAACTGGCGCCTCGCGTTCCCGAATGCGAGTGCGAAATGTGCGGCCGCCAGCGGCACCTGCAAATGCGCGCGCGCTGCGCGTTATCAGAATCCGCCGCGCAAGCGCGTGCTGCTGATCGGCGACGGCGCTTCGGACTTCTGCGTCGCCGAGGCAGCTGATTTTGTGTTCGCCAAGGGCAAGCTGATCGCGCATTGCGTTGCGAAGAATATTCCGCACGCGCCGATCCATGGCTTCGCCGATGCGCTGGCGCTGCTGCCGGCGCTGGTGTCGGGCAAACTCGTCGCCGCGCCGCGGGCGGTGCCGACGCTGCCGAATGCGGTATCGGCCTGACCGACCGCGATATCCGACTCCCAACTCCGTTATTCCGGCGACAGTCGGAATCCAACGCCTTTCTCTAGGTCTTTCATCATGTCCGCAACCGATTCCAAACTGATCGCCAATCTCAATACGGCAGGCAGCGCAAAGCTATTCGAGGCCGCATGCAAGCTCATTCCGGGCGGCGTCAACAGCACCGCGCGCGCGACCTGGTCGGGCTGGACGCCGTATCCGCTGTTCGTCGACAAGGGCGAGGGCTCGCGTCTGCGCGACGTCGACGGCAACGAATACATCGACTATCTGCTCGGCCTCGGGCCGATGATCTTCGGTCACCGTCCGCCACGCGTTACACAGGCAGTGGTCGATTTCATCCAGCAGCGCGGCACCGTGTTCGCGTTGCCGACGGCGGACGAGGCGCGTCTCGCCGAAAAAATCATCGCTGCCGTGCCGAGCGTCGATCAGGTGCGCCTGTGCAATACCGGCACCGAAGCGGTGCTGTATGCGACGCGCCTCGCGCGCGCCTTCACCAAGCGTAACAAGATCATCCGCTTCGAGGGCATGTATCACGGCTTCTCCGACGGCGTGTACTGGAGCAAACATCCGAACATCGCCAAGGCGGGCCCGGACGACCATCCGATCCCGGTGCCGCAGGGCCCGGGCATGCCCAAGGGCGTGGAAGAGAATCTGATCATCCTGCCGTGGAATGATGCGCAGGTGTTGGCTGACACGATCGCGCGCGAAGGCGACAATATCGCCGCGGTGCTGACCGAGCCGGTGATGTGCAACACCGGCTGCATCCTGCCCAAGCCAGGCTACCTGGAAGCGATGCGCGAACTGACGCACAAGCACGGCATCGTGCTGATCTTCGATGAAGTCATCACGGGTTTCCGTCTGGGTCTCGGCGGCGCACAGGGACGCCTCGGCATCAAGCCGGATCTATCCGTATTCGCCAAGGGCATTGGCGGCGGCTTTCCGGTCGCCGCGATGGGCGGACGCGCCGACATCATGGCACTGGTCGCCAACGGCACGGTATCGATGGCCGGCACTTACAGCGCCAACGGCATTGCGATTGCGGCGGCGAACGCGGCGCTCGATGAACTCAATACACCAGGCTTGTACGAGAAACTCGATGCGGTTTCCGACGAACTGCGCCTCGGCCTCGGCAAGGTGCTGCGCGACGCAGGCCTGCCGGCCTATGTCGTGGGTATCGGCCCGCTGATGCAGGTCTGGTTCACCAAGGACGAAATCCACAACTACCGCGATGCCGAACGCCACGCCGATCAGAAAATTTTCCGCAGCTGGTGGGAAGGCATGCTCGCACGCGGCGTGCTGTTCCATCCTGGGGCGTACGAAAACCTGTTCGTCTCCACGGCGCACACGCATGCGGATGTCGCGGCGACGCTCGAAGCCGCAAAACAGGTCGCAGCGGATCTTGCGAAGAGCTGACACAATGCGGCCTCCTGAATTCATCACGAGGCCGCACACTTGAATCGCCGGATATTACTACTCGTTCTCGCGCTTCTTGTCCTTGCCGGCTGCGCGATACAGCGCGGGCGCGATGGACATATCGATCGACAGTCGCGTCCTTACAAGCTCGTTGGCTATGTCACGCCTGCCAAGGATTTTCCGCGCCTCGACGCGGAAAAGCTTAGCGCGATCAATTTCGCATTTGCGCACATCGATGTGAACGGCAATGTAGCGCTGAAACAAGCCGAAGACACCGAGCTTCTCGCGCAGCTCGTCGCGTTGAAGGCGCGCAATCCGGCGCTCAAAATACTGCTGTCGATCGGCGGCTGGGGCCTCGACGGGTTTTCCGATGCGGCGCTGAGCGAAGCCTCGCGCGCGCGCTTCGCCGACAGCGCCGCGCGAGTGCTTGCACGGCATCGGCTCGACGGCGTCGATATCGACTGGGAATATCCGACGCTGCCCGGTCCCGGCATCGTGCATCGGACCGAGGATAAGCGCAATTTCACGCTGCTGCTGCAAGCCGTGCGCACGCGCTTCGATGCGCTCGCGCGCGAGCAGGGTCGCGCTGCGGGCGATCCGTATCTGATCACCGCCGCGCTCGCCGATCGCGAGTTCGTGGCGGGCATCGAGCTTGATCGAGTCGGGCGCGTGCTCGACTGGATCAATCTCATGACTTACGACTTTCACGGCAGTCTGACCGCGACAACCGGTCATCATTCCGCGCTCGCGCGCTCGGCGACCTCGGCGCCGGATGAACGCAGCGTCGAAGCCGCGGTGAAGCAGTTTCTCGACGCGGGCGTTGCGGCGCGCAAGCTCGTCGTCGGCGTGCCGTTCTACGGCAAGGGTTTCATCGGCGCGCAGCCGGCCAATCACGGCCTCGATCAGCCGTTCACCGGACGCGTACCGATGTACGCTTGGTCGCAACTCGCCGGCATGATCGATCGCAACGGCTACGTGCGCTACTGGGACGAGCAGGCCAAGGAGCCATATCTGTGGAACGCAGCAACGCGTGAGTTTGTCAGCTACGACGATCCGCAATCGCTTGCGCTCAAGGCCGAGTACGTCAGAACCAATCGCCTCGGCGGCGTGATGTACTGGGAGCAAAACAACGACCCCGATGGCACGCTGTTCAACGCGCTCGCGCACACCTTGCGTTAGCGGGGGCCGCGCTCCTTGCTGCCCGGCATGCTAAGGAGCCTCTGCATAACCGTAGCGAGCGAAGGCAGGTTGCGTGACGCCGGAGCGCAGGAACCGGAGCGTACATCCGGTACGTGAGGATTCCGAGCACCGACGGCGCGCAAGATGCCGAGCGCAGTAGGTTATGCGGAGGTTCCTAAGCCGTTGGATTGAATGCGAGCGTAAAAACAGCGCCTCCGCCTGGATTGTCCGCGACGCTGACGCCACCGCCATGTGCAGTCATGATCTCGCTGACGATCGCCAGACCGAGTCCCGCGCCTGGCGTTTGCGTGTGCTTGCCGCGCCAGAAGCGTTTGAACAGGTTTTGCCGATCCTCGGCTCGCACGCCGCGGCCGCGATCGCTGACTTCCAAACGCCCATCGCCATGCAAGCTGACGACGACTTCCGTACGGACCGGCGCATGCGCCACGGCGTTCTCGATCAGATTGCGGACTGCATCTTCGATCGCATGCGCATTGCCTTTCACGCACACGCGCCGCGTGGCGTCGGCGAAGGCCAGTGTTCGCCCCTGCGCAATGGCCCATGGCGCCATTGTGGCTACTACGGCGGCGGCAGCTGTGCCTAGGTCGACGATCGCTGAAACATCGAGCGCAATCGCATCGAGTCGCGCCACGCGCAGCAACTGCTCGACCATGCGGTTCATGCGCGCGACGTCGGCTTTGAGCTTGGTGAGCTCGCCGTTGCCCGGCATTGTTTCCAAAGCGCTGGTCATGATCGCGAGCGGCGTGCGCAATTCGTGCGCGGCATTCGCGGTGAACTCGCGCTGCACGGCAAAGCCCTGTTCGAGTCGCGCGAGCGCCTGATTCACCGCCGCGACCAGCGGCGCGATTTCGCTTGGCAGACCCGTTTCGGGCAGACGCATCGTGGTTGTATCCGGACCGATCATTGCGGCGCGCCGTGACGCTTCGCGCAGCGGACGCAGGCCGTGGCGGATCGCCAGCACGCCCACGATGAGCGTGACCGCCATGAGGATCGGAATCACCCAGGCGACGTCAAAGACAAATTCCCATAACACTGAATGCGCCAGCGAATCCGCACCAGCGGACGCGGGCAGGTACGCGGCAGCTTCGTTCGCCTGGTAGATCAAGGCACCGATACCGACCGCGGTCGCAACAAGGTACAGCGAGGTCAGCTGCAGCGCGAGCCGCATTTGTAGCGAACGCGGCCACCGCCAGTTCATGACTTTGCCTCAGCGAGCAGATAGCCGACGCCGCGGATCGTGTGGATCTGCGCATCGGCACCGGCGCCGACAAGCTTGCGGCGCAAGTGATGCACATGCACCGGAATCGCGTTCGACTCGATTTCATCGTCGATGCCATAGAGTTTTTCTTCGAGCACGCTTTTCGGCACGACACGTCCGAGGCGACGTAGAAGATGTTCGAGTATCGTCGATTCGCGCCGCGACAATGCCAGCGTCGCAACGCCGACATGCGCGTCGCGCCCAATCGTGTCGAACGCGATATTGCCCGCCTGCAGCGTGGTGCCGAGCGCGCCGCCCGGGCGACGCAGCAGCGCCTTGGTGCGCGCAATCAGCTCGCTCATCGCGAATGGCTTGATCAGGTAATCGTCTGCGCCCGCATCGAGCCCGCCGACGCGGTCTTCGACGGCGTCGCGCGCAGTCAGCAGCAGAATTGGAATCTGATTGCCTACCGCGCGCAATTCGCGCAGCAGCTTGGTGCCATCGGCGTCGGGCAGGCCGAGGTCGAGGATCAAGGCATCGTACACGGTCATCGCGAGTGCCGCCGCGCCTTCGCCACAGAGTCGAACCGTGTCGACTGCAAAGCCGGCGCGCTCAAGCGCGCGCTTGGCCAGCTCGGCGATGCGTGCTTCATCTTCGACAATCAGTAAACGCACGATTCACTCCACACCGATAAAACTGTCTTAAACATCAACGCCGAACATCGTGGCCGGAAGTACCCACACAGAGGCTCACGATGAAATCGCCCACCATTCTCGCATTGCTGTTCACCTTGAGCATGCAGGCGTCGGCCAATCCCAAGGCCGAGCTGGCAGCGGATACGTCGCATGCCAATGCCAAGCCGCTGGTATTCGATGCGATTCTGCGCGACGGCGCGGCGGGAGATGAAGCCACCACCGCGGAGCTGCAGTCGGCATTGAAAACCGGCAGTGCGATCGTGCTCGACGCACGCGCCTACGAGGAATATGCCGTCAGTCATATCCCGGGGGCGAAAGCGGTACCGGGCAAACCCGGATTGACGCCGGCTTTGTATACGGCGGACGTTAACGCAGTTTTAAGTGCGACTCCCGACAAGAACCAGCCTCTCATCCTCTACTGCAATGGTCTGAACTGCGGCCGCAGCCGGCGTTTCGCCGAGGAGATGATCAAGGTGGGTTATCACAATGTGCGCCGCTATCAGCTCGGCGCCCCCGGTTGGCGCGCACTCGGCGGCCTGATGCAGGTGGAGAAATCCGCGCTCATCAGTCTGCTCGACGAGGACAAAACCGCGTGGCTGATCGATGCACGCGATGCGTCCGGCAGCACGCCTGCGTTGCGCAATGCCAAGTCGATTCCGTTGCGCGACGCCGCCAAGGCCAAGGACGATGGACGCCTGCCAATGGCCGATCACAACACGCGCATCTTTGTCGTCGGCGACAGCGGCGCACAGGCGCGCACGGTCGGTGAAGCGCTGGCGCACGACGCGTTCGATAACGTCGCGTTTTACGACGGCTCGATCGCCGAGCTCAAGGAACTGCACGTGACTCATCAGTGACAAGACTCGTGCGTGACGCTGCTGACGAACCGAAACAGATTCTTTACTCGAGGAGAGATCGCTATGAAATTCGCCAAGTTTGCATGGACCGTTTTGACCGCGCTGCTGTGCACGAGCATGGCGCAGGCGCAGGACGACGAGGCACACAAAGAAACCGAAGCGGCGCGCAACACCCCGGCGCTTGCCGCGGCGACGGGTGAAACGCAAGGCACGCCGATCTCCGGCAAATTCGAACTAGAAGAGGGCAAATTGCAGCTTTCGGTCTACACGATGAAAGACGGCAAATTTTACGAAGTCATCGTCGATCACAAAACCGGCAAGATCGCTGAGAGCAAAGCGATCAGCGGTGGCGAGGACCTGGCCGCGGCGCAGCACCAGGCAGAGGCGATCGCGAAAGGCAAGCGCAGCCTGCATGAGGCGGTGACTGCGGCCGAGCGAGCGAATCCTGGCTACAAGGCGATCCAGGTCGAAGCCGAAATGGAAGACGGCACGGCTCAAGCCGGCATATCGCTGCTCAAAGGCACGCAGGCCAAGCACATGGAACGGAAGCTCTGAAGCCCAGAAGGCGCGATTCTTCAGTCGTGCCGTTTGCGAGCGCCTGCCGGAGCATAATACAAGGGATCGGAGGAGGCCGTCATGCAATGGGTAACTCGTGAACGTCCCAAGATCGATCGCGTCGCCTGTCCCTGGCTGATCCGGCGCTTCATCGATCCTCAAGCGGTGTTTCTGTTTGTGGCGCCGGTGCGCGTGCGCGCAGTGGCGAGCGAGACCGGCGCGATTCCGTTCGATGTGCCTGACGTTGAGTTGAGTCACGTGGGCGAGCGCTGCAGCTTCGATGCATTTCTCAACAAGTACACGCTGCACAATCCAGCGCTGGATAAACTTGCACTGATCGTACGCGGCGCGGATACCGCGCGTCTCGATCTGGCTCAACAGTCTGCCGGGCTGCTGGCCATTTCACTGGGTCTTTCGCGCTGCTACGCGGACGATCTGGAAATGCTCGCGCACGGCATGATCGTATACGACGCGCTGTACGCCTGGTGCGCAGCGGATCAGGGTGAAACGCACGGATGGAATCCGGATGCGCTGCGCGCGGCATCCAGTTCACCCGGAGAAGGCCAATGATCAAGTTCATCTCCTGGTTGCTTCTGCCGCTGACGGCCATCGCAGCGCAGCCAACCGAATTCCATTTCGATGGCGACGTTGTGGGGCGGGCGCCGCTGGGATTCGAGTTCGCGCGCACCGGACAAGGCCCGCCGGGGCGTTGGCTGATCCGCGCCGAAAGCGATGCGCCCAGCGCACCGAATGTGCTCGCGCAGACCGATGCCGATGAAACGGACTATCGTTTTCCGATTGCGCTTACCGGTCCCGCATGGAAAAACGGGCGCGTGTCAGTCAAATGCAAATCGGTGGCGGGTAAGGTCGATCAGGGCTGCGGCCTCGTATTGCGTGCGCTGGATGCGGACAATTATTACGTTGTGCGCGCCAACGCGCTCGAAGACAACGTGCGCCTGTACCACGTCGTCAAGGGCCGGCGCGTGCAGTTCGCCGGCTGGAACGGCAAGGTTGCCAGCGGCGTCTGGCATGAACTCGCGATCGATGCGAACGGCGATCATTTCAGCGTGTCATTCGATGGGCGCAAGGTGATCGACGCGCGTGATCAAACATTTTCCGGCGCCGGGAAGTTCGGCGTCTGGACCAAGGCTGATTCGATAATCTATTTCGATGATTTGGTCGCACAGCCCAGGTGACCCGATGAAGCGAATCCTGCTGTGCCTGCTTTGCTGCGGGTTGGCCATGCCATCGGGTGCGGCCGAAGCACCTCTCACACTCGAAGCAAAAATCTCGCTCGGTGACGTCAAAGGCCGCATCGATCATTTTGCGATCGATCTCAAACGCCAGAAGCTTTACGTCGCCGAGCTTGGCAACGATAGCGTCGGCGTCGTCGACCTTGCACAACGCAAACTGCTACACCAGATGACCGGTTTTGCCGAACCGCAGGGTGTGGCTCACGTCCGCTCCAGCGACATGCTTTATGTGGCGAATGCACGCGACGGCGGGCTGGAGTTGTTTCGCGCGCAGGACTACGCGCCGATCGGGCGCTTTGAACTCGGCAGCGATGCCGACAATATCCGCGTCGACGACAAGAGCGACCGCGTGTTCGTCGGCTACGGCGACGGTGCGCTCGCGGTGATCGATGCGGCAAGTCGCAGACTCGTCGCGCGGTTCAAGTTCAATGCGCATCCGGAGAGTTTTCAAATCGATACTACGAGCGGGAAAATCTTCGTCAATCTGCCCAACGCGCACGAGATTGCGGTGCTCGATCTCGCGAGCGGCAAGCTGCTTGCCGCGTGGCCCACGCCTGATGCGCACGCGAACTTTCCAATGGCGCTGGACACCCTGAACCGTCGCGTGTTGGTCGGCTTCCGTGAACCCTCCAAGCTGATCGGCTATGCGATGGACGATGGACGCATCGCGACGCAGACCGACCTCTGCGGTGATGTCGACGATCTGTTCGTCGATACCAAACGTGGTCGCGTCTATGCGAGCTGTGGCGCCGGATTCATCGACGTGCTGCGCGCTGATGCGGGCAGCTATGCTCGAATCGCGCGCTTGCCCACCGTGCCGGGTGCGCGCACCGCGTTGTGGGTCGCCGAGCTCGATCGCCTGTTCGTCGCCGTGCGCGCGACTGCGGGCGAGCCCGCAGCCGTATGGATTTATCGCGCCGTACCGTGAGCCGCATTCCGTCGCACTGCTGGTTGCTTACGTCGCGGGTACGCGATTATTCGCGTGTTTCGTTTTCGGCTCCGCGCGCGGATAGCCCGGTACGCGCGATAGGACCCAGGCGAGCGGATTCTGCGTCCACGCCTGCGTGATGAAATCGTCGTGCTTCACGTTCGGCCCTGCGTCGACGAACGTGACCGAGCCCGGCGCGAGTTTTTTCGGCGCCGCGGTCTTGTAGCGCAGATTGACATCGTCGAGCTCGGATTTGAGCGCTTCGTTTTCCTCGTGCGTCGATTCGCCGTAGGCGCTGAAGAAAAACGTGCGCGCATGCATCGCTTCGATCCACGAGGCGAACTTGTCGAGCTGGCCATACATCGCATCGAACAGGACGACGCCCGCTACGCGGTTATCGGCTTTGCCGATCGCGACCGACCACGCCGCCGGCAGGTAACCGCCGCTGTAGGCGACCAGCACGATCTTCGAGTGCGCAAACGCGCTGGCGACCCGGCGATCGTGATACTGCGCCGCGAGTTGCTTGGCGCTCTCGTCGACGAACTTGGCGAAGTGACCGCGTTGCCAGAAGCGGCCCGCGCTCGAGTCAGCCCCGTCGACCGCAAACTGCGGCGCGACCAGTACTGCATTGAGTCCCGATGCCGCGACCTGCGCGGCGACCTGCTGGCGATCGAGCACGTCGCGCGACAGCGTGGCGCCGTTGCCGTGGAAAAACACGATGATGAGCGCAGGCTTGCGCACGTCGAAGCCCTTGGGGAAGTATAAAAGTACACGATTGTCGTTGAACATCGTGTCTTCCCAATGCACCGAGCCGTCGCGTGACGAGACGTGACCTTTGCGCGCGCCGTCGTTGTGGTCGAGGAAGTGCTTGCCCGAGTCGGGAATACGGCCGCCGAACGGGAACGGCGCATTCTCGAAAGGCACGAAGGCGGTGATCGGTTCGTGCAGCGGGGCGATGGGGACGCGTGGCTCGACGTGCGCTTTCGTCGGGCCTGCGAGTGCGTTGGATGCGGTCATCGAGAATTGGACAACAAAAAGCGATGCAACAAGAAAAAATCTTGTCATTCCCGCGAGGGCGGGAAGCCAGTGTCCCTCGCCCTGCTTCTCTCGCGCAACTTCAAGAGCAAAGGCGCTGGATTCCCGCCTTCGCGGAAATGGCGAGTCGTTTTGCCGTGTCGATTCGCACATGGCTCAATTCACCGGAGCAGGATGCGTATCCTTCAGCGGCAAGAACACCGCAAAGAACGCCGGCGCCGCGATCAAATAGGCGATGCCGCTGATTTGCAGTACGGCGGCGAGGCCGAACGAGGTTGCGATCAGCGGCACCAGTGCCGCGCCGATCACCGAGAACGAGCCGTTGATGCCCCAGGCCCACAGGAACATCGCGTTCTTGTTGAGACGACCAAGCCAGGTCATCGCGGTCGACATCGGGAAACCCATCAGAAACGCCGGCGGCGCGATCAGCACGAAGCAGCAGACCAGGCGCAGCGCGTAAGGCAGGCTGCCGATCGCGTTGAGTGCCGGGTCGAGCAGCCAGCCGTACGCAATCAGCATTGCGCCGATCGCAATAAAGATGAGCGGCATCACGGTCTTTGCGCGCTCCATGAAACGTTCCGAGGCGAGGCTGCCAAGCCCGGAGAACACCAGCATGCCGGTGATCAGGATCGAGGCCGACACGGTCGGATTGCCGAGTGGCAGCACAAACTTCGCGATCAGCGACACCTCGACCATGATGTAGCCGAGGCCGAGGCAGGCAAAGTATAAAATGGTACGGAACTGACCCGGATAGCGCGAGAATATCGTGCGCCAGTTGAGCACTACTGGAATCGCGACGAGCCAGGTCGCGGCGATCGCGGCGATCGCGAGCGTCGCCCACAGCAGCAGATAACCCCACTCGTCCTGGAAGATTTCTAGGCGATCGGTCGTGCGCGGCAGATCGGCCGGTTTTACATATGCGGCAAAGTACGGGCGATTGTTGGTGAGCGGTCGCGTATCGAACACATAGCCGTCGGCGACGGTTTTCCAGTCGTTATGCAGCAGCGCGTACCAGGCGAGCTGACCCATCGTCGTCGCGGGCACTTGCGCGGGCCCAGGACCGTTGGGGTCGCCATTCGGATCGGTGCCGTCCGGTGCGGTCGGATCGGCCATCGCAACGCCTTCGGCGGGCGCAGTCGGATCGGCCGCGGATGTAGCGCTCGGTTCGGCCGGCGCCGTCGGATCAACGGCAGGCGCCGTGGTAGGTTCCGTGGTCGGTGCTGCTGCGGGCTTGCTCGCGACAGTCGCGTCCGGCGACTTCGCTGCGCTCGCGGTATTCGCGCTGGCAGTTGCCGCATCCACACCGAAGATGCCTTCGCGATACGATTTCAGCGTCGCCGCCGTCTGCGTCGCATCGAACTCGAAACCCGGATAGGTCAGCTCGTCGAACGACATCGCATGCGAATGTTCGTGCAGCTTGGCAACGTCGTCCGCGGAAAAACCGCCGCGCTTGTACAGCACGGTTGCGGTCGAGAGATAGCTCGACACGGCGTAGAAACGCTCGGACAGATTCTTGGCGCCAGGCTCGGCATCCTGTGCTGCGGCAACCATCGTCGCGTAGAGCTTGAGCACCGATTTGGGCGGCTCTTCCTTGTTCCACAGCGTCACCGACAGCACGCCGCCGTCCGCGAGCGCGCGCATGTACGCGGCCATCGCCTCGCGCGTGTACGCGTATTTTTCGACGATCGCGAAACCGCCGGGGTTCGACAGGCCGGCCGAATCGGCCAGCGACAGATCGATCACGTCGTAGCGGTTGCTCGTGTTCGCAAGATACAGGCGGCCGTCGTAATCGATCACGTTCAATTTCGGATCGTTCAAGATGTCGCCCGAGAAATCGCGCAGCGCCTTGTCGTTGCGGAACGCATCGAGGATCGCGGGATTGCCCTCGGCCACCGTCACGTGCTTGGAGTTATGCAGCGCGACGCGCGTCGAGATGCCGCCGCCGAACTGCACGACGAAGGTGCTCGGATCTTTCTTCAGCACATAGGGATACTGCATCGGCAGATAGCGGAAATACGCGCTTTCCGCATCGCTGAGCTTGCGCATCACGCCGAATGGGCCGTCGCTGTCGATGTACATGCCGAGATACGCGTTGGGCGGAATCTCAGGCAGATTGAACGCGGCGTTGTCCGACAGGCCCGGTGCGAAGTGCAGATACGAGCTCGAATAGACTTCCAGGTAGCCGAATGGCGAGGCGCTCTCGTATACGCGCTGATTGTCGGGGAATTTGCGCGCGTAAGACACGCCCTTGTAGTCGGACACCGCGAGCTTGGGAATCGCGAGTGCGCCGGGCAGCCAATAGTGCGCGCCGATGCTGAGTGCGGCGAGCGCAACCAGCGCGATGGTCGGCTTGTGATTGCTTTGCGCCGCAAACCATACGAGCCCGCTCGCAAACCACAGCACCAGCGGCACGACGATCAGATTTTCGGGCCGGAACAGGAACAGGCAACCGAGCAACAGCAGACCGCCCACGCCCGCGCCGACCAGATCGGCGAAGTAGACGCGTCCGAACACATCCTTCATGCGCAGGAACACCGCGCCGAGGAAGAACGCGCCGGCGAGGAACGGCGTCAGATACAGCACGAAGTTGCCGAACAACTTCCATTTCTGCACGGCGTCGGAAATCAGGAAGATCGCGTTGAACGGGATCTGCTGCGCGAGCAGATTCGCGGCCACCATCAGCGGGCCGAACGCGAGCAGCGAGACGTTGGCGACGCCCTGCCAATGCTTCTCGAACCACGCGTTCGCACCGCACATCACGACCGAGGTGAGGCCGAAGCCCATCATCACGAGGCTGACGACCATCGAGCCGAAGTGCGCCCAGCTGCCGACGCTGAAGATGCGCATGATCACGATCTGCAACGCGATCACGGCGGCCGAGACGAGGCCGACGGCGAGGTAGAAGAGCAGGGCGGGCTGATTTGCTGCGCGGCTGGATGAAGAAAGTGAGCTTGATGTCATCCTTTAGTCTGCGGGTCGAGCGAGAGGGGCTGTGCTCCCCTCACTATGGTTCCATTGTGAGAGGAGAGATTTGAATGCTGTACTTACTCTCTCTCCCCCAACGGCTTGATCGTCGGGGAGAGGGCTGGGGTGAGGGGGCTCTCGATGGTCGATGCAAAGACGCCCCTCAGCCAACCCTCTCCCCGCGCGAGCGCGAGGCAGAGGACTCGAAGGGCCAGGGTCACTTCGTATCCTTCGCCTCGCCGTTATGCGCGCCCTTGATCGCGTCGCCGTCGAGTTTGGTGAACGGCACGAATGGCACGATCTTGCCGAAAATGTCGCTGCGCGCGACGGTGATGGTTCCGTCGGCGGCCTGATTCTTGACGACCTTGAGCACGCGCTGCGCGCCCGGCGGGCCGACCGGAATCACCATGGTGCCGCCGGCTTTGAGCTGGCGCAGCAGTGGCGGCGGGATGTGGTCGATGCCGCAAGTGACGATGATCTTGTCGAACGGACCCTTTTCTTCCCAGCCGTAATAGCCATCGGCCTGCTTGGTCGAGATGTTCTTGTACTCGGTATAGCCGCGCGCGATCAAATCGTCGTACACGCCGCGCGTGCGCTCGGCCAGCGGCTTGATGATTTCGATCGTATAGACCTTGTCGGTCATGCGCGACAGGTACGAGGACTGGTAGCCCGAACCGGTGCCGATCTCGAGCACCTTCTCGCCGCGCTTCAGGTCGAGCGACTGCGTCATGCGCGCGACCGCGTGCGGGCCGGAGATCGTCACGCCGAAACCGATGTCGAGGAACGCGCTGTCATACGCGTGCGGCCGATTGACCGGGCGGCAGAATTCCTCGCGCGGATTGAGCAGGAAAGCGATCTTGTCTTTGTCGTCCCACACGTCCTTGTTCTGGATCAGCGCGTGCAGCCGGTTCCAGCGTTGCATGAGGAATTTCGGATCTTCGCCGCGGTTCTTCACGCCCCAGGCGATGAAGGCCTCGCGATCGGCGATCGGCGGCGTCATATCGAACGTAAACGGCACCGGCACCTTGCTGACCGCCTGCGCTTCGGCGTGCGCGAAACGTGCGAGCGGAGCCGCGGCAACGGCCGCAAGCGAACGAAGAACAAAATCGCGTCTAAACACACCAAACTCCTGTGGGATCGGATCGAACGGGGGTTGTACTGCAAAGGATACGGCAATTGGCTCCTATTTGCCGCCTTTTTTTGCGGCAAACGGGTTGTTCACAAAGGACTTTTTTCTGACAAACTGCGAGCGTCGAATTCAGCTCAGGGGTGATTGTCGGATGAATCCATCGTCGCGTCGGAAATTCCTGGCTCGCGTGAGCCTTGCGCTGCTGCCGGCTTCGATCGCGCGCGCCTACGAAGGCGCCTGCACGGATGCGCCGCAGCGCATCGATTCGCTCGGCGGCCCCGGCGGTTACGCCGACGACATGTCCACTGCTTTGAGCGCCGCCGCACTCGACGACACGCGCAAGTCCGGCTTGAGCGCGGTCAACGTCACGGTCAGTGGTGTCGGCAGTTATGCGCGCAACTATGATGAGACGATCAGGAATATCGCGTACTGGAGCGCGCAGATCGCGGCGCATCCGGACCGTCTGATGCCGGTGCGCACTGGCGCGGATCTCGACACCGCGCGCTGCGCTGGCAAGCTTGGGCTGATCTACGGTTTTCAGGACGCCACACCGCTTGGTGAAGATATTGACCGCGTCGACACGTTTCGTGATCTCGGCGTGCGCATCTTCCAGCTCACCTACAACCGCCGCAATCTGGTCGGTGATGGCTGTCTCGAATCGGGCAACGCGGGACTGTCAGAATTCGGGCGCAAGCTGGTCGCGAAGCTCAACGAGCGCAAATTGCTGGTCGACCTCTCGCACGCGGGCGAACGCACGACGCTCGAGGCGATCGACGCATCGAAATCGCCGATCGCGATTTCGCACACAGGCTGTGCCGCGCTCGCATCGCTGCCGCGCAACAAGACCGACAATGAGCTGAGGAAGCTCGCCGACAAGGGCGGTTATGTCGGTATTTATCTGATGCCTTTCCTGCGCAGCAAGGGTCAGCCGACGGCGGCCGATCTGATCGCGCATCTCGAACATGCGATCGACGTCTGCGGCGAAGACCATGTCGGCATCGGCAGCGACGGCGCGATTTCGCCGATCGCAGTCACGCCGGAATTCAAGAAAAAATTCGCCAACGAGGTCAACGAGCGACGCAAACGCGGTATCTCTGCGCCGGGCGAGGATCCGAATGTATATACGTTTTTACCCGACCTCAACCGCGCGGACCGCTTTGCGCGCATCGCCGAGCTGCTCGTGGTGCGCGGACATTCCGCCGCGCGCATCGACAAGGTGCTCGGCGCAAACTTCGCGCGGACACTGAAGGAAGTGTGGGGTTAGTAAAGTAGCGGTCAATCCTCAATTTTGCTGTTCGCGCAACTAACGGAGATTCGTCATGAGTAGGCTCAACCAGTTGTTGTTTTTTGGTCTCGCCGCACTAATCAGCGCAGCCGCCATTGCCGCTGAACCCGAATTCTTTCCACGCAAAGCCGAACCGGGCAAAACTTATCCGTTCTCTGAAGCCGTACGCGTAGGCGACATGCTCTACCTCGCCGGCGAAATCGGCTTGGGCGCGGACGGCAAACTCGCAACGGGCGGCATCAAGGCCGAGACCAAACAGGTGATGGACAACATCGGCGCGAATCTCGCGCGCCATCACGCCTCCTTCGACCAGGTCGTGCAATGCACCGTGGCGCTCGCCGACATCAAGGAATGGTCGGATTTCAACGA
>VBNZ01000300.1:0-538 GCA_005877675.1 Gammaproteobacteria bacterium
GTCAATCCGGGCGACCTGCGTGTGGCCAACGAATCCTGCGGCGCCTGTCATCGCCCCGAGATTCAGGCCAACGAAAAGAGCCTGATGGCCAATGCTGCGATGTTCTGGGGCGCGGCCGCGTACAACAACGGCATCCTGCCGTACAAGCATTCGATCCTCGGCGAGGCCTACACCAAGGATGCGCAACCCGCGGCGACCGATTCGAAGATCCCCTCGCTCGACAAGAACATGGAAGCGCACGGCATCCTGCCCAAGGTCAGTCCGATGCCGAGTTGGGAGACGACGCCGGTCGCCGACATCTTCCGCGTATTCGAGCGCGGCGGACGCAATATCGGCACGCTGTTCCCGGAAATCGGCCTGCCCGACGAATCGGGCAAGATCCAGCGCCTCGAAGAACCGGGGCGACCGGATCTCAAGCAATCCAATCGCGGTTCTGGCACGGGCAATCGTGTGTCGATTCCGGTGCTCAACATCCACAAGACGCGACTCAACGATCCGTTTATCTGGCTGATGGGCACCAACGACAATCCGGGCGATT
>VBNZ01000300.1:565-2967 GCA_005877675.1 Gammaproteobacteria bacterium
TGTGATCTACGCCAACGATCGCGATCCGTATCACTCGGCGATCTACGCCAAGTTCGGCAACACCGGCACCTCGCAGCAGATCGATCCGACGATACCGAAGAACGAGTCGGGCCACCCGCTCAAGCACGAGTTCACGCGCCAGATTCCGACCAGTCAATGCATGATCTGCCACATGCATCAGCCGAACATGTTCATCAATACGATGCTCGGCTACACCATGTGGGATTACGAGTCGGATGCGCCGTTCATGTGGCCGGCCCAGCAGAAATATCCGTCCGACGCCGAACAACGCAAGATTCTCGACCGCAATCCCGAGGAAGCGGCAATCCGCGGCAAATGGGGCGAGGTCGATTTCATGCGCGACGTGTCGCTGCTCAATCCGCAGCTCAAGGACACGCAGTTCGCCGACTACCACGGCCACGGCTGGAACTTCCGCGGCATCTACGCGCGCGACCGCAAGGGTACTCTGCTCGATAAAGATCGCAAACCCGTCGCGGACAACGATCCGGACAAGTGGAAAAAGGCGGTGCACCTGCAGTCGATCCACGTCGACGTCGGCATGCAGTGCGTCGACTGCCACTTCGCACAGGACAACCACGGCAACGGCTATATCAAGGCCGAGGTGATGGGCGCGGTCGAGGTGCAATGCCAGGATTGCCACGGCACGGTCGACTCGCCGCCGACGCTCAAGACCTCGGGCCCGTCCGCCGGTCCGTACGGCAAGGATTTCCTGCTGATCCGCAATCCCGACGGCAAGAAACGCTTCGAGTGGGTCGACGGCAAACTGATCCAGCGCTCGGCGGTGACGCCGGGACTCGAATGGACCATGTCGCTGGTCAAGGACACGGCCGATCCGAAGTCGCCGAAGTACAACGCCAAGGCCACGCGCGCGCACGCGATGGCGATGGATCCGTCGACGCAACGCTGGGGCAGCGACGTGCCGCTGGCGCAGCGCGCGCACGGCGAAGACAAGATGACCTGCTACACCTGCCACACCTCGTGGACGACGAGTTGCGGCGGCTGCCATCTGCCGATCCAGGCGAACTGGAAGACCGAGCGGCACAAATACGAAGGCGGCGAGACGCGTAATTTCGCCACGTACAACCCGCAGGTCGCACGCGACGACATGTTCTTCCTCGGCGTGCACGGCGAGATCAAGAATCACAAAATCGCACCGGTGCGCTCATCGTCGGCGCTGGTGCTGTCATCGACGAACATCAATCGCGAAAAAATCTACGTGCAACAGCCGCCGATTTCGTCGGCCGGGTATTCCTCGCAGGCTTTCGCGCCGCATTACCCGCACACCGAACGCAAGACCGAAACCAAGGAGTGCGAAGACTGTCATCTGTCGAAGAACAACGACAACAACGCGATCATGGCGCAGTTGCTGCTCTTTGGTACCAAGTTCATCGACTTCATCGGCTATCACGCCTGGGTCGGCGAAGCCGGCGGTGTCGGCGCTGTCCAGGTCACCGAGTGGGACGAACCGCAAGCGGTGATCGGCAGTTATCTGCACAGATACGCCTATCCCGATTGGTACAAGGCGCATCAGGATCGCGGCCAGCAGCTGCGGACCGCGCAAGAGCACGGCGCGGGCGACGCGAACTGCGTCCAGCTGCGCGGCGAATATCTCTACGTCGCCGAAGGCGCCAAGGGCATGCGCGTCTACGACGTCGCGAGCATCGGCAACAAGGGGTTCTCCGAAAAGCTCATCACCGCGCCGTTCTCGCCGCTCGGCCAGGACACGCACATCGCCTCGAAGAACGCGACTTGCGTGCAGCTCGCGACCACGCAGCCGGTCGATCCGGTGCGCAGCACGAGCGAGCTCATGCAGGGCGCGAATCAGGAACAACCGATGCACGCGATTTATCGCTACGCGTTCATCACCGACAGCGAAGAAGGTCTGATCGCAACCGACATCTCGACCTTGCACGATCGCGAATCGCGCAACAATTTCCTGAAGCGTGCGCTGACCTGGAACGAGGGCGGTGTGCTCAAGGGTGCGCATCACCTCGCGATTGCGGGCAACACGTTCTACGTCGCCGCCGACGCGGGTGTGGTCGTGCTCGATATGAGCGATCCGCTCAAGCCGCACCATCTGGCAACGGTTGCGGTCAGCGAGCCGCGCGCGTTGCAGGTGCAGTTCCGCTACCTGTTCGCGACGACGCGCGACGGCCTGCACGTGATCGACATCACCCATCCCGATGTGCCGCGCGACATCGCGCATGTGCCGCTGCGCGATGCGCACAAGCTGCACGTCGCACGTACCTATGCCTACGTCGCCGATGGCGCCGACGGCATCGCCATCATTGATGTGACCAGTCCGGAGAAACCGTTCGTCTATGCGATGTACAACGCCGACGGCAAGATCAACGACGCGCGCGACATCGTAGTCGGCACGA
>VBNZ01000301.1:0-3682 GCA_005877675.1 Gammaproteobacteria bacterium
CTTCCTCGGCCTCGCCGGCATGCCGCGCCGCATCCCCGACTACAACGTCGCATTCGCGGATTGGAATTTCGTCAGCTCGATCGGCGCGTTCGGCATGTTCGTCACGCCATTGATGATGTTCGCGATCTTCTACGCCGCGAAGAAGTCTGGTGCCAAAGCCACCTCGCGCGTGTGGGAAGGTGCACATGGTCTCGAATGGGAAGTGCCGTCACCCGCGCCGTATCACACCTACAGCGAGCCGCCGGTGATCGGACCGGGGATGCTTGCGCACGGAGACGTCACGCACTGATTTGGCTATCGTCGTTCCGGTGCAAGCCGGGATGACGAGCAAACTGCTCGACGCTTCTTGAAGATGACTCAGCCTTCCGCCAGCTCCGACCTCGATCACCGCCGCGCCGCCGCGCGGCGCACGGCGGTGATCGTGGCGATCGTGGCCTTGATCGTATTGCTGCTGTTCTTCGCGCAGGCGTTGTCGCATTGATGCAAACGACCAACGCCACCGCCAAACCCTCACCCCCTACCCTCTCCCGCGAGCGGGAGAGGGGGAGTGATAGTCGCGCCGAGCGCGACATCGTTATTTCATTGAAGCGGAAAAAAAACTGGCGCGTGCTGAAGATCGCGCTGCTCGTGTGCGTCGCGTCGTTTCTGTTTGGATTCCGCGTGATGCCGCCGATCTATCGCATCGCCTGCGAACATATCTTCGGCATCCGCTACGAGAACAAAGTCGCCGATGCGGGCAAGGTTGCGGGTTTCAAGCAGGACGATAACCGTCTTGTCGAAGTGCAATTCGTCGGCGGCGTGAACAGCGCGCTGAAATGGCAGTTTGCGCCCGAGCAGGTGAGTCTCAAGGTGCATCCGGGCGTGCTGACCGAGGCCTGGTTCGATGCGAAGAATCTCGCGCCGGGCGCGATCGTCGGCAATGCGGTGCCGAGCATCGCGCCGGGCCGTGCTTCGCTGTACTTCAACAAGACCGAGTGCTTCTGCTTCACCGAGCAGACGCTCAACGCCGGCGAATCGCGGCGCATGCCGGTGCGCTTCATCGTCGATCCAAAGCTGCCAGCCGATATTTCGACCCTGACCTTATCGTATACTTTCTACAACAACGAATTGGCGACGAAGAAGCTCGCGGCGCAGGCTGCAGCGAATTCGCCCGCGTCGTAACTTTTGCGATCATCCGCGATCGCGCGAATCAAAAGCGGCCATCCGTGGTCGCACTTTTCACAAAGAGCGATTTTTAACAGGAACATCGTCATGGCAGCAGCAGGCGCTTATTACGTCCCCCACGGCACCAAATGGCCCATCGTCGGCTCGTTCGGCATGCTGTTCACGCTCGGCGGCGCCCTGGTCGGCGTCGCGACGATCCTGTTCATGGTGTTCGGCTGGTTCGGTACGGTGATCCGCGAGTCGGTCGCCGGCACGTTCAACAAGCAGGTCGACACCTCGTTCCGCATGGGGATGATCTGGTTCATCTTCTCCGAGGTGATGTTCTTCGCCGCGTTCTTCGGTGCGCTGTTCTACGCGCGCGCGCTGTCGGTACCGTGGATCGGTGGCGAGGGCGATGGCGCGCTGACCAATTTCTTCTTGTGGAAAGGCTATGCACCGGCATGGCCGACCAATGGCCCGAGCGAGATCGGCGGTGCGTTCGAGACGATGCCGGCCTGGGGCGTGCCGCTGCTCAACACGCTGATCCTGCTCTCGTCCGGCGTGACCGTGACGATCGCGCACCACGCGCTGCGCGCGGGCAAGCGCAAGGAGCTGCTGGTCTTCCTCGGCCTCACGGTGCTGCTCGGCGCGACGTTCTTGTGGTATCAGGCGCACGAGTACATGGAGGCCTACACCCAGATGAACCTGACGCTCGGCTCGGGCGTGTACGGTTCGACCTTCTTCATGCTGACCGGCTTCCACGGCCTGCACGTCACGCTCGGTACGATCATGCTGATCGTGATCTGGCTGCGCTGCGCGCGCGGACACTTCGATCGCGACCATCACTTCGGCTTTGAGGCCGTGGCGTGGTACTGGCATTTCGTCGACGTGGTGTGGCTGGGGCTGTTCCTGTTCGTCTACGTGCTTTGATGGCGGGGGCGCGATGCGTCGCGCCCGCTCTTCATGACTACGCTAATCATCGTCGCGTTCCTGATCGTGATCCTGTACAACCTCGGGGCCGGGTTGTACTACATGATGAGCGACAAGGGTCAGACCGATCGCACGCTCAATGCGCTCAAGCGCCGCATCGGCCTGTCGGTACTGCTGATCCTGCTCGTGATCCTCGGCATCTGGCTCGGCATCATCAAGCCGCACGATCTGGGTCGCTGACGCGTTCGGCATGAGCGCGCGGCGCTGGCAGCGGCCATCATGGTTCGCAATCGCGCTGACCGCGCTCGGCATCGCGCTGTTCCTCAGTCTCGGCTTGTGGCAGCTCGGTCGCATGCGCGAGAAGCGCGCGCTGCTCGACACGGCTGCAGCGCTGCTCAACGAGCGCAAGTCCGTGCCGCTGGTCGATGCCGCCTGGGACGTCGCGCGCGCGCACGCGTACGACTGGGTTTCGGGTACGGGCACGTTCGCGGATCGACAGCCGGTGCTGCTCGACAATCAGATACGCAACGGCCGCGTCGGCGTACGCGTCTATCGTGTGTTCAACATGGACAAGACAGTCGATTCGGTCAATGGGTCGTCGATGGGCGGATCGATCCTTATCGACCTGGGCTGGCTGCCGCTCGCGGCAAATCGCGAACTGCCCAAGCTGCGCTTTCCGCTGACGAATAACATCGAAGTGCGCGGCTTGCTCGCGCCGCCGCCATCGACCGGCTGGGCGCTCGGGCCGGGTTTCGAGCTGAAGGGCGATGTCTGGCTCGCTACGCGTATCGATCCCGATACGCTGGCGCCGGCGCTGCTGCAATGGACGCCCGCGCGGCAGTCCAGGCTCGCGCCGCGCGTGCTGCGTCTGGACCCGGCGCTACCGTTGGGCTTCGAGCGCGATCTCGACGTGCTGCCGGGCACGATGCCGCCGGAGCGGCATCTGGGTTATGCGGTGCAGTGGTTCGCGTTCGCACTCGCTGCATTGATCATCTTCATCATGCTGCATTTTAAAAAAGTGGAAAAGTAGATTTAGAAATGAATTCCCAAAACGCCAATCGCAACAAGAACCGCTGGATGCTGCTCGGGCTCATGGCCTTGTTCATCGTGCCGATCCTCGCCGCGCTCGCGCTCAATCTCGTCGGCTGGCGGCCGCAGGGCTCGAAGGCCTACGGCACGTTGATCGATCCGCCACGCGCGGTGGAAAGTGCCAGCGTGACGCTGACCAGCGGCGAAAAATTCGTCTGGCGCGATCCGCAGTGGCACTGGACGCTCGTTGCGCTGCCTGGCGCAAACTGCGCGCAGCGCTGCCAGGCAGCGCTTGGCGAGGTGCTGCGCATGCGCGCGACGCTGGGACGCAATGCCGAGCGCGTGCGCGTGCTCTATCTGGGTCCCGCATTGCCTGCCGGCGTGATCACCGCGCTCGCGCCGCTGCAGCAGGGCAGCGACGACACCAGTGCATTCGCCGCGTTGCGCGCGAAGGGCGACGATGCGCTCGCGCTCGCGTTGGTCGACCCCGGCGCTTACCTGATGATGCATTACGACGAAGGCTACGACCTTGCCGGCGTGCGCCGCGATTTGCCAAAGGTGATCAAATGACCACAGGAAG
>VBNZ01000301.1:3695-4773 GCA_005877675.1 Gammaproteobacteria bacterium
TCGCTCAACTCATCGCCATTCATGACGAAATCAAAATCGCTCGCCGGCCTCGCGCGCCTCGCCTGGATCGCCACTGCCTTCGCGCTGGTCGTGATCGTGTTCGGCGCGTTCGTGCGCCTGTCGTATGCAGGCCTGTCCTGTCCAGATTGGCCGACCTGCTACGGACAGATCACGTGGCCTGCGCACGCGAACGAAATCGCCAGCGCCAATGCGGCGTTTCCCGATCGCATGGTCGACACGACACGCGCCTGGCGCGAACAGGTGCATCGCTTCCTCGCCGGCGGCCTGATTCTGACCACGTTCGCACTCGCGTTTTGGGCATGGCGGCGGCGTACCGATCTTGCAACGCTTCGGTTTGGCGGCCTCGCCAAGGTGCTGCTCGCCGCATCGGCGTTCATTCTGTTCCAGGCCCTGCTCGGCATGTGGACCGTGACCTGGAAGCTCAAGCCCATCGTCGTGATGGGCCATCTCGTCGGCGGCATCACGACCTTTGCCTTGCTCGCCTATACCGCGTTGCGCCTGACGATAGCACCGGCGCAGTCGAGGCCGCGATTCGGCAATGTGGAAAAGGACAAATTGCGCCGTTTGACGATCGTCGGCATCGCCCTCGTCGCGGCGCAGATCGCGCTCGGCGGCTGGACCAGCGCGAACTATGCCTCGCTCGCGTGCGGCATCGACTTTCCGACTTGCCTCGGCCACTGGTGGCCGCAAACCGATTTCCGCGAGGCGTTTGTGCTGTGGCGCGGGATCGGCGTGAATTACGAAGGCGGCGTGCTCGATGCAGCTGCGCGCACGGCGATCCAGCTCACGCACCGCATCGGCGCGCTGCTCGTGTTCGGCCACCTCGCGTTCGCGGTGATCCAGCGCGCGCTGCGCTACGCGCCGACGCGCGCGTACGCGATCGCGATCGCCCTCGCTCTCGTCGCGCAGATCGGGCTCGGCATCGCCAATGTGCGCCTCGGCTTGCCGCTGCCGATCGCGACCGCGCACAACGGCATGGCTGCACTGCTGCTGCTCACGCTGCTCGCCCTGCTGGTGCGCGTGCGGCGCGAGATTTAGTTTTTTTTGTTTGTCATTC
>VBNZ01000278.1:0-2340 GCA_005877675.1 Gammaproteobacteria bacterium
CGCCATTGCTCGCCAGCGCCCAGTTCGGCGGCGCTGGTGTACCCCATGCTTGAATTTCGACAACGCGGCTGAATCCTGCAAGGGCCGCATTGCACACGATGCGGATCGCGCTCGCCGTCACCGGGGCAAACGTCACCTTGCGCTTGACGAGATTGTTGCCGCTCACCGAGGCGACGGTTTGCCACGCACCGCCCACCTGCGCCTGCACGTCGAACGCCGTCACACCGTATAACGAAAACGTCATCGTGTCGGTCGGCGTGGCAGGCGAATTGTAGTTGTCCTGTATGGTGTATACGACGACGGTATCGATCGCCTTTGCGCCCGCGAAACTGATTTGCGCCCAGTCGGGGAAGGCGCCGGAGGTGCCATCGCTCCACCCGCCCGAGCCTGCGCCCCAACCCACGCCGTTGATTTCGCCGTCATTGACGCTCGCGATGGGATAACCCGCGCCGTAGGTCGACGACGCACTGGCCACACCGCCGTTGCTCGCCAGCGCCCAGTTAACGGGGAGCGGCACAAAACCTGTCTCGCTCGTACCCCACTGGGTTCTGCCGGTGACATTGCCATGCCGGTCGTAGCAATAGACCGTGCTGCCGGAACTGTCGGTCATCGTGGTCAAGCGCCCGACCGGGAACGATCCGGCGCAGCCAGTCGCGCTGTCGGGCTGATCGTAGACGTAGCCGACATTGAGGCTCGTGGTCGGGTAGCTGATAGCAGCCAGGCGATTCAGCACATCGTAGCTGTATGTTGAGATGATCCCGCGCGCATCGGTCTGCGTCTTGCGATTGCCGGCCGCGTCATAGGTGTAGCCGCTGCCGCCGGTATCCGGACTCGACAGATTGGTCAGGTTGTTGAGTCCGTCGTACGTGTAACCGGTAACGAGGCCGTCGGGGTCGCTGACGCTGCGCAGGTTGTCGCGCGCGTCATAGGCGTACTGCGTCGTCGTATCGATAGTCGCTGTTGTATGGCCAGGATGATCTTGAATGGTCTTGGCGAGTCGATTCAAAGGATCATAGGTCTGCAGAGCGGCTTCACCGTTGCCATCCACGCTATACACCGCATTGCCGTTCCCATCGAATCCGTTGGTGTACGTCACCCCAGCCGGCGGCGCATCGCTGGGGTTGATCCATGTCGTCACCGGCATATTGCTCGCGTTGACAAGATTGATCAGGTGATTGAGCTGATCGAACTGTCGCGCAATCCGGTGGCGCAATGTGTTGGAAGGATCGTAACTGTCTTCGTAATATCTATTTCCTGCCGCATCGAGCGAGTAGTGGATCGTGTTGCTTAAGTTATCGGTGATATCGGTCAAGCGATGCGCAGCATCGTAGGTGTACGCGAGATACGCCCCGTCGGGTTGCGTGATCTTTTTGACGTTGCCGACGTTGTCGTAAGCGAACGTCGTAGTCGCGTCGTTCGCGGATGCCGACCCGTTTGCGTTCGCGCGCACCGTGCGCGTTTGCAGCCAGCCGCGCGGGTGATAGGTCATGTCGGTGAGCGTGCCATTGGCGTCACTCTGGCGCGTGACACGGCCGTTCTTGTCGTAGCTGATGTTGTTCGTGCTCTGACTCAGCGCATTGGTGACTTGCAGCAGATCGCCCTTGTAATGGCAGGCGCCGCCGAGCGTGCCGCAGCCGGAGAGGTCGGTCGTCTGATAGTAGGTATACGTCGTGACGTCCGAGACATCCGTGCGCGGGCCATCGACGCTGAGTGTCAGGCCGATGAGTGGACAAGTGTTCGCTGTGACACCAGCCTGTTCGCAGTAGGCGTACGTGGTCTGGCGCACGCCCGCGGGCGCATTTGCCTGCGAGCCACAGGTGTAGCTCGACGCGCCAGAGACCGCCGGATCGGCCTCGCAGCGTGCCAGCACTTGGCCGCGTGCGTTGTAGGCCAAAGTGGTCTGCGTCTCGGTCACGCCACTCGCATTGACGACCGTGCGCAGATTGGGGACTCGGAAGGTTGTGTTCCACGTCGTGTTGGTCGTGCGCGCGGATGATGTGCCATACGCTTCGATGCGTTGCGTCTCCAAGCCGCGCGTGTCGTCGTAGGTGTAGTGGGTGACGTTGCCGTTGAAGTCGGTCTTCGTTTGCAAGTAGCCCGACGTATCATAGGCCTGGGACGCGGTATTGCCGATGCCGCACATCGGGCACGGTACCGAGACCGATGTGAGCTTGGCCTTTTGAAACATGACCTGGGCCGAATAGGTCACCGCCTGCCCCAATGGGGTTGTGAAGCTCGTCGTCACCGCCGTGTTCGACTGGTTGTATTGGAAATTGCCAAACGTCGCATTGGCGGCGACGAGCGTGGTGGAAATCGCCTGCGGCGGCGTGGCGTTCGTAT
>VBNZ01000278.1:2345-5732 GCA_005877675.1 Gammaproteobacteria bacterium
CCGTTGTACGAAACGTTGCTCAGGAGGGCATTGCTCTGATTCGTCACTTGAGTGTAGGTGTAGTCAACATAGCCACCGCCGGGATACGCCACATGGGTGAGGTTCCCACTTTGCATCGTGTAAGCAATAGATTGCCCGTCCGGTAGCGTCACCCCGGAGAGGGTGTCATCTGCCGCGCTGGCATAGTTGAACTGCAAGACGCGACCGGTCGAAGACGTCACGGTCGACAAGCGCTGATATGCGTCGTACGCCAGCGACGTCACAAACCCATCGCGTGTAGTGATGCTGAGGAGGCGGCCATCGGCGTCATAATTCTCGACCGTGTCATTTGCATCGATGAACTGATACGTGGCCGGCGAACCGCTCGGCGCATTCCGAAACACTTCCGGCGCATCGCCATCCCCGGTATACAGCCCGGTGCTCTGCTGCAAGGTGAAAACCAACAGACGCCCGTCGCCGCGCGTGATGTATGCCGTGGTCAACGTCGCATTGCCAAGCACTTGGACGCTGCGATCGAACGAGTGCCGCCAGCCCGTTCCCGCTCGCCATGCTGGATAACCGCCGTTGATGGTTTGCAGACTGTTGTACGTACGCCGTAACGTGAGTTCCTCGCGCGGCGATCTATCAACGTAGTCGGTCTCGACGTATTGCTTATTGCCTGTCATCGGATCGATCGGGTGACCGACCACGCAACACTGGGGTTGCTTGTCGGGCATCACGCCGGTCAAAGCGCAGCCGTCAATGTTATAGCTATCGTCGGTCGTGCCTATTGGGCAAAACGCGGACCGGGTTCTGCGCCAATTATTGACATACCACACGTTGGGTTGTGAGGTGCATTGACCGCCGGACTGCTGGACGCCCACGTAGCACTGCGAATTTCCGGTGTACCCGCCGCAGGTATAGGTGCCATAGATCCGGTCCCCAACGATGTCGACGCCGTTTCTACACGTATTCCCGTCGGGCTGCACAAAATACGCTTGGGGGAGCTGCCAATTCTCTGAGCAGGGGGAAAAGAAGGCATTGAGCCCCGCCAGGAATCCATCGATCATCGCTTCCGTAGCAAGCTCCGGCGCCGCCTCCTGGTTGGCCGTCTGGCACCGCGCACGCGTAGGCCCACGCGCTCGGGCGCGCCATGACGCAATTACCCGTACCAAAGCGGCACGCATAGAACGGGCATCCTGGATTGGTTTGCGTCGCAAAGGCCGACGTGGTGACGCTGAGCGAGAGGAGCAAAATGGCGATGAATGCGGCACCGATTTGCCCGGCTTGGCCAATGCGGATCCATAACAGAAGCCTTGCTGCGGACAAGCGCATATCTTCTTCTCCTTGGTTTGATCCAGTCGCACCCCTGTGTGGTGGGTACGAGCGGTCGCAGAACGCTATCTGAAATTCATGACCTTGCCAATCATGATAGCGGCCGGTCAGATATCATGTGGTCACATCTTTGTTACAGGGGCAAAGACCATGCGGAAAGTGAAGGCCGCGCAGGCGAGCCGTCTGCGCAAGCTCGTTGAGTTTGAAGTTGAACGGGTCATCGGTCAGCGGTCGATGATCCGCTGCCAGCGGTCGATCGACTCATTCGCGATCGAGAAGACGAAGGCCAGCACTCAGTTGTTCTTGAACGTTCTGACCGAGCCTGAAATCATCACGATGCTCGGTGGCCGAGCGAGATAACTCACCGCAGGCTCAATGTCTTGCAGCGAGCTCAACCATACCTGAAGAACTTACTCGCGCAGTACGCGATCCTCGACGATCGAGCGCGGCCGTACTACGAGCATCGGTTGGCGGTAGATGATTCGCAGTAAACGGGACGGAGGATGTTGACAGCACCGTGTGACGAATCGCTCGATGCGTTTGGAGATGCGCGCAAGCAGCTAGAATAGCCGCCAGATGACCCGCTTCGCCCACCTGCACATCCACAGCGATTATTCGCTCGTCGATTCGACCATCCGTCTGCCGGACAAGCCCGAATACGGCGATCCGGCCAAGGCGGGCGCACGCGCGAATTTGATCAGTCGCGCGGTCGAGGCGGGTCATGCGGCACTCGCGCTGACCGATCAGAGCAATCTGTTCGCGCTGGTCAAGTTTTATCGCGCGGCCGAGGCGAACGGGATCAAGCCGGTCGCCGGTGCGGATCTGTGGATTGCCAATCCGAGCGACGCGCACAAGCCGTTCCGCCTGACCGTGCTGTGTCAGACCCGCGCGGGCTATCTCAATCTCGCGAAACTCATCTCGCGCAGCTATCTCGAAGGCCGTCATGGCGACTTCGCACTCTTGCAGCCGGAATGGTTCGAGGGTTGCAGCGCGGGCCTGATAGCGCTTGCCGGGCGCCAAAGCGATGTCGGCCAGCTCGTGCTCGCCGACAAACACGAAGCCGCGCTCGCGTTGACGCGCGCGTGGCTCAAGCATTTCGACGACCGCTGGTATTTCGAACTCACGCGCACCGGCCACGCCGACGAAGCGCATTTCATCGACGGCGCGCTGCAGCTTGCCGCGGCGAGCGACTGCCCCGTCGTCGCGAGCAACGACGTGCGCTTTCTCGCGCGCGAGGATTTCGAGGCGCACGAGGCGCGTGTATGCATCCATTCGGGCCGCCTGCTGGCCGATCCGAAGCGCCCGCGCGACTACACGCCCGAACAGTACCTGAAATCGTCCGAAGAGATGATCGCGCTGTTCGCCGACATCCCCGAGGCGATCGCGAACAGTATTGAGATCGCCAGACGCTGCAATCTCGAACTGAGCTTCGGCAAGTACTACCTGCCGGAATTTCCGGTACCTGCGGGCGCGACGGTCGACTCGCACATCCGCGCGCAGGCGCGTGCGGGACTCGAACGTTTGCTCGCCAAGCACTCGGTCGCCGACGGCTTCACCCACGCCGATTACGCCGCGCGCCTGGATCGCGAGCTCGACACGATCGTGAAGATGGGCTTCACCGGTTACTTTCTGATCGTCGCGGACTTCATCGGCTGGGCGAAACAGAATGGGATTCCGGTCGGACCCGGCCGCGGCTCGGGTGCGGGCTCGGTCGTCGCGTGGAGCCTGGGCATCACCGATCTCGATCCGCTGCGCTACGGCCTGCTGTTCGAACGCTTCCTGAATCCCGAACGCGTGTCGATGCCCGACTTCGACGTCGACTTCTGCATGGACGGACGCGATGCGGTGATCGATTACGTCGCTCGCAAATACGGCCGCGACAAGGTCAGCCAGGTCATCACCTACGGCACGATGGCGGCGAAGGCGGTGCTGCGCGATTCGGGCCGCGTGCTCGGCATGAGTTATGGCCACGTCGACAAGATCGCCAAACTCATCCCGATGCGTCCGCTCGATCTCACGCTCGAGGACGCGCTCGGGCGCAGCGAGAAATCGCGCGAGGAACCCGAGCGCATC
>VBNZ01000278.1:5777-7611 GCA_005877675.1 Gammaproteobacteria bacterium
TCTCGTCGATCTCGCGATCAAGCTCGAAGACCTGACGCGCAACGCGGGCAAGCACGCCGGCGGCGTGGTGATCGCGCCGTCGGCGCTGACTGACTTCGCGCCGCTGTACGCGGAAAGCGCGGGCAGCGACGGCATCGTCACGCAGTTCGACAAGGACGACGTCGAGGCGATCGGCCTGGTCAAGTTCGACTTCCTCGGGCTGCGCACGCTGACCATCATCGACTGGGCGGTGAAGGCGATCAACGCGCGGCGCGCGCGCAAGGGCGAAGCGGCGATCGATATCGCGATGCTCCCGCTCGACGACGCGGGCGTGTATACCTTGCTCAAAAAGGCGCATACCGTCGCTGTGTTCCAGCTCGAATCGCGCGGCATGCAGGGCATGCTCAAGGAGGCCAAGCCCGACCGTTTCGAGGACATCATCGCGCTCGTGTCGTTGTTCCGTCCGGGTCCGATGGACCTGATCCCGAGTTTCTGCCGGCGCAAGCACGGCACGGAGCCGATCGAGTATCCCGATCCACGCGTCGAACCCGTGCTTGCCGAGACCTACGGCATCATGGTTTACCAGGAACAGGTCATGCAGATGGCGCAGATCGTCGGCGGTTACTCGCTCGGCGGCGCCGACCTGTTGCGGGCGCGGCGAAGAACGGACTCTCCGCGGCGAAGGCCGACGCGATCTTCGACCTGATGGAAAAATTCGCGGGTTACGGCTTCAACAAGTCGCACGCGGCGGCCTATGCGCTGGTCGCGTACCAGACCGCTTGGCTCAAGGTGCATTACCCCGCGGAATTCATGGCCGCCGTGCTGTCGTCCGATATGGACAACACCGACAAGGTCGTCACCTTCCTCGACGAAGCCAACGCAATGCAGCTCGTCGTGCGTCCGCCCGACGTGAACGCGGCTGATTATCCGTTCGCGGCCGAGGACGACGGCAGCATCAGATATGGACTCGGCGCGATCAAAGGCGTCGGCCGCGCGGCATGCGAGGCCATCGCCTCCGAACGAACGCGCGGCGGCGCCTATGCCGACCTCGCCGACTTCTGCCGTCGCGTGGATGCGCACAAGCTCAACAAGCGCGTGCTCGAAGCGCTGGTCCTGTCCGGCGCGCTCGATGCGCTCGGGCCCAACCGCGCTTCGCTGATGGCGCAGGTCCCCGAGGCTATGAAGGCCGCCGAGCAGCAGGCGCGCGACGCGCAGGCCGGGCAGAACGACATGTTCGGCGGCAGCGTGGTACAAATATCCATAAAGTCACATTTTACCATTGTGGACGACTGGCCGCTGCAGCAGAAGCTGGTCGGCGAACGCGAAACGCTCGGGCACTACCTGTCGGGCCATCCAACCGAGGCATGGCGCGAATTGATGGTGCAGATCAGCGACGCGCCGCTCGGCGAGCTGGCGAAGATCTACCGCCCACCCGCGCCGGAGCAGCGCCGCGGCCGCTTCAACGGCCAGCCGGTCGTGATCGCCGGCATGCTCACCGCGCTGAAGAAACGCGGCGACACCATGGCTTTCGCACAGATCGAGGACTGGTCCGGACGCATCGAGGTCAGCCTGTTCCGCGAGACTTTCGTCGAGTTCGCACCGCTGCTGACGCGCGATGCGATGCTGGTGATCGAAGGCGGCCTCATGATCGACGAATTTTCCGGCGGCTTCAGTCTGCGCACACGCCGCGTGTCGACCCTGAGCGAGGTATGCGAGCGGCAGGCGCGCCTGTTGCGCGTCAAGCTCAACGGCGTCGACGCGGCTTTCAGCGCACGTCTGCGCAGACTGCTCGCCGGACACATCGGCGGCAAGACGCCGCTGCGCCTGAGCTATAAGAATGCGCAAGGGCAAGCGG
>VBNZ01000279.1:0-2285 GCA_005877675.1 Gammaproteobacteria bacterium
GGTTCGGCCCGGCAACGCGTCCGACCGGCAGCACATCGACGACCATCTTGCCGCCGAAATCCGCGCCGTGACATTCGCCGCAACCGCGCGTGATTGCGAGATGCCGACCGCGAGCGATCGCGTCGGTGTCGATGGGAATTGCTAGCGCGGCTTCCTTGATCTCGATCTTCTGCGCCAGCATCTGGTTGCTGCGCCAGTAGATCGCCGCGCAGGCGACGAGAGCGAGCACTACGAGCACGCTAAGAAACTGCAATACCCAGCGAAGAAGTCGACGCATGGCCCGCCCCCGATCGTCGTTGTCCCCGCGCCTATCCTAACCCTTCACCGCTGGGGCGGGTAGCGCGTCACGCACGACGACGGGTGTAAACTGCCGCGGAGCGGAGTTTGGCGCCATGCACATACTCGTTACCGGCGGCAGCGGCTTTATCGGCAGTGCCTTTTGTCGCGCGCTCAGCGCCGATGGCGTGCGTGCCACGGTGTTGACGCGCAATATTTCCAGGGCGCGTGCGCGCCTGCCCACAGCCGTCGCCCTGGTCGATCGGCTGCAAGACGCTTCCGGCGTCGACGCCGTCGTCAATCTTGCCGGGGAAAATCTCGCGGCTAAACGCTGGACTGCAGCGCGCAAGCACGAATTCCGCGCCTCGCGTCTCGACACCACGCGCCGGCTGCTCGACTGGATCGCTGCGCAGCCGCAGCGGCCGCGCGTGCTGATATCCGGCTCGGCCGTCGGTTGGTACGGGCCGCGCGGCGACGAGCCGCTTACGGAGGACGCCATGCCAGGCGGCGATTTCGCCGCGCAATTGTGTCTGGATTGGGAAGCCGAAGCCTATCGGGCGCAGGCGCTCGGCCTGCGCGTTTGCTGCTTGCGTACCGGCATCGTGCTCGACCAGGACGGTGGTGCGCTCAAGCAGATGCTGCTGCCGTTCCGCCTCGGTCTCGGCGGTCCGCTCGGCGACGGCAGGCAATGGATGAGCTGGATCGCGCGGTCGGACATCGTCGCCTTGGTCCGCTGGCTGATCGATAACGCAACCGCGAGCGGCGCCTACAATGCGACCGCGCCCGCGCCGGTAACCAATGCGCAGTTCGCCAGTGCGCTCGGTCGCGCGCTGCATCGTCCGGCAATCATGCCAATGCCGGGATTTGCACTCAGGCTGATTGTCGGCGAGATGGCGCAGATGCTGCTGACTGGCCAGCGTGTATTGCCGCGGCGGGCGCAAGCGGAGGGCTTTCGCTTCCGCTACGCCGAACTGCCCGCGGCACTCGCCGCGATTCTCAATTGAAACCGGTTCTAGCGGACTCCCACCATCCCGCGCACCGATTCGATCAGCTTCGCCGGGTCGTAGGCGATGCCGTCCTTGAACACGAGCTCGACGTTCTCTACATCGCCGATGCGCTGGCTCGGATCGCCTTTGACGACGACGATATCGGCGCTCTTGCCCGGCGCGAGCGTGCCGATGTGCGCGCTGCGGTTTTCGAAACGCGCGCCGTTTTCGGTCGCGATATGGATCGCTTCGAGCGGCGTGAAGCCGGTTTCGACCAGGAGCTCCAGCTCGCGCTGATCGCCGAAGCCGGGCAAGGTGCCGCCGTTGCCGGTCGGATCGGGTCCGGCGAGCAGGAGGCCGCCCGCGCGCGCGAACGCGAGTTCAAACGCCATTTCCTTCTTGAACGCCGCTTCAGCCTTTTCCGCACTGCCGGCCCTGGCTGCCGCTGACGCGCGCGCGGCGAGATAGCTGCGCAGCGATTCGGCCGAGAGCATGCGCGTCTGCCGCGGCGACAGCACGGGCCGCGTCGTGATCGAGGCTTCGAACACCGGCAGGGTCGAGGTGATCGCGATGTGATGCTTGACCAGATCGGCGATCAGGGCTTGCACCTCGGCACTGGCGATATCGCGCTTCTCCCACGAGCCGATGATCGCTCCCACCGGCGGACAGACATCTTTTTTCTTGTCCGGCACGAACTCCGAATCGGTGTAGATCGGACCGTGTTCGAGGTCGTCGATGCCGAGCGCGATCGCCTCGCGCCAATCGACCGAACACAGATGCCCGGTCAACTTGATGCCGTGACGATGCGCTTCCCTGATCGCGGCGCCGAGCACGGGCGCGGCGATGTTCATATAGGCCTTGAACGAGGTCGCGCCTTCGCCGGCCCAGAACGCTACGGTCCTGGCCGCCTGCTGTGGCGTGGTCAGCACCGCGAGTTGCGGCACAAAGCTGTCCTTGCCCTCAAGATACGGCCCGGTCACGTCAATATGCGGGCCGGGCATTTTCATCTCATCGATCAGGCGG
>VBNZ01000279.1:2320-3647 GCA_005877675.1 Gammaproteobacteria bacterium
TGCGCATCGTGGTCACGCCGGACGCGAGGTACAGACGCGGCGAGGAAAACGCGAGCTCGGTCACGAGGAAGCCAGGCGGCGGCATCTTGCCGTCCTCGTCGAGGTTGATCGATGCGGTATACATCACGTGGTTGTGCATGCCGACCAGACCCGGCAGCACACTGCGGCCGGAGAGGTCGATCACGCGCGCACCCGCGGGCGGCGCGGCATCACTGATGGATTCGATCTTGCCGCCGCGCAATACGATCGTGCGATCCGCCTGCGCCGGCGCGCCGGTGCCGTCGATCACGCGCGCGTGCGCAAGCGCAATCACGGCGTCGTCGTAGGCGACGAATTTTTTTACTTCAGGCGCCGGTGTCTGCGCAAAGACGGTGGCGCAGGCAAGGGCAGACACTAGGGTGAGAAGGCGGATGGCGGGCATTGCGAGTTCCCTGGTTGAATCGAAGGCGCATCAGGATAGCGCAGCGCATGCCGGAACCCGCGCTTGCCAAATCGCTTGCTCCGCTTCGCTTGACGCGATTCGCCGGCGCGAATGATGATGCCCCAGGCGAGCAGCATCGTTCGCCCAGCATCGCAGCGGACAGTCGGTATGCGTTTCGGATCCAGGCTCATTTTCGCGCTCGCCGCGGTCATGCCGGCCGCGGTTGCGCTCGCGCAGACGGTATTGCCCGACGTCGACGTGCGTGCACCGAAATGGGAAACGCGGCACGGCGGCTATCTGATCTCGAGCAATTTCAATATCGATCCGCGCATGTCGGCCGTGATCTTTCCGGCCGAACCGTTTCAGGCAGGCGACATTCTCGATTTCCGCACCGTGCGCATGAGCGACGACGAATATTTCGTGCTGCAGGAATGCAGCACCGCCGACTGCACGCAGGGACATGTGCTGCGTGTGTGGACAAAAAAAGGCGCACTCGACAGCGTGCACGATCCGAATCGCGTGTGGATTCCGCACGAAGGCAAATTCTTCATGTGGCTGCAGCGCTTTCCGATGAGCGGATCGCGCGATCGTACTTTTACCGGCTACAAGCCCTTCAGTCCGGCGCTCGTACTCGAGCCGCTCGGTACGCCCGAGCAATATCGCTCCTGCGATGTGAAGGCCGCGCAGGAGCGCGGCCCGGTCAAAGTGATTGCGTCAGAACACGACGGCGCGCAATTCAAGCTTCGCTTCGAAACCGGCGCGACCGTCTTCATCCAACGCATGCGTGCAGAGAACGAGGCCGCGCGCTAGTCCTCCTCGACTTTCGGCTTGTACGCGTCGATAAGTTGTTTCTGCACTTGCGCCGGCACCGGATCGTAGTGGCTGAACTCGATCGCATAGCGCCCC
>VBNZ01000280.1 GCA_005877675.1 Gammaproteobacteria bacterium
CATCAGAAGTACGACATCCATATCCATGTGCCGGAAGGCGCAACGCCGAAGGATGGCCCGAGCGCGGGCATCGCGATGTGCACCGCACTGGTGTCGGCGCTGACGAAAGTGGCGGTGAAGTCAGAAGTTGCGATGACCGGCGAAATCACGCTGCGCGGCCGTGTACTGCCGATCGGCGGGCTCAAGGAGAAGCTGCTCGCGGCGCATCGCGGCGGCATCGAGACGGTGATCATTCCCGACGAAAACGAGAAGGACCTCACCGAGATTCCGAAGAATGTCACCGAGTCGCTCACGATAAAGCCGGTGCGCTGGATCGATGAAGTGCTCGACATCGCGCTGGAGCGAGCACTCACGCCGAAAGTTGGAAAAGTGGAAAATGCAGCAACGCCGCCGGCGGAAGGCGCGAAGGACGAAGGTACGGGCACGCCGGCGGTACGGCCGCACTGACCGGTACCGAGGCGGCTCCGACGCGAGAAGGGGCCGCCTTCATGCAAGTTTTTCACCATGCTGTCAAGCGCTTTAGGCGCAGAAAAGCGACACGCCAAATTCGCGGAAAGGCGCGCCACGCTTGATGTTGCGCGGGATCAAACTCACTGGTATAAAGTTGACGCCGCGATCGGAATGCAGCGTCCAGCTGCGCTGATCGCGGGGTGACGAAGCTACCGACAAGAAACACAAATCGCGTCCTGGATGCTTCGTAGAATTTTCGATTAAGGCGAGCGCTCGCCAATTCCGTTTCGGGAGAGAGATACATGAACAAGGGTGACCTGATTGCTGCAGTCGCTGATGAAGCTGGCCTTTCCAAGGTCGATGGCGCCAAGGCCGTAGAAGCTTTCATGGACGTCGTGAAAAAGGCGTTGAAGAAAGGAGACACTGTTTCGCTTGTGGGCTTCGGCACCTTTGTCGTGCGCAAGCGTGCGGCGCGCACCGGCCGCAATCCGCGTACCGGTCAGACAATCAAGATCAAAGCGTCGAAGAATCCTTCGTTCAAAGCTGGTAAAGCTCTCAAGGATGCTCTAAACTAATCGGCTTCGCCTTGCTGATTTAAGTAAGGATAGGGTGCTTAGCTCAGCGGTAGAGCGTCGCCCTTACAAGGCGAGGGTCGGGGGTTCGAAACCCTCAGCACCCACCAAAACTCGATGCGGGTGCAATCCGCAGGAAATCCGGCCAGTCCACCGGCCGGATTTCAAAAGAAAAACGCGGAGTGGTAGTTCAGCTGGTTAGAATACCGGCCTGTCACGCCGGGGGTCGCGGGTTCGAGTCCCGTCCACTCCGCCATTGACGAGCAAGGCGCCGCGAGGCGCCTTTGCTTTTTGTGGAACGAGGATGCGCGCCGAATTATACTTGTCCACTTTTTGATTGACACCACCGGATCCAGGCTCCCATGTTGCAAACATTGCACGACAGATTCTCCGGCATCATCGCCAAGATCATCCTCGGTATCATCGTGGTTGTGTTTGGCGGATTCTTCGGCATCCAGTCCTACATGAATCCGCACAGCGACACTTATGTCGCCCAGGTGGATGGCAAGGAAGTCTCGCCGGAGCAATTTCGCGACGCCTGGAACCGCTACCGCGGCCAGATGCAGCAAATGATGGGCGCGCAATTCGACGCGGCGACGTTCGATACGCCCGAGCGCAAGCGCGAGGTGCTCGATCAGCTCGTCAACGATCAGCTGCTCGCGAATGCGAACGAAAAACTCGGCGTCGTCGTACCTGCGACACAGATCCGCGATGTGATCGTGAACTATCCGGCATTTCAAAACGACGGCAAGTTCGACAAGGATCGCTACCGCATGCTGCTGCAGGCGTCTGGTCTGACACCTGGCGGATTTGAAGAGAATATCCGCAAGGACCTCGCGACGCGCCAGCTTACTGCGCAGCTCGCGCAGAGCAGCGTCGTCACCGACGCGCAGATCAACGCCTACCTGCGTCTGCGCGATCAGACGCGCGATTTCAGTTTCTTCAAGCTCGAGCGGCCCGCCACCGACGGCATCAAGATTGCCGATGCGGATATCGACGCCTATCTCGAATACGTCGAACTCGACGCAGCGGCAATGCAGGCCGACGTCGTACCCGACGAAGCGGCGCTCAAGCAGCGTTACGAGGAAGGCAAGGCGCGCTTTACCGCACCCGAGCAGCGTCTGGCTTCGCATATTCTCGTCAAGGTCGAAAAGAACGCGAACGCAGACGCGCAGAAATCCGCCCTCGAAAAAGCCAAGGCGGTCGCGGCGGAGGCGAAGGCGGGCAAGGATTTTGCCGCGCTGGCGAAAGAGAAATCCGAAGACCTCGGCTCGAAGGCGCAGGGCGGCGATCTCGGCTGGATTGAAAAAGGTCTGCTCGACCCTGCGTTCGAAACCGCGTTGTACGCGATGAAGAAAGGCGATGTTTCCGATCCCGTGCTCTCGCCCGAAGGTTTTCACATCATCAACTTGCGTGACGTGCGCGAGGGCAAGGTGAAGTCGTTCGAGGAAGTGAAGGCCGAACTTTCCAAGGAATATCTCGAAACCGAGCGCGAGCGCCGGTACAGCGATATTTCCGGGCGTCTCACCGATGCGGTGTACAAAGACCCATCGCTCGAAGCGGCGGCCAAGGCGCTCAGCTTGCCATTGCAGAAGACCGCACTGTTCTCGCGCACGGGTGGCGAAGGCATCGCGAAGGATCCCAAGGTCGTCAAGGCGGCGTTCTCGAACGGTGTGCTGACCGAAGGCAGCACGTCCGACCCTATCGAGCTGTCGCCGAATCACATCGTGATCGTGCATCTGGATCAACACGAGGCATCGCAGCCCAAGCCGCTCGATGCGGTGCGCGAGGATATCCGCAAGAAGCTCGTCGACCAGCAGATCGCCAAGCAGGCGAAAGAGCAAGCCGACACCTTGTACGCGCGCCTGCAGAAGGGCGAAACCGTCGAACAGATCGCTGCGGTCGCCAAGGCCAAAGTCGAAACGCAGACTGGCGTCGGCCGCAATGCCGCCAACGTCGATGGCAGGATCGTCGCCGAGGCATTCAAGCTCGCGCGTCCCGCCGCTGCGGACAAACCCATAACGGCACTGGTCGCGCTCGCTGGCGACGCCTATGCGCTCGTTGCGCTTACGGCGGTGAAGGACGCCGATCCAGCCAAGCTCGACGCGAAGACACGCGAAGCCGCGCGCAATCAGATCGCGCAGGGTTACGCCGGCGAAGTCGTGCGTGGTTTCGTCGATGCGCTGCGCAAGAAAGCCGACGTGAAGCTCGCGGAAGACCGGCTGCAGTAGTCAGATTATTCGGCGCCTGCCCGGGATAGAATTCAAGGCAGGCGCTGCGGTAGCGTAGCCTGGTCCAAGTCCTGTCGAGAGACGCCGGCCGTTTGTCGTGCGATACACGCAGCATATGCGGCTTGGCTGCCGCTGGCTCACCACGGCCCCCCGCATCGCCAGCGCTCATCGGTTCGAATCGCTGTTATGATTTCCGCGATGTTTAGACGGAGGCAAGTGCGTGCTTGAGATTCTGCTAGCCGGCGGCTGGGCGATGCTGCCGATCCTGATCTGCTCGGCGGTCGCGATTGCGATCATCCTCGAGCGGTTCTGGTCGCTGCGCCGCGCCACGGTGATCCCGCCCAAGCTCGGCGGCGAAGTGCGCGAATGGGCGCGCACGCGCCAACTCGATCCTGACCATATCCAGACGCTGCGCAGCAATTCGCCCCTCGGCGAAATCCTGGCAGCGGCTTTGAGCGTGCGGCATCGGTCGCGCGAGATCATGAAGGAGCGCGTCGAAGATACCGGCCGCCACGTCGTGCATCGGCTCGAGCGTTTTCTCAACACGCTCGGCACGATTGCGCTGATCTCGCCGCTGCTCGGCCTGCTCGGCACGGTATTCGGCCTGATCGAGATGTTCTTCGCGGTGATGGTGTCTGGCGTGGGCGATCCGCTCAAGATGGCCGGTGGCATCGGTCAGGCGCTGGTGTGCACGGCCGCAGGCCTGTGCGTGGCGATTCCGGCGTATTTCTTCCACCGTTATTTCCGTGGCCTCGTCTCCGACTATGTTGTCGACATGGAGCAGCAGGTGATCCTGCTGATGGACGAACTCACCGCATATGCCGAGCCCGCCTCCGCGTCCGTCGCGCAGCGCGTCGTGCGCGCGCGCGCGGGCGACCCGCCGCCGTCACCGCGAACCGAGCGCACGCGCGCGACCGATTCCAAGGTCTGACATGCACCTGGGCAGCACGCGTCAGGACGATTTCGAAATCAACGTCATCTCGCTGATCGACGTCATGCTGACTTTGCTGATGTTCTTCGTCATGACGACGACTTTCATGCAGCATTCGGCAATGAAGGTCTCGCTGCCCGAGGCATCGGAGACGAAAGTCATTACTACGTCAACAATAGCGAAGTACTCAATCCCGCCGTCGATACGCTCAAGGATGCGATAACGCGCGTCGCCGGCAGCGACCGCGAGCGTCAGGTGATCCTGCGCGCTGACGCGATGACGCCGCATCAAGCCGTCGTCACGGCGATGGATGCGCTCGGCCAGCTCGGCTTCACGCATCTGTCGATCGCGACGATGCGTACCAAGAACGAAAAAGGACCGGCGCAGAAGTGAGCGCGGCGCCGCAGGCCTCCTTCGCCGGAACCTACCGCCGCCTGCTCGGCTACCTGTGGCCGTTGCGCTGGACGGTCGCGTTCGCATTTGTCGGCATGGCACTCGATGCCGCCTGCGGATCGGCCTTCATCAAGTTCATCAAGGACATCATCGACGCGATTTTCACCGAGCACGATCCGTTCTGGACCAAGTGGATGCCGATCGTCATCATCGTGCTGTTCCTCGTGCGCGGCATCGCAACCTACATCACCGACTACGGCATGGCGCGTGTCGCACGCGGGATCGTGCACCGCATGCGCAACGAAGTGTTCGCGCGCTATCTGCAGTTACCGGGCAGCCACTTCAGCGCGGAAACAACCGGGCATATGATTTCGCGACTGACCTTCACGGTCGAGCAGGTTGCCGGCGCCTGCACCGATTCGCTCAAGATACTCGTACTGCACTCGCTCAGCATCATCGGGTTCACGGCGGTGATGCTCTACTACAGCGCACGGCTCACCGCGGCGTTGTTCGTGCTCGCGCCATTGATCGCGGCGATCGTCTACATCGTCGGCAGGCGCTACCGCCGCATCGGTCCGCGCATCCAGCAGTCGATGGGTGAGGTGACCGGGACGATCGACGAAGTCGTGCTCGGTCAGCGCGAGGTCAAAATCTATGGCGGGCAGGACTACGAGCGCGAACGTTTTGGGAAGGTGACCAATGAAAATCGCCGTCTCAATCTCAAGGTGTCTTCGACCAATGCTTTATCGACCTCGCTCGTGCAGATCGTCGCCGCCTGTGCCATCGCCGCAGTGATTCTTGTTGCAACGCGGCCGGGCATCATCAATCACATCACTTCCGGTCAATTCATGTCGGTCATCACGGGCATGAGCGTGATGCTGACTTCGCTCAAGCAGCTCACGACAGTGCAGTCGAGCCTCAACCGCGGCATCGTTGCGGCGCAGGATCTGTTTGCGCTGCTCGACACGCCCGGCGAAATCGACCGCGGCACACGGCGCGCCGAGCATTGCCGCGGCGATATCGACTTCATCGATGTATCGTTTGCCTACGATGCGCAAAAAGCCGCGGCGCTCGATCGCATCAGCCTGCACTGCAAACCCGGCGAAGT
>VBNZ01000281.1 GCA_005877675.1 Gammaproteobacteria bacterium
AGATAATTGGCAAGCGCTTCGTCGTAGACACGCTTGGCCAGTTCGGGATCGAGGATCGGGAAGCAGGTTTCGATGCGGCGCAGGAGATTGCGTTCCATCCAGTCTGCGCTGGAGCAGAAAATCTCCGGTTCGCTGTCGTTGGCAAACCAGTACACGCGGCTGTGTTCGAGGAAGCGCCCGACGATCGAGCGCACGCGGATATTGTCCGAAATACCGGGCACGTCGGGCCGCAACGTGCACGCGCCACGCACGATCAGATCGATTTGCACGCCGGCGATCGAGGCTTTGTATAAAAGCTCGATCACGCTGGTCTCGTTGAGCGCATTCATCTTGGCGATAATGCGCGCTGGCTTGCCCGCCTTCGCATGCTTGATCTCGCGTTCGATCTTCGCCATCAGCCCCTTGTGCAGGGTGAACGGCGATTGCAGCAGACGCTTGAGCTTGAATACGGAACCGAGTCCGGAAAGCTGCTGGAACAATTTGTGCGCGTCTTCGCCGATGTCCTTGTCCGCGGTCATCAGGCCGAAGTCGGTGTAGATGCGCGAAGTGACCTGGTGATAGTTGCCGGTCGACAGATGCACGTAGCGGCGCAGGCCAGCAATATTTTCGCGTGCGTCTTGTAGCCGACTACGCCGTAAACGACCTGCACGCCCGCTTCCTGCAAGCGGTTGGCGAGCTGGATGTTTGCTTCCTCGTCGAAGCGTGCGCGCAGTTCGACTACGACGGTGACGTCTTTGCCGGCACGCGCCGCGTCGATCAAAAGGTTCACCAGCGGCGAATCGTTGCCGGTTCGATACAAGGTCTGCTTGATCGCGAGCACCGCCGGATCGTTCGCTGCCTGCTTGATCAATTCGACTACCGCGCCGAACGATTCGAACGGGTGGTGCAGCAAGAGGTCGCGCTCGGCGATCGCCTCGAACAGATTGCGCTCGGCGACGACCGGCGCTGCGAGACGCTGTGTGAATTTCGGAAACTTCAGATCGGGGCGATCGACTTGATCGTAAATTGCGTTGATGCGATGCACGTTGACCGGGCCGGGCAGGCGATACACGTCCGCTTCGCCGAGCTCGAAATTCTGCATCAGAAAATCGGCGACCGCCTTGGGGCAGGTATCGGCGAGCTCGAGTCGCGCCGCGCGCGCGAAGCCGCGGCCGCGCAGTTCGTCGCGCAGCGCGAGCGCGAGATTCTGCACATCGTCCTCGTCGACTTCCAGTTCGCTGTTGCGCGTCACGCGGAACTGGTACGCGCCGGTCACGCGCATGCCCGGGAATAGTTCCTCGACGAACTGGTGCAGGATGCTCGACAGAAACACGAAGTCGTAGGGCTTCTCCGCCACCTCGTCCGGCAGGCGCACGATGCGCGGCAGCGAGCGCGGTGCGCGCACGAGCGCCATATGGCCTTCGCGCCCGAAGGCATCCTTGCCTTCGAGTGAAACGGCAAAATTCAAGCTCTTGTTGAGAATGCGCGGAAACGGATGCGACGGGTCGAGCCCGAGCGGCGACAGCACCGGCAGCACTTCGTTCTGGAAGTAGCCTTGCAGCCAGCGCGCCTGCTTGGTCGACCACCGATCGCGCGCGACAAAGCGGATGCCTTCACGATCGAGTTCGGGCAGCAGGGTATCGTTCCAGAACGAATACTGAGTGGCGACGAGTTCGAGCACGCGCGCGCGGATGCGCGCGAGCAGCTCGCTCGCCGGCATTGCGTCGGGGCCGGCCTTGACGTCGCCGAGTTCGAGATGATGGCGCAGGATCGCGACCTGCACTTCGAAGAATTCGTCGAGGTTCGAATTGGAGATGCACAGGAAGCGCATGCGTTCGAGCAGCGGCATACCCGGATCCTGCGCCTGCGCGAGCACGCGGAAATTGAATTCGAGCTGGGCAAGTTCGCGGTTGAGGTACAGCGCGGGGTCGCAAAGGTTCGGTGCATGCGCGCGCGGCGTGCGCGCTTCGCCTGCAGCGATCGGCGTAGCGTGAGCGGCGTTCGAGCTGCCGGATGCGTCAGCGCTCGCATGCATTGCGATGGGTTCCTCACCATTCATGGCGCTTCTTCCGTTACCACTTCCGGCGCGAGCAGACGCTCGCGTGCGAACACGCAGGAGAAGGTGCTGCCAACGCCGAGCTCGCTTTCGATTTCGAGCCGCGCCTGATGCAGCTGCAACACGTGCTTGACGATCGACAAGCCCAGGCCCGTACCGCCCGATTCGCGCGAGCGGCTGGTCGAGACGCGATAGAAACGTTCGGTGATGCGCGGTAGATGCTCGGCCGGAATGCCGTAACCGGTGTCGGCAACGCCGAAGCGTGCGCCACCATTTGTCGTCGCTTGCCAGGAAATCTGGATGCGTCCGCCCTCGGGCGTGTAGCGCACTGCGTTGGAGACGAGGTTGGAAAACGCGCTGTGCAGATAATCGGTCGAGCCACGCAGGTCGTTGTCGCAACCGAGCACGATGTCGACATGATGGCGTCCCTGCGACAGACCGTCGGCCTCGCGCTTGAGCGTCGACAACAGCGCACGCATCGATACGCGTTCGGCATCATTGATCTGCTGCTGCGCTTCCAGACGCGACAGCGTGAGCAGGTCTTCGACGATCTGCGTCATGCGCCGCGACTGGCCGCGCAGATCGGCGAGGATCGGCGCGAGCTGCGGCATCACTTCGGGTTCGAGCATCTCCAGATATCCGTGCAGCACGGTCAACGGTGTACGCAACTCGTGTGACACGTTCGCAACGAAATCGCGGCGCACCTGTTCCAGGCGCGCGAGTGGCGTCACGTCGCGCACGACGAGCAGCATATGTTCGTGCGAATACGGAATCAGCCGGAACGACAGGCGGATCACTTCCTCCAGCGACGAGTTGCACTCGCGCAGCGGCTCGGCGGTCGGATCGTCGGCCAGCCAAGCTTTCGCCTGTGGCGGCAGAAATTGGTCGATGTGCTGCGCGGCGAGGCGAGGCCGAGCAGGCGCGCTGCGGCCTCGTTGAACCACAGCACGCTGCGCCCGCGCGTCAACACGATCACGCCGTCCGGCAACGCCGCCGCCGCTTCGCGAAAGGCGCGCAGCAGGGTGATCAGTCGACGTTTGCGCGAACGCTCAGCGTGCAGTTTGGTGTACATAAAATTCGAGATGTCCGACCAGACGCCGCGATCTTCCGGTGGCGCATGGCGCTGACGCGACCGCAACCAGGTTTGCAATTGATACAGCGTGATCAGCGAATAGAGCGAATAGCCGAACGCCGCTGCGAGCAGCGCGTACAGCGTGACGCCCAGCCACCAGCCGATGAGCAGTGCGGCGGCGATCAGGACGACGAAGCGTCCGAGCGACACCTGCCATTCGTGACTTTG
>VBNZ01000282.1:0-1650 GCA_005877675.1 Gammaproteobacteria bacterium
CTGCTCGCGCTCGCACAACTCGCGAAGGCGCAAGGCATCTGCCTCACGGTCGATGCGGAAGAAGCGGATCGACTCGAACTCTCGCTCGAAATTATTGCTGCCGTACACGCCGATCCCTCGCTCGCCGACTGGCAGGGCTTCGGTCTGGCCGTGCAGGCGTATCAGAAGCGCGCGCCGTTCGTGATCGATTGGCTTGCCGAGCAGGCGAAGAAAGTCGCTCAGCGTTTCTGCGTGCGCCTCGTCAAAGGCGCGTATTGGGATTCGGAAATCAAGCGCGCGCAGGAAGGCGGCCACGCGGGCTATCCGGTGTATACGCGCAAACCGAACACCGACGTGTCGTATCTCGCCTGCGCCAAGCGCCTGTTCGATCACGGCGCGGCGTTCTATCCCGCATTTGCGACGCACAACGCACACACGATCGCGGCGATTCACTACATGGCGAAGGGACGCCCGTTCGAGTTTCAGCGTCTGCATGGCATGGGCGCCGATCTGTACGATGAAGTGATCGGGAGCAAGAATTTGAACGTGCCCTGCCGCGTCTATGCGCCGGTCGGATCGCACGAGGACCTGCTGCCGTATCTCGTGCGCCGACTGCTCGAAAATGGCGCAAACACGAGCTTCGTCAATCGCATCGTCGATGAGTCGCTGGCGATCAAGGACCTCGTCGCCGACCCGGTCGAAACCGCGCGCGCGTTTGCGAGCAAGCCGCATCCGCGCATTCCGCAACCGATAGACCTGTACAACAAACCGATCTCCGCCAATGCGGCCGAATCGGTTTCACCGAATTCTGCGTCCTCGCAGAATTCGCAATCGATACCTAGGAAAAATTCCATGGGCGTCAACTTCGGCAACGACAATGAATTGAAGGCGCTCGCCGACGCGATCGCCGCGGCCAAGCCTCAGTGGAGCGCAACGCCGCTCGTGCCCGGCGCGAAATCCGCCGAAGCTCCGCAGGACGTAACCAATCCGGCCGACCGCCGTGTAAAGATCGGCACCAAGCAGCAGGCCGACGCGGCGACGGTCGAGCGCGCGCTGGGCAACGCCGTCGCGGCACAGCCTGAGTGGGATCGCCTGCCCGCTGCCTCGCGCGCAAAGATACTCGAACACGCCGCCGATCTGCTCGAAGCGCGCCGCGCCGATTTCGTCGCGCTGCTCGTGCGCGAAGCGGGCAAGACGCTGCCGGCGGCGATTTCCGAAGTGCGCGAAGCGGCCGACATGTGCCGCTATTACAGCGCGGTCGCGCGCAAGCTGCTCGGCCACGCCGAAGCGCTGCCCGGTCCGACCGGCGAGTCGAACGAACTCTCGCTGCATGGTCGCGGCGTGTTCGTGTGCATCAGCCCGTGGAATTTCCCGCTGGCGATTTTCACCGGTCAGGTCATCGCTGCGCTCGCCACCGGCAATGCGGTGATCGCGAAGCCCGCCGACCAGACCGTGCTGATCGGCCATGCCGCGGTGAAGCTGCTGCATGAAGCGGGCGTGCCCGAGGGCGTGTTGCAGTTCGTGCCCGGCAAGGGCTCGATGATCGGCAGCACGTTGCTGACCAAGCCCGAGGTCGCCGGCGTATGCATGACCGGCTCGACCGAAACCGCATGGACGATCAACCGCACGCTCGCCGCGCGCAACGCGCAGATCGCGAGCCTGATCGCCGAG
>VBNZ01000282.1:1732-4082 GCA_005877675.1 Gammaproteobacteria bacterium
ACTGTTCGTGCAGGACGATATCGCCGACAAGGTCGTCGCGATGCTCGCCGGCGCAATGGATGAATTGAAGGTAGGCGATCCTGCTTTGCTCTCGACCGACGTCGGCCCGGTTATCGACGAGCCTTCGCGCAAAGGTCTCGCCGACCATGCCGCGCGCATGGACGCCGAAGCGCGCCTGATCAAGCAGGTCTCGCTCGATCCCGCGACGAACGACGGCACGTTCTTCGCACCGCGCGCGTACGAACTCAAATCGCTCTCGCAGCTGACGCACGAAGTGTTCGGCCCGGTGCTGCACGTGATCCGCTGGAAGGCCGATCAGCTCGATGCCGTGATCGATGCGATCAACGCGACCGGCTTCGGTCTCACGCTCGGCGTGCATAGCCGCATCGACTCGACTATCGCGCACATCGTCGCGCGCGCACGCGTCGGCAACTGCTACGTCAATCGCAACCAGATCGGCGCCGTCGTCGGCGTACAGCCGTTCGGTGGCGAGAATCTTTCCGGCACTGGACCCAAGGCCGGCGGACCGCACTATCTGCTGCGCTTCGTGACCGAGCGCACGCTGACGGTCAATACGACGGCGGCGGGCGGCAACGCGTCGTTGCTGACCTTGGGGGAATAGTTCGCTGAACCTGTTCCTTTGCACAGGGGAGTCGGTTTCCCCGGGGCAGACATTAAAGCGGCGATACACGAACTTTTACGCCATCTCAAGGTAAAGTAACTGCATGTACCTTGAGTTTTACGGCCTCAAAGAGGCGCCCTTTTCGATTACCCCGGATCCGCGCTACGTTTTTCTGAGCGAGCGCCACCGGGATGCGCTCGCGCATCTGCTGTACGGGGTCGGCAAGGGCGGCAGCGGCGGTTTCGTGCAGCTGACCGGCGAGGTCGGCACAGGCAAGACGACGTTGTGTCGGCTATTGCTCGAACAGCTGCCGGAGAACACGCGCGTTGCGCTGGTGCTCAATCCCAAGGTCTCGCCGATCGAGTTGCTCGAAACGATCTGCGACGAACTGCATCTCGACATCGCCGACAGGAAGGGCAGCCTCAAGGGCCTGGTCGACACGCTCAACGCATTTCTGCTCGATGCGTATGCGCAGGGCTTGCGCGTCGTGCTGATCGTGGACGAGGCGCAGAACCTGTCGACCGAGTCGCTGGAGCAGATACGCCTGTTGACGAACCTCGAAACGCCGACGCAAAAATTGCTGCAAATTATACTTTTAGGCCAGCCCGAGCTGCGCGACAAGCTCGACGATCCGGAACTGCGCCAGCTCGCGCAGCGCATCACGGCGCGCTATCACCTGACTCCACTCGACCGCGGCGAGACCGAGGCCTATGTGCGTCATCGCCTCGCGGTCGCGGGCGTGGTGCGCATGCCGTTCTCACGTCTCGGCCTGCGCGCGCTGTATGCGCGTTCGAGCGGCATTCCGCGCCTGGTCAACGTGATCGGCGACCGTGCGCTGATGGCCGGCTACGCGCGCGAGCAGAACGCGATCGGCGAACGCCTGGTCGACCGCGCCGCCGACGAAACGCTGCCCGGCACGGCGCGTTACTGGCTGCATCGGTATGGACGCTGGGCCGCGGCGGCGCTGGTGCTCGTCGCCGCAGGCGCGGCCGCAACCTGGTATCAGCGTCGCGAAGCGACGCCTACCCCGCCACCGCCCGCACCGGTGCCGGTGGCCGCCGCGACCGCTTCGCCGCCTATGCCGCCGCCGGCGCATGCGCGGCTCGCGATCGCGATGAAGGCCGATGCGGATTCGGAATTGAATGCGTGGACGCAACTGCTATCGCGCTGGCAGGTCAATTCGGGCGAAGTCTCAGTACGCGATGCGGCGCGCTGTCAGACCCAGGTGTTCGCCGGACTCGACTGCCTGCGCGGGCATGGCACGATCGATCAGCTCGCGCGCTTCGATCGCCCGCTGATCCTGCTGCTGCAGCACGGCGACACGCAGGCGCACGCGCTGCTGCAGGGTGTCAATGAGAACAAGGTGACGCTCGGCTTTGGCGGTGAGCGCTACGCTGTCGACCGGGCCCGGCTTGGTGAAGTCTGGGCGGGCGAATTCATCGCATTGTGGCGCTTGCCCGCAACGGTGCCGGCGCGGCTGCACGCGGGCGACGCGGGCGACGGCGTGGCCTGGGTGCAACGACAACTCGCGCGCATGGACGGCAGAACGAACGACCCGGGCCCGGCCTTCTTCGACACCGCGCTCGAGGAGCGCGTGCGCAAGCTGCAGACCGCCTATGGCATCCGCCCCGACGGCATCGTCGGACCGGAAACGCTGTTCGCGCTGTCGGCACTGGATCCGCAGGGTCCGCATCTCGCAAGAAATCTGGAATAGTATACTTTCACGAT
>VBNZ01000282.1:4129-5637 GCA_005877675.1 Gammaproteobacteria bacterium
ACGCCCTTCAGCACCACGCGGCGGCGGCGCAGCGCGTTGCCGTTGCTGCTTGTCATGTTTGCGCTGATTGCGGCGGGCACGACGGCATGGTGGTGGTCCACGCGCGCGCCCACGCACGGCGCAGCGCCTGCAAGTGCGCCGGCGCGCAACGAGCCGCCGCTGACGGCGAATCCGTCGCCTGCGACACCGTCGATCACGAGCGAACCGCACGCGCCGCCGCGTGTTGTGGCGAGTCCGATACAGACTGCCGTACCGCCGGCGCCTGCGCCGCAAATCAAGCCGCCGGTCGCAATCGCGCCCACAGCGAATGCGGCGCCTGCGGCATCCGTGCCAGGCGCCCCCACGGTGGCGGCTGCGAACCCGACTGCGGCACCGCCGTCTTCTGCGCGGGCCTCGACGCCGTCAGCGCCGCAGCAGCCCCCCGCACCCATGCCGCAATCGGCACCGCCGGCATCGGCAGTCGTCAGCGCAGCGGCACCGGCTGCGCCTGCCACCGCACCGGTCAAACCCGCACCACCGCCGGAACCGGCGGTACCCGAGCTCAATGAGCTGCCGCTCGCGTTGCGCAAGGACCTGCCGCAGTTCAACGTCACGATGCAGATGTATTCCGCCGACCCGGCGCGGCGCTTCGTCGTGATCGACGGCGAGCGCAAAAAGGAAGGCGACAACGTGCGCGACATCGCCGTGCGCGAGATCCGCGCGAGTGGCGTCGTGCTGGAATTCCGCGGTCAGCGCTTCCTCTGGCCACGGCCGGGTTCGTAAGACACGGGCCGCTGCGCGTGTTCGTGCATGTCGACAAGCGACCCAAGGCGCGCACGCCCTGGCTCACTTTTGTCCTGATCGTCGTCTGCGTCGCAATGTTCGTATGGCTCGCATACGCGTCCGAAGGCGTACGGGTGCAGTTCGTGCGCGAATGGGGCATGGTGCCGGCGCGCTTGTTCAATCCGAGTTCGTCGCTGCTGGGCACGCTCACCGATCTGAACTGGGTGCATCTGTTCAGTGCACTGTTCATCCACGTGGGCTGGCTGCACCTGACCGGCGACATGCTGTTCTTGATGATACTCGGCGTGCCGGCCGAACGCGCGCTCGGATCCTGGCGTTTCCTGCTCTTGTTTCTTGTCGGCGGTGCGCTCGCCAATCTGGCGCAGGCGCTGAGCCTTGCCGACGCCACCACGCCAATTGTCGGATCGAGCGGCGCGGTGTCGGCGATCATCGGCGCCTATCTCGGCCTGTTCCCGCGCGCGCGTCTCGGTCTCGTGCTGCCGCTCGGATTCTTTTTTGAATTCGTACGCATCCCGGCACTGCTGCTGATCGGCTTCTGGGCTCTGCTGCAGGTCGCATTTACCTTCGTCGGTCCCGCCTTCGGCGCGATTGCATGGTGGACGCATATCGTCGGCTTCCTGCTCGGTATACTTTTTGCGATGATCGCGCGCCCGGCGGTCGCGCGCAGGCTGCGCGACTGATGTTCACGCACGCTGACGCGCCGCATGCGACAATGCGGTATGCGC
>VBNZ01000282.1:5678-6820 GCA_005877675.1 Gammaproteobacteria bacterium
CGCTGGAGCTGTACGCGCGCGAGGTCACATCGAGCGCATTGTGGGGCTTCACCGAAGTCGGCGAGATCGTGTTCGATCAGGCCAGCGACGGCGTCGTGATCGATCCGACCGAAGAGCGCCTGCGCGAGGAATTCGCCAACACCAAGGTGCTGCACCTGCCGATCCAGTGCATCGTGCGCGTGGAGGAAGTCGAGAAGCGCGGCCCGCTCGCGATCCGCGATGCCGCCAGCGGCGAGAAGGTCGTAACGCCGTTTCCGATGGCGCCACCACAGCGCAAGTGACTTCAGGATGAAGTCATCCCGTGCGGCGCATGGATGTGCGGCGACACGGGATTGAGGTTTTCGCTCGCCTATCCTTTCTTGTTCGATTGCGGCGCCGTTGCTCCGCGCTGCATCGCCAAGCCCTTCAGCACATTGATCGCCTCGCTCAGCGCATAGTCGTCGGAGTTGTCGCGCGTGGCGGCTTTGCCCGCGGCGATCGCGTCCTTTTCATTGTCACCTTTGAGGTGATTGGGCAGATCGCGCTCGCCGGTGATCAGGCTCGGCTGCGTATCGCGATGTCGGGCTCGATGCCCTTCGCCTGGATCGAGCGCCCCGACGGCGTGTAGTAGCGCGCGGTCGTGAGCTTGATCGCGTGCGTGTCGTCGAGCGGCAGCACGGTCTGCACCGAGCCCTTGCCGAATGTTCGCCGGCCCATGATCAACGCACGATGATTGTCCTTGAGCGCGCCGGCGACAATCTCGGCTGCCGATGCAGTGCCGTTATCGACGAGTACAACCATCGGCGCGCCATCGGCGAGATCGCCCTTGGTCGCATGGAAAGAGAGATCCGCTTCCTTGAGTCGGCCCTTGGTCGTCACGATCAGCCCCGAGTCGAGAAACTCGTCGCTGATTTCGACCGCGGACGTGAGCAGGCCACCCGGATTGCTGCGCAGATCGAGCACGAGCCCGCGCAGCGGTGCTGCATTCTTTTCGCCGCGCAGCTTGGCAAGCTTTTTCTTGATTTCAGCGCCGGTGTCTTCCTGGAATTGTGCGATGCGCACGTAGGCGTAGCCTGATTCGGCCCAGCTCGCGCGCGCGCTCGCGACGCGGATCGCCTCGCGCGTGAGCTTGATGTCGACCGGCACCGTGGTGCCTTCGTGCA
>VBNZ01000029.1 GCA_005877675.1 Gammaproteobacteria bacterium
TCCACAGCGCGTGTGGATGAGCACGCGTGCGGCTGCATCGCTGACGTCGATGCAGCGTGACGATCTCGCACGTTGGGGCTTCGCGCTGCGCGATGTCGCACTCGACGAGATCGAAAAGGCCGGCGGCTCACTGCGCTGCTGCGTCGGTGAGCTATATTGATGTCCGCAGATGGTGCGTCCCTGTACCACTTCTGATGCCACGGGTTCGGTGCGCGCCAGGACTCGTCTTCGCCGGCAGCCGCTTCGCGCTTGCTGCAGTGCGAGGCGCCTGCCCCGCACCGCAGCGGTTCAGCGCGGATTCAAACGCTGACTACAAAGTAACCAACACAAGCGCGACTGCTGTTACTGCGCGCGGCGGTGCTGTTAACCTAGTCGTCATGGAGCGCCGCCTCGCCTGTCTGTTGTTCGCGGCCGCACTCGCGGGTGTCGCGGGGGCGGGCGAGCCTGCGCGCGCGGCAACAACGCCGACCTTGAAAGAAGCGATCGCTCGAGTCGAACGCGAGACCGCCGGCAAGGTACTGTCGGCCGAAACGCGGCGCGCGGGCAAGCAGACGATCTACCGCATCAAAGTGCTGACGCGCGATGGCAAAGTGAAAATCGTCGAGGTCGTCGCCGAAGATTAGAGCTGGATTTCAGCTGTCCAAGGAGGATTTCCCATGCGTGTACTGCTAGTCGAAGACGAAGCTCCCCTGCGCGAAACGCTCGCAGCGCGGCTCAAGCGCGACGGTTTTGCGGTCGACACCGCCGCCGACGGCGACGAAGGCCTGTTTCTCGGACGCGAAGTACCGTTCGACATCGCGATCATCGATCTGGGTCTGCCGAAGAAATCCGGCATGGATCTGGTCAAGGAACTGCGCGACGCCGGACAGAAATTTCCGATCCTGATCCTGACAGCGCGTTCGAGCTGGCAGGACAAGGTAACGGGTTTGAAACACGGCGCCGACGACTATCTGGTCAAGCCTTTCCACGTCGAAGAACCGATGCTCGAATGCGGACCGATCGTGCTCGATACGACTGCGCAGACCGTGCATGTCGCCGGGGCGCCGGCCGACCTGACGAGCTACGAGTACAAGGTGCTCGAATATCTGATGCTGCACGCGGGTGAACTCGTGTCGAAGGCTGACCTCACCGAGCATATCTATCAGCAGGATTTCGATCGCGACTCCAATGTGCTCGAAGTATTCATCGGCCGCCTGCGGCGCAAGCTCGATCCGGAAAATTCGTTGAAGCCGATCGAGACCGTGCGCGGTCGCGGCTATCGCTTCGCGATTCCGCGCAGCGAGTCGCACGTAGCGCCGGAAGCCAGCGCAGCCAACGAATAAATTGGATGCGCATAAGCGGCCTCAAGAACGTCGCGAGCGACAGCTTGAGCGACGCCGGAGCGCAGGAACCTCAGTGTACGGTCGAGTACATGTGGATTCCGAGCGCCGCCGGCGCCCGGGCTGCCGGGCGCAATAGTTTTTGAAACCGCTTATGGCGAGTCGGCCGCTCTCGCTACAGGCGCGCTCGCTGCTCGCGGCAGGTATCGTGCTCGCTGCGTTTCTCGGCCTGACCGGCGTCGCACTCGATCAGGCGATTTATCGCACGCTGCTTTCCGCAATGCACGATCGACTGCAGGGCTACGCCTACGGCTATCTCGCGCGTTCGGAAGTGACGCGCGCGCGGCGCTGGACACCACCCGAAGTGCAGCCGGAACCGCGTTTCGAGAGCCCCGGCAGCGGTCTTTACGCCGGCCTCGTCGGCCCGGTCGAAGTCGATGGCGCGCGCTACGACAGCTGGCGCAGCCCGTCCGCGCTCGCGGCCGAATTGCCATTCGCGGCATCTTTAAAGCCCGGCGCGACCGTGTTCACGACCTCGCCGGTCGATGGCGCCGGCGGCAAAGTATACATCTATAGTCTCGGCTTCGCCTGGGAGCACGAGAAGGGTCAGCTGCCGCTGACCATCCACATCGCCGAGGATGCCGACGATCTCGAAGAACAGCGCACCGTGTTCCGACGCAGCCTGGTCGTGTACTTCGGCGGCCTCGGCGTCGGCCTGCTGCTGCTGCTGCTCGGCCTTGTGCGCTGGACACTGCTGCCGGCGCGGCGCATCGCGACTGAACTCGGCCGCGTCGAGCGCGGCGAACGCGAACAGCTGTCGAGCGACTATCCGCTGGAGCTGAAGCGCCTTGCCGGCAGCATCAATGATTTCATCGACAGCGAACGCAATTCGCTCAAGCGCTATCGCAACACGCTGTCCGATCTCGCGCACAGTCTGAAAACGCCGCTCGCTGTCATGCGCAGCCAGCTCGAAACCGGCGCCGAGGGCAAGGAATTTCGCTGGACCGTGCTCGAACAGGTCGGACGCATGGACCAGATCATCGCCTATCAGCTCTCGCGTGCGGCGACCAGCGGACACACGACGTTCGCCGCGCCGATTCTGGTCGAACCGCACGCGGCGGAAATCGTCGCTTCTCTGGAAAAAGTGTATGCGTCCAAAAATATACTTTGCGAATTCGACATCGATCCACTCGCACAGTTTTTCGGCGAGGAGGGCGATCTGCTCGAACTGCTCGGCAATCTGCTCGAAAACGCGTTCAAATGGACGCAGCATCGCGTACTGCTCACGGCGCGCGTGCTGCCCGCGGCGCGCGCGCGGCGCAACGGGTTGATCTTCATGGTCGAAGACGACGGCCCCGGTGTCGCCGAGGACCAGGTCGATCATCTGCTGCAGCGCGGCGTGCGCGGCGACGAGCGCGTGCAAGGCCATGGCATCGGCCTTGCGATTGTGCAGGATCTGGTCCGCGCCTATCGCGGCAACCTGACCGTGTCGCGCTCGCCCAATCTGGGCGGTGCGGCGTTTACCGTGCGCTTCTCACCGAGCTAGCGATTCACTGTCTAGGCGCCCGCAACCTTTGCCGCCTGATGTATCGCAGCGCGGATACGCGGATACGTGCCGCAGCGGCAGATATTGCCGCTCATCGCCGCGTCGATATCGGCATCGCTCGGATTGGGATTCTGCTTGAGCAGGGCGCAGGCCGACATGAGCTGGCCGCTCTGGCAGTAACCGCATTGCACGACGTCGATGTCGGTCCAGGCCGCGCGCAGCGCATCGATCTGCGTGCCGCTCACGCCCTCGATCGTCGATATTTCTTTATCGCCGGCCGCAGCGAGCGGCGTCACGCAGGAACGCACCGCGGCGCCATCGAGATGCACGGTGCAGGCACCGCACAGTGCCTTGCCACAGCCGAACTTGGTGCCGACGAGATGCAGTTCGGCGCGCAGCACCCACAGCAGGGGCGTATCGGGCTCGGCGTTGACTTCGACCGTCTTGCCATTGAGCTTGAGCGTGGTCATTGGCATTCCTTGAATTACGAGAGTTTCAGCGGCAGGCTGCGCAAGCGCGCGCCGGTTGCTGCGAATACGGCATTGGCTACCGCCGGTGCGATCGGTGGCGTGCCCGGTTCGCCGACGCCACCGGGTGGCGCGTTGCTCGGAATGATGTCGACTTCGATGACCGGACACTCGTTCATGCGCAGCGGCGCATAGTCGTGAAAATTACTCTGCTGCACCTGACCGTTTTCCAGCGTGATCTCGCCGTGCAACGCGGCAGAGAGACCGAACACGATCGCGCTCTCCATCTGCTGCCGGATCAGATTCGGATTGACCGCCAGCCCGCAATCGATCACGCAGACGACGCGCTCGACGCGAATCTGTTTCTCAGCAGTCACCGCGATTTCGGCGACCTGCGCAACGATGCTGCCGAACGAATCGTGGATCGCAACCCCGCGTGCGCGCTTGACGCCATCGGCAGGCGGATTGAATGGCTGCTTCCAGTTAGACAACTCCGCCGCACGCGCGAGTACGCGCAGATGACGTGGGTCGTCCGCGAGCAGAGTCGTGCGCAGCGCGATCGGATCCTGACCCAACGCGGTCGCGCATTCATCGATAAAGCTCTCGGTGAAGAACGCGTTCTGCGAATGGTTGACCGAGCGCCAGATGCCGGTCGGCACCGCAGTTTCGACAGTCACGTGCGCAACGCGCACATTGGGAAAAGTATACGCGGTGTTCGACGCGCCCTCGGTTGCGGGATCCATGAAGCCGGGATTGCCCATGCTCGATCCGGCGGAGGTCGCCTGCAGCGCGACGAGCTTGCCCGCGCTGTCGAAACCGGCCTTGAAGCGCGAGACGAATGCCGGGCGGTAATAGTCGTGTGCGATATCGTTTTCGCGCGACCAGATCAGCTGCACCGGCGCACCGGCGGTCTCGCGCGCGAGCCGCGCCGCCTGCACCACCACATCGACAAAAAAGCGCCGGCCGAAGCCGCCACCGAGAAATCCCAGCCTGATTTCGACTTTGTCGTTGCCGACGCCGAGCGCTTTGGCCACCGCATCGCGCGCAACGCCGGGACCCTGATGACTGACCCACACCGTCGCCGCGCCGTCCTTGAACTGCGCCGTGCAGTTCATCGGTTCCATCGGCGCATGCGCGATGAAGGGCACGCGATACTCGGCGCTCACCGTCCGCCGCGTCGCCATGCGCGAAATGCGCCTTGCCTGTTTCGCGATCGAGCGCACTCGTGAGCTGATCGAAGATCGCCTTGCTCGATAGCGTCGCCGCTGCGCCATGATCCCAATCGATCTTGACCTGCACGAGCGCGCGCGTCGCGTGCCAGGGCGTGTCGGCGATCACCGCGACGCCGCCCGGTGTCACGCCATAGCTCGCAAGTCCGCCCGCGACCGGATCGAGCATGACAATCTTGCGCACGCCCGGCAGTTTTTCCGCAGCGCTCGCGTCGAATCTTGCCACCTTGCCGCCGACGGTCGGACACATCGCGATGCTCGCGTAGAGCAAACCCGGCGGCGACGCATCGATGCCGAACGCGGCCGTGCCGTGGATCTTCGCCATGTTGTCGAGGCGGCGCAGCGGCTTGCCGATGAGTTTGAATTGCGCGGGATCCTTGAGCGCGACAGTTTCGGGCAATGCCTGCAGCGCGGCGGCCGCGGCGAGCTGGCCATAGCTTGCGCTCTTGCCCGAGGTGTGCAGCACACGCGAATTTTCGCTACGGCATTCGCTCGCAGGCACCTGCCATTGCGCCGCAGCGGCGCCGATCAACATCGCGCGCGCGGACGCACCGGCCTGACGCAGCGGACCAAACTTTCGCGCAGCACGCGGCTCAGCACGCGTCGCGTTGCGCGCTTGGCCAAGCCCTGATCCTCCTCGGTGAACATCGGATTGTTCTCGATGATCATCGCCTGGTTAGTGTAGATGCCGTCGTAACCGGCCTGCTCGAAACGCACTTGCGCGAAATCGGCATCCATCTCCTCGGCAAGCAGTGCTGCCAATCCGGTCGACGCGCCCTGCCCCATCTCGGCCGCAGCGAGCATCAGCGTGATCGTGTTGTCCGTACCGACCTTGACCCAGCCATTGAGCGCGCTCTGTCCCGGTGCGAGCGCTAGCGGTTTGCCGGGAATCAGGCGCTGCCGCGACGGCCACGCGGCCCAGCCGATCGCGAGCGCACCGACCGCGCCGAGACTGCCGAGAATGAAACGGCGGCGGCGTTTGGACTTGGCCATGGCGATTCCTTAGGAATGCAGCGTGAGCGTCGATGCATTGAGTCTACGCAACGCACCGCGGTGGTGCCAGTCAGTGCACGCGCAGTGGCTCTGCGTGGCCGCGCGGCGCACGCGCATACTTTAGGCAAACGGAGAGCAGCGTGACGAATTCGACGAGTCGCATCGACACCACCAGCAAACGCGCGCGCTTTCGGCAGCTGCACGCAGCGAGCTGCTTCGTGCTGCCCAACCCTTGGGACGCGGGCAGTGCGCGGCGTCTGGAAAAACTCGGTTTCGCCGCGCTCGCGTCATCGAGCGCAGGCATGGCTTGGGCACTCGGCCGCGACGACTATGGCGTGCCACGCGATCTCGTGCTCGATCATCTGCGCATGCTGTGCGCGGCGACCGATCTGCCGGTCAACGCCGATTTCGAGGATGGCTTCGCCGAGGATGCCGCCGGCGTCGCCGCGAATGCCGCCCTCGCGATCGACACCGGTGTCGCCGGTCTATCGATCGAGGATCGCCAGGGCAGCGGCCTGCGCGACGTAGCCGACGCGGCCGCGCGCATACGTGCCGCGCGCGAGGCGATCGATCGCAGCGGCCATGACGTGATGCTGGTCGCGCGCAGCGAGGGTTATCTCGCGGGCCAACCCGATCTTGCCGCGACGATCACCCGCCTCAGGGCCTATGCCGACGCCGGCGCCGACGTGCTGTACGCGCCGGCGATCACCGCGCTCGACGAAATCCGCGCCGTGGTCGACGCAGTCGCGCCGAAGCCGGTCAATGTGCTGCTCTGGGGTCCGACCATGCGTGTCGCCGATCTCGCTACACTCGGCGTGCGCCGCGTCAGCACCGGCGGCGCGCTCGCCGCGGCGGCATGGAACGGCTTCGAGCATGCCGCGCGGCAGCTGCTTGAAACCGGTTCGCTACCGCCGCGCGGGTGACCCGGGCGCGATGAATCGCGCCCCCTACTGGTAACCGAGAAAATCCAGGCTCGCCTGCAGCATCGCCTGCGTGCCGACTGCGAGCGCGCCTTCGTCGACGAAGAATTTCGGCGAATGGTTGGCTGGCGCAGCCACGGCATCCTGTCCTAGCGGCGTCGCGCCGACGAAAAAGTACACGCTCGGTACGTTCGCGCCCTTGCCGAAGTACGGAAAATCTTCCGACGCCGTCCAGCGCTCGGCTTCGACAACATGTTCCTTGCCGAGCGCCTTTTCCAGGCTCGCACGCACGCGCGCGGTGAGCGCGGGTTCGTTGTAGAGGACCGGATTGGTGCTGTCGCTCGATGGAATCTTCGTCTCGACCGTCGCGCCGTTCGCCGCGGCGATGTGTTCGACCATCGACTTCAGGCTCGTCATTATTTGCGCGCGCATGCCTTCGTCAAAGGTACGGATCGTGCCGGACAGTTCGGTCGTATCGGGCACGATATTGAAGCGCGAACCGCCGTTGAAGGTGCCGAAGGTGACGACTGCGGGCTGTTTGTTGATGTCCAGCTGACGGCTGACGATGGTCTGCGCAGCGGTGACGATCTCGGCCGCCGTGACGATCGGATCGATGCCCTTCCACGGCACCGCACCGTGCGTTTGCCTGCCGTGCACGGTAATGCGGAATGCGTCCGAGCTTGCCATCGCCCCGCCCGCGCGCACGCCGACCGTGCCGACATTGAGCGGCGAGACGACATGCATGCCGAACACCGCGTCGGGTTTGAAATCGCGGAACACGCCTTCCTTGACCATGAGCTCGGCGCCGCCTTCTTCGCCCGGCGGCTTGCCTTCCTCGGCCGGCTGGAAGATCAGCATGACTTCGCCTGGCAACTCATTTTTCATGCGCGCGAAAATCTCGGCGAGGCCGAGCAGCATTGCGGTATGTGTATCGTGACCGCAGGCGTGCATCACGCCGACGGTCTTGCCGAGATATTCGCTCGTCACTTTCGAGGCGAACGGCAGGTCCACCTGCTCGGTCACCGGCAGCGCATCCATATCGGCACGCAGTGCAAGCTTGGGCCCCGGCTTGCCGCCCTTGAGCACGCCGACGACGCCGGTGTGCGCAATGCCGGTGCGCACTGTGTAGCCGAGCTTCTTCAACTCGTCGGCGACGAGCTTGGCTGTGCGCTGCTCGCGATTGGACAGTTCGGGATGCTGATGGATATCGCGCCGCCAGGCGGTGACATCGGGCAGCACGGATTGCGCGAGCTGCTGCGTGGTTTGCGCGGCGAACGCATTCGCCGTGGCGAGTGTGGCGAGCGCGCCGATCAGAATTTTACTGCGCATACGTATCCTTTTTGAATCAGCGTCGTTTTACGCGTGAAAGAAAACAAAAGCAAAGGCACTGGATTACTCGCGACGCCTGTCGCGTTCCCTTTGGGCCATTCGCTGCGCGAATGCTCACTTCGGTATCCTGCTTGCGCAGTCTCGCCTTCGCCGGAATGACGAGCTTTGTCATGACCAGCTTTAAGCGTCAGACTCCGAGTACGAGATCCTCCGCCTCGACGCGATCGAGGCGGATCTTGTTGGCGAACAGCGAAAAGGCGAGTGTGCCGGCAAGCCCGTTCGCGCGCTGCACCCACGGCGGCAGATACACGGGCGCGGCGATATAGCCCGAGTCGAAGTAGGGTTCGAGCGCGAGCACATCGTGCAAGGTTATCTTGCCAGCGAACAGGCTGCGGCAGAGTTTCAACTTCTGATTCTTCAGCGCCCAGCGGAAGAACGTGTGCACCGAAAGCAGGCCGTGCAGGTAGACCGCGTCCTTGGTGAACGCCGCGCCGCCGCTCGTCGGCGCGCCACGGAACACGCGCATTGCCGAGGTGAAGCTGTCGGCTTCGTTCTGGCCGGTGCCGAGAAAAAACTTGAACACCTCGATGAAGTCCGCGCCATTGAGCGCCATATCGATCGCGATAATGCGCAAGCTGATGCGCTTCATGCGCCCGATATCGATCGCGCCCGACATCAGTTCGGCAAACGTGGCGAGGCCTTCCTGGGTCGCGGTGATGCGCGGCGAATTGAGCGACAGCGACTTGAGATTCGGCTGCGCGCGCCCATTGAGCGCGGTGAGCGAATGCACGAACGCCTCGTGCTCGAGCAACTGGTGGCGGTCGTATTCGGAAAAGCTCGTACCCGCGCGCAGGCGGATGCGCGTGGGGCCCGCCGCGGCCTTCGCAATCAGCTGCGGATCGAGCTCGACCGTGACCTGGTCGTGCGTGAAAAACGCGCTGATCGATTGCTGCAATTCGCCTTGCAGATCCTCGGCGGAAACGCGCGCGACCTGATCCTCGAGGCCGATCTCACGGCCGAGCTCATCGGCAAGCTCGATAAAGTGCCGCGCGGCATCCAGATTGCTGACCGCGCCGCCGGGCAGGCGATCGCCCGGCTTACCGAACAATCGCACCGAGTGCTCGGTGATGCGCGGCGTGCCCGCCGCGTCCAGCAGTTCCGTCGCGCAGCGCCACGATTGCGCTGTGCGCCGTAGATAGTCGCCGACCGGATGCTGCGCATCGGCGCTGAGAAAAATATCCGCGAGTTCCTCGCGTGCGCGTGAGTAGTCGGCGTGCGCGTATTCGACCTGCGGCACGGTCGCGTGGCCGCGCCGCCATGCGTCGAGGAATTGCATCTGCACCGACGCGGGCCAGCTCACCGCAGCGAGCAGCTTGATGCCCTTGACCGTCGCGACGAGACGCTGGTCGAGCTCGCTCAGGCGTTGCAGGGTCGTGTCGTCCGCCACGACGCGACGTTAGCGCATTCGCCGGGATTTTCAACCCTAAGCGAGCAGTAGCAGCTAAGTCCGCTTCTGTGCAAACGGCGGCAAGCCCAGCGCAGCGCGCAGTGGATCGAGCAGGCTGCCGTATTTTGCCGCGCGCGCGGTGTCGCGGCGCAGCGGCTCACGCACCTGACTCGCGCTCAGCGTGGTGACATTGCGCTGTGTCCTGTGAAACTGCAGGCATGCGGGGTCCCAGTCGAGGCCGCAGAATGCGAGCAGTGCACGCGTTTGACCTTCCGGATCTGCCAGTAGCGCTTCATAGCTTTGCACCCGCATGGCGCCGACTTCGAGATGCTGCCAATGCGCGCATGCACGCTCGAAATCGCGCAGATAAGCTCCGATCGAGGCGAGGTCGTAGCTCCACGGCTGCAGGCTGCCGCCGAAGTGCTGACGCCAGCAGGAAAGTGCCGTTTCGATCAGGTCGCGCGCGCATACGACGATGCGCGCCGCGGGCAGCATGCGCCGGATCGCCCCGATATTGCGCCAGTTTCCCGGCAGCTTGTCGGTGAAGTACGGCTTGCGCGCACGCCAGCGCGCCGTGCGCACAAGGTATTCCGCGCCGAGCCGTCGCCAGTCTTCGGCACTCGCCTGGCTGGCCCACCGCGCGAACGGCACGCCGCGGCGCTGGCTTTCCTCAACCAGCACGTTTTCGAGATCGTCGAGTTCGCCGGCGCCCTCCACGTCGGGATGAGAGGCGAGAATCTGCTCGATCAGGGTCGAACCCGCGCGCGGCAGGCTCACGACGAAGATCACGCTTGCGCCTTGTTGCGGATCACCAACGGCGGCATGCACCGCCGCTGGCTGCGCGAATGCGCCAAGTATCGCGTCGACTTGCGTGCTGTGCGCGGCACCATCCCAGGGCAGATGGCGGCGCACGCCTGCGTTCGCGCCGTCGAGCGCGGCGTAGGCCTCGGCATACCGGCCCTGATCGTCCAGCGCTTGCGCCAGCACGAAACCGAGCGCGGCACGGTCGCGTTCGGCGATGGCCGGGTTTGCATTCAGCGCGCCGAGCCGCTCGACTTCGGCCGGCGAGAAGCGGTTCCGCTTCAAACCGGCAAGGCCAAGCCAGGGCTGCACCGCGTCGGGATGCGCATCGCGCGCGCGGCGATATTCCGCGATGGCTTCATCCTCGCGCCCGAGGGCGAGCAGAATCGAGCCGCGTTGCACGCGTGCCGGGAGCAACCGCGGCGCAAGTGCGAGCACGCGATCGATGGCGACCAGCGCGGCCTCGGGCCGATTTTCAATCATCTGCAGCAGCGACAGGTTGTACCAGGCCGGCGCGAGATCGGGAGCAAGCTCGGTGGCGCGGCGAAATGCCGCCAGCGCACGTTCGCGCTGACCTTCGGCGAGCAGGATCGTGGCGAGACTGTTATGAATCAGCGCATCCTCGGGCGCACGCGCCAACGCGCGCTCGAACGCGTGCAGCGCCTCGGCTCGCCGGCCCAGGCCGGCGAGCGCAGCGCCGAGCAGACGCTGGGCCTTGGCGTTGTCCGGCGCAACCTGCACAAGCTGCTGCGCCGTGCTGAGGGCTGCCGCGAAGTCGCCACGAATCAGCCGCTGTTCGACCGCCTGCAGTGCAGCGACAGCGTCGGCTGGAATCGCCGCAGCGGGTGGTTTCATCAGCGCCTGCCGTATTTGTCGATCACGCGCTTGCCCAGCGCCTTGTTGGCAACGCGCGCATTCGCCTTGCGTTCGAGCTGCGCGGCAAGCGTGTCGCTGGCGGCGGCGAGTTCGTCGCGCAGTTTGAGAAAACTTTCCCAGCGCGCGGGATCGAGCGTGCCGGCTTCGAGCGCGGCGCGCACGGCGCAGCCGGGTTCGTTGCCGTGCGTGCAGTCGGCGAAACGGCAATTGTACGCAAGCGCGTCGATATCCTCGAAGCTCGCGGCGGCAAGGTCCTCGTCGCCGGTGAGCTTCAACTCGCGCATGCCCGGCGTGTCGATCAGGCAGGCGCCGGACGGCAGCGTAAGCAGCGCGCGATACGTCGTGGTGTGACGGCCGCGGCTGTCGTGCGCGCGCACGTCGCTCGTGCTCTGGCGCTCGCGCCCGAGCAGGGTGTTGGTCAGCGTCGATTTTCCCGCACCCGAGGAACCGACCAGCACGACGGTGTTGCCATGCCCGAGATAGCCGGCGAGCGGCGCGAGGCTCGCCGCGTCCTTGGCATTGATCGCCTGCACGTCCACGTGGCCGGGCAAGAGCGCGCTCAGCTCGCCGAGCATTGTATACTTTGCAGCATCGTCCACTTTGTCGGCCTTGGTCAGCACGATCACCGGCACGGCGCCGCTGCCCTGGACCAGCGCGAGATAACGCTCGATGCGGCGCGGATTGAAGTCGCCGTCGAGCCCCATCAGCACGAATACCGCGTCGATATTGGTAGCGATGATCTGGCGCTGGTAACGCTCGCCCGCCGCGGCGCGCGCGAGCACCGTGCGGCGCGGCAGTACTTCGTGTATCAGGCTGGGGTCGGCGCGATCGATCACCACGAAGTCGCCAACCGCCGGGCGTTCGGCCGGCTCGGCACCGCGGCGCAGGAAACGCGGCACCGGACGCGCCACCTGTTCTGCGCGGCCATCGTGCACGCGATACCCGTTGCGGTGCTGGGCGATCACGCGCGCGAGGCGCCAGTCCGCCTGCATCGCCTGCGGCAGCGGCGTGCCTGCGCGCCAGCCGATCGTCTCGAGCCCGTTTTCGAATTTCTGCACCTGCGACATACCGATATTCTAGCTGGCACGTCACAAAAAGCCCCGATTTGCTTGAATTTGCGCCCTGTTTCGCTAGGATGACCTTCCAAGCTCCAGAGCGTCACAGCGCCACAGGCTCCGCCCCCATGCCGATGAAGAATCCTACCGTCCCGGTGCGCACCAGCAGCCGGTTGCACGATGTGCGCTACGAAATCCGCGGCGAGCTCGCACAGCGCGCGCGCGAACTCGAGGCCGCCGGCCGCGCGATCATCAAGGTCAATATCGGCAATCCCGGCGTATTCGGCTTCACCGTCTCGGAGCATGTGCGCGAGACGATCGAGCGCAATCTCGCGCGCGCAGAGACCTACTGCCACCAGAAGGGCATCCTGCCAGCACGCGAGGCGATCGTTGCGCAGCAGCGCGAACACGGCATCACCAATTCGCACGTCGACCGCATCTTCGTCGGCAATGGCGTCAGCGAGCTGATCGATCTCGCACTGCGCGCGCTGCTCGACAACGGCGACGAAGTGCTGCTGCCAAGCCCGGATTATCCACTGTGGAGCGCCGCCACCGTGCTCAACGGCGGCAAACCGATCTACTACACCTGTCCGGCGGAGCGCGCGCATGTGCCCGACCCGGCCGAGATTGAGGCTGCGATCACGCAGCGCACGCGCGCGATCGTGATCGTCAACCCGAACAATCCGACCGGCGCGGTGTATCCGCGCGCGGTACTCGAGGCGATCGTCGATATCGCCGCGCGCCACCGCCTGGTGATCCTGTCCGACGAAATCTACGACGAGATCGTTTACGACGGCGCCGAATTCCTGCCGCTTGCGCGGCTTGCGGGCGACATACCCTGCCTCACTTTCGACGGCCTGTCGAAGGTGCAGCGCGCCTGCGGCTACCGCGTCGGCTGGCTTTCTGCGACCGGCGCACCGGTGCTGCTCGGCGAGATCGAGCGCGCGCTCGATCTGCTCGCGAGCTTGCGCCTGTGCGCCAACGTGCCGGGACAATATGCCATCGTGCCGTCGCTGACCGGACCCGACACGATTTCACCGCTGACCGCCCCTGGCGGACGCCTGCACGCCTCGCGTCAGGCAGTGATCGAAGCTTGCGCGGCGAGCCGCTTCCTCGAACTCGTCGCGCCGCGCGGCGCGCTGTACGCGTTCCCGAGCGTGCGCGCGGACGTGCTGCCCGGTTTCGACGACGAGAAATTCGCACTCGATCTGCTCGAAGCCGAAGGCGTGCTGATCGTACCCGGCTACGGCTTCAACTATCCCAAGCGCAATCATTTCCGCACGACGCTGCTGCCGCTGGCGGCGGAGATGCGCGAGGTGTTTGCGCGCATCGAGCGCGTGCTCGAAAGCACAGCAACGAAGCAGGCGCCGCGGCGGCAAGTGGCGTGATCGCGCGTTGGTGTATCGCATCGCGCGATCCCTGGCGGCTGTATTCCTTCTTCTTATGGCGATAATGATGGGAATAGCGGCGGCGGTCGCAGCGCAAGATCACACCACACGTTTTTTGGCCCTTGGCGATTCGTACACGATCGGTGAAGGCGTCGCCGAATCGGGACGCTGGCCGGTGCAGCTTGCCGCCGCGCTACGCGCGACGCACAAGATCGATCCGCCGGAAATCGTCGCACGTACCGGCTGGACCACCGACGAGCTCGCCGCCGCGATGGCGCACCACACGTTCCATCCGCCATACGCGCTGGTCACGCTGCTGATCGGCGTCAACAATCAGTATCGTGGCCGCGATCTGCAGAATTATCGCGACCAGTTTCGTGCCCTGCTCAATCGCGCGATCGAACTTGCCGGCGGCAAGGCGCAACGCGTGATCGTCGTATCGATACCCGATTGGGGCGTGACGCGCTTCGGTCGTGAGAGCGACCGCGACCTCGCGCAGATCGCCCGCGAGCTCGATGCCTATAACGCGGCCAATGCGCAAATTTCCCAAATGCTGCATGTGCATTACGTCGACGTGACCGGCATTTCTCGCGACGGCGGCGGCGACGCGGACATGCTCGTCGATGACGGTCTGCATCCGTCTGCGGCAATGTATCGGCGTTGGAGCGAGGCGATACTGCCGGTCGCGCAGCGCGCGCTTTCAGATAAAAGCGCCCCCTCACCCAACCCTCTCCCCCGGCGGTAAAGCGTGCCGGAGGAGAGGGCGTCACGCTCCGCCTTCACGCTCCGCCTTCACCCTTCACCCTTCACCTTTCGGCATGTCACCACACTGACACATCGACGCAACGGGATTTTTATACTTTTTGCCTAAGCTGCGCCGGGCTGACTGAAGGGTTTCCTCCATGTCGCAACGGCACTACCGCAGCATCTTCGTCTCCGACGTCCATCTTGGCTTGCGCGATTGCCAGGCCGCGTACCTGCTCGATTTCCTCAAGTCGACGCGCAGCGAGCGGCTGTATCTCGTCGGCGATATCGTCGACCTCGAGAACATGCTGCTGAAACCCTATTGGCACGCGAGCCACACCGCCGTCCTGATGGAACTGTTTGCCATCGCCGCACGCGGCACGCGCGTGACCTTCATTCCCGGCAATCACGACGCGCCGCTGCGCCGC
>VBNZ01000283.1:0-1276 GCA_005877675.1 Gammaproteobacteria bacterium
AGATGCTGGACGAACACATCGAGATCGCCGCCGACGAAGCTGGCATCGCGATCGCGCCAGTTCGAGCCCAGATCGCGTTCGTCGGTAAGCAAGTGCTTGGTCGACATGATCGCGCGCAGGCGCAGATCGAGATTCGCATCGCGTTTGAGGCGCGCCGCGGCGGCGGAAATCTGATCGAGCAAGGCGGAGCCTACTTTGCCGGGTCCGATCAGACCGAGCGAAATCGTCTGCCGCGACAGCCAGAACGCCGCATGCGCGGCGCGCAGCGCGAGCGTGGCCTGATCGCGCGCGATCGCGACCGAGATATTGCGTTCCGATGCGCCCTGCGCGATCGCACGGATGTTCACGCGCGAGCGCGCGAGCGCGTCGAACAGGCGTGCGGCGACGCCGGGCACGCCGGCCATGCGGTCGCCGACGACTGCGAGCACACTGATGTCGCGCGCGACGCTGACGCCGCTGATCTGGCCTGCGTGCAATTCGCGCGCGAACGCGCCTTCGATCGCAGCGCGCGCCGTATCGGCTTCGGCAAGTTTCACCACGCAGCAGATCGAATGCTCCGACGAACCCTGCGAAATCATCACGACCGATACGCGCGCCGCACGCAGCGCGGCGAACACACGCTCGGCAGTGCCGGGTACTCCGATCATGCCGGTACCTTCGACATTGAGCAGCGCAAGGTCGTGCGCGAGCGTGAGGCCCTTGACTGGTCCGTTTGCGTCGCCTTCGGCGTCGATGCGGGTGCCCGCGTGCTCGGGCTTGAAGGTGTTGCGGATCAGGATCGGCAGCCCGCGCGAAATGGCTGGAGCCATGGTCTGCGGATGGATCACCTTGGCGCCGAAATAGGCAAGTTCGCAGGCTTCGTTGTAACTCATCGCTGCGAGCGTGACCGCCTCGGGCTCGATGCGCGGATCGGCACTGAGCACGCCATCGACGTCGGTCCAGATATGCAATTCTTCACTTTTATACAAAGCCGCAAAGATCGCGCCGGAATAATCGCTGCCGTTGCGCCCGAGCACGGTATCACGGCCTTCGCCATCGCGCGCGACATAGCCGGTGACGATCACGCGCGTGTGTGGATGCCGCACGCGCCAGTCGGCAAGCTTTGCCGCGGTAGCGTCCCAATCGACAGCCACGCCGAGTTCTTCGTGATGTACGACCAGCACTTCGCGCGCGTCGAGCAGCGCGTAGTCGGCGCCTTGCGCGCACAGCAGCGCATGCAGCAGGTACGCCGACCAGACTTCGCCGTTGCCGCTGGTCGCTTCAGCCACGCCGTGAC
>VBNZ01000283.1:1342-1946 GCA_005877675.1 Gammaproteobacteria bacterium
GATGGCGCTGGCGCAGCGTGTCGAGTTGTTCCCGCCACGACTCGCCGTCCGCAGCCGCGCGGGCCAATCCGAGCAACGCATCGGTGACGCCCTGCATCGCCGACACCACGACAACTTGCGTCGTCTCGGGTCGCGTGCGTATGAGTTGCGCGACATGCGCAATGCGCGCCGCGGTGGCCAGCGACGAGCCGCCAAACTTGTGGGTGACATTGTGCGGCGCGGCGGCCGCGACGGGGCGCGACACGCCCAGGACGGCTTCGGTAAGAGTTGCAGCTGCGGTCATCTGGCCTCCGGTGCTCGACACATTCTGTGCCGTCGAGGCTCCGCATCTTGCTGAGGCTTGCGGCGCATCCGCATCCTCTTCGAGGTGCGGGGCCGGGTTTGCTTCGCTTCAGCGCACGGCCAACCGCACCACGGAAATCGTGGTAATGGTCGTCGTCGTGGTCGTGTTAGCAAAGAACATGTAGCCAGTGGAACCGATCGGAGCGGGGTATGTCAAGCCGCCGCCTGCTGCCGATCACGCGGATTCCAACACGGATGCGCGTTGGCCCGCGCGAATCCCAACGAAAGTTATCGTTTGAATATGCTCATGTCGATTTGTTTT
>VBNZ01000283.1:1965-4923 GCA_005877675.1 Gammaproteobacteria bacterium
CCCTTGTTGCGTAGCAAATTGTTCGTGCCCGGATCGCGTCCGGAGCTGTTCGACAAGGCGCTGGCCGGCGCTGCGGATGCGCTGTCCTTCGACCTGGAGGATGCCGTACCCGCGGCAGCCAAGGCGGATGCGCGTGCGCAGGTTGCCGCTTTCGTCAATTCCGCTGCGCTACGCGATGCGAAGAAACTAGTGATCGTGCGGGTGAACGCGCTGGCGACGCCGTATTTTGCCGCCGATCTCACTGCGGTGGCGGTGCCGGGCGTCGATCTGATCAATCTACCCAAGTGCGAGGCGGCAGACGATGTTATTACCGCTGCCAATGCGCTCGATCGGCTGGAGTCGAGCGCGAGGATCCGTTTGTTGGTGAATATCGAGACGCCGCGTGCTCTGCGTCATGCCGCGCAGATCGCCGCGGCGCATCCGCGCGTGGCGGGTTTGCAGTTGGGTTTGGGCGATCTGTTCGAGCCGTTCGGCATCGATCGTCGCGAACACGCCAACGTGCACGCGGCGATGTTCGCGCTGCGCATGGCAGCGGCCGAAGCGGATGTGTTTTGCTGCGACGGCGCTTTCGCAGCGATCGAGGACGAAGCGGGCTTTGTCGCAGAAGCGCGGCTTGCGCACCGATTGGGTTTTGTCGGCAAGACTTGCATTCATCCCAGGCAGGTACCGCTGGCAAATGCGGTGTTTCGGCTGGACGATGAAGAGATTGCGGCGGCGCGGCGGATCATGGATGCCGGCCGTGCCGCGGCGGCGCGCGGCGTAAGTACATTCGTCGTCGATGGCCGCATGATCGATCCGCCGTATCTCCGACGCGCCGAGGCGATCGTCGCGGCGGCAGCGCGGGGACAAAACTAGTGCCCGTCAATTCGATTCCACTGCGTGCATCGTTCCACTCATGTCGCATGCGCCAGGCGATGCGCGCGATGGTGCTCTTGATGCTGGGCATCAGCGCTGCCGCGCGAGCCGAAAGCCTCGCCACGATGCGCACGACGCCACTGCCGCCGATCCAGACGGCCGCGCCGCTGCTCGGTACCGCCGCATTCGATGCAGAGGTGGTCGCATTGAGCGGAACGGAAGCCTGGCGCCTCGCAGCTGAGCATCGCGCATGGAAACGTCTGGACTGGCAATTGCCGGCAAACACCACGGCAATGTCGCTCACCAGCAATGGTCGCGAAGCTTACTTGCTGCTCGGTGCCGCGGCCACGCGAGTCACCGATCGGGCGGCGCAGCTGAAGGTCGAATCGGACTCGGTGCGGCTGCGTGAACTGCCCGCCTTGCCGCAAGCGCTGCGCGATGCCCACGCAGCCATCGGCACGACGCTTTTTGTCGCCGGAATGGATGAACAGGGTACCGCGCATCTTGCGCGCCTCGACAGCGATGCGACCGGCACACACTGGCAGATGCTGCCGGGATGGCCACCCGCTGGTACGGCAAGTTCGCTCGCGGTGCAGACGTCGGGCGTGTACGTGACGATTGCGTCGGCCGATGGCCGTACAGAACGTCTGTGGCGCTGGTCGGCCGAGGACGGCTGGCGCGATGCGGCCGCGGTGCCAGGCAAGGTGGCGCCGGATTCGGCACGTGCGATCGGCCAGGCACATGTGCTGTACCTCGTACGCGCCGCGGGCGATGCGCCGGCACAGCTGATGAGCTACCACACGATTACCGGCTCATGGGCGACATTGCCGAATGCAGGCGTGGGGCAGGCGCAGCATGCCGTCGCGTGGGGCAACGGCGTGCTATGGGCGACGGACACGCATGAGGGGCGCATCGAATTGGGCAGCGCCGAAATCGAATCGGGCAAGGCCCTGCTCAAGTGGCTCGATTGGCTCGTGATCGTAGTCTATCTCGCCGGAATGATCGGTATCGGCGTGTATTTTTATGCGCGCGAAAAACGCCAATCGACCGCAAGCTTTTTCGTCGGCAGCCGCACGATTCCATTCTGGGCTGCAGGTGTGAGCCTGTACGCGGCGAATACGAGTTCGATCAGCTACATCGCGATTCCGGCCAAGGCGTTCGAGACCAACTGGCAGTACATGACCAACAACCTCGTCGCCGTGGTCGGTCTGATGTTCGTTGCGGTGTGGATCGTGCCGCTGCTGCGCAGGCTCAACTTGATGAGCGTGTTCACGTATCTCGAAACGCGTTTCCATCCCGGCATTCGCATGCTTGCGAGTGCGCTGGCGATTGCCACGCAGATTGGCAGTCGCATGAGCGTGATCCTGTTTCTGCCCTCGCTTGCGATCGCGACGATCACCGGCTTCGATGTGACCTGGAGCATCCTGCTGATGGGCGTGTTCACGATCATCTACACCGCGCTGGGCGGGATGAAGGCCGTGGTCTGGACCGACGTGGTGCAGCTGATTGTGAAGATGGGCGGTGCGCTGTTTGCGATCGGCTTCATCATCTGGAAGTTGCACGGCGGCGTCAGCGAGTTCTTTTCGACCGCGCTTGCAGAACACAAGATGAAGCTGTTCGATTTCAGCTTCGATCTGGGCAAGGCAACCGTGTGGTCGTTCCTGATGCTGGTGGTGTTCGAGGTCGTGTTGACCTTTCCGAAAGACCAGGTGTTGATGCAGCGCACGCTGTCGACGCGGTCGGACAAGGAGGCAGGGCGGTCGATCTGGATGTTCGCGGCAATCATGATACCCGGTGGTTTTGTGTTCTACACGATCGGCACGGCGCTGTTTGTGTTCTACAAGACCCATCCGGAGCGCATGAATCCGCTGCTGAATATCGATGCGACGTTTCCGATGTTCATCGCGGCGGAGCTGCCGACCGGTGTCACCGGCCTCATCATCGCCGGGATATTTGCGGCGGCGATGGCGACGCTGTCCGGCATCATCAACAGCGTCGCCACGCTGGCGTCGGTGGATTTTTACGAGAAACTCGTGAAGACCCCGGACCAGAAGAAAAGCGTGCTGTTCGCTGAAATCATGACCGTCGTCGCGGGGCTGGTCG
>VBNZ01000284.1 GCA_005877675.1 Gammaproteobacteria bacterium
AATCGCGCCTAAAACCGGAGATTGAGTTTGGATTCAGGCTTTGTCGAAAGAAATTGTAGAACCCCACACTAAACTAGTTTGCTGAGCTCCGAACCTCGTAGATATGACAGTTGTGCCTATTTGACCGGCTCCCCCTCGAGCCGTACCACGGCAAAGTTAGTAAAGTCCGTCACCCACGACGAGGACGGACATGCGCAAGAGTCGATTCAGCGACGAACAGATCATCGGGTTTCTTAACCAAGCCGAGGCCGGAATGGCGGTCGCCGAGCCATGCCGTATGCAGGGCTTTAGCGACACCACGTTTTACAAGTGGCGTGCGAAGTTTGGTGGTATGCAGGTTGAAGAGGCCAAGCGGCTGCGCGAGCTGGAAGCCGAGAATGGCCGGCTGAAGAAGCTGCTGGCCGAAGCCCACTTGGACATCGAGGCGCTCAAGGTCGGCTTCGGGGTAAAACGCTAGCCCCGCAACGCAAGCGCGAGGCAGTCCGGCGCATGCTTGTCCTTAAAGGGTTGAGTGAGCGTCCGGCCTGTCGGCTTGCGGGGCTATCCCGCGATGCTTTCCGCCATCCACCGACCGCGAGTGAACGAGCTGGCACGGGTTCGTCGACGCTTCGGCTACCGACGAATCCATGACCTGCTGCGCCGGGAGACCCTTTGCATCGGATCCGCATGCTGGAACCATGCACCACGCTGTAGTCAGCGGCGGACGCGAAGTGGCTCAATTCAAGACGCAAAAAGAAGCGGCAGAATGGGCCAAAGCTGACGGCTATCACCCACACGTTGCTCGTGAGCGCCATCTTCAAAACCGAGACCGTCCCGATCATTGGCGACACTATCCATAGGTGATCAGCTTGCGGCAGAAGAGACCCATACTGCCCAGATGACGCCCATTGCATTCCCGTCCGGGCCACCGACCGAAGCATATCGCCGATCGCGGCGGTGCCACGACACTGGCACTTGCATCATTAGCTCGTAGCGCCCTCAAGCGAATTTACTCGCTTAGTAAGGAGTCGATTAGAGTTTGGTCGATTAAAGTGCGGCGTTCTCTCCGGACGGATTACGAAGATGCACCATACATGGTCATCGGGGGGCGCTTTCCGTTGGAGCAAAAACTCTAGTACTTTGCCCGAACCTTCCACTACAATGCGCCACTTTCCTTGATCCAAATCCTGCCGAGGTAAGCGCAAAATGAGCACCATCGAAGAACGCGTCAAGAAAATCGTCGTCGAACAGCTGGGCGTGAAGGAAGACGAAGTGACGCCAAATGCCTCGTTCGTCGACGATCTCGGCGCCGACTCGCTCGACACCGTGGAACTGGTCATGGCGCTCGAGGAAGAGTTCGAGTGCGAGATTCCGGACGAGGAAGCCGAGAAGATAACCACCGTGCAGCAGGCGGTCGACTATATCAAGGCCCACGTCAAGGCCTGAAAATCGCTTCGCGCGTGATCCGAACTGCGCCCGTGTGGCGCAGTTTGTATTTCTGGATAGCGAAACACATGTTTGAATCGACCTAGCTCGATTCGCAACCACTCAAACCGTTTGTGGCGAGGTATCGAACCGCGAACGGTGCCAAGGCAAGATTCGCCCTTCGATACCTCAGGGCGAACGGACTCCCAGAGTTATCTTTATGAAACGACGCGTCGTAATAACCGGACTCGGAATCATCAGCCCCGTCGGCAACGATGTAGCCACTGCGTGGAAAAACGTCGTCGGTGGCGTCAGCGGCATCGGCCCGGTCACGCATTTCGACGCGAGCACGTTTCCGACGCGCATCGCGGGCGAGGTCCGCGATTTCGATCCGGCGCAATTCGTGCCGGCGAAAGACGTGAAGAAGATGGATCCGTTCATTCATTACGGTGTTGCCGCCTCGGTGCAGGCGCTCAATGACGCCGGTTTGTCGACGCACGAGCACGATGCCGAGCGCATTGGCGTGGCGGTTGGCGCGGGCATCGGCGGGATCCATACGATCGAAAAAACGTCGATCATCTATCACGAGCAGGGCCAGCGCCGCATCTCGCCGTTTTTTGTGCCGAGTTCGATCATCAACATGGTCGCAGGCAACCTGTCTATCATGCTCGGGCTCAAGGGTCCGAACATCGCCTGCGTCACCGCTTGCACGACTGCTACGCACAATCTTGGCTTGGCAATGCGCATGATCCAGTACGGCGATGCCGACGCGATGGTCGCCGGCGGCGCCGAATACGCGACATCCGGTGTGGCGATGGGTGGCTTCTGTTCCGCACGCGCGATGTCGACGCGCAATGACGAGCCGACCAAGGCGAGCCGTCCGTGGGATCGCGACCGCGACGGTTTCGTACTTTCCGACGGTGCCGGCGTGCTCGTGCTCGAAGAATACGAGCATGCGAAGAAACGCGGTGCGCACATCTACTGCGAGCTCTCCGGCTTTGCCATGAGCGGCGACGCCTACCACATGACCTCGCCGCCCGAAGACGGCGACGGCGCGCGGCGCGCGATGGCGAACGCCTTGAAGGATGCCGGCATCAACGCGGACGCGGTGGGCTATATCAACGCACATGCAACTTCGACTGGCGTGGGCGATATCGCCGAGACACAGGCGATCAAGGCCTGCTTCGGCGAGCATGCGAAGAAGGTCGCGGTAAGCTCAACCAAGTCCATGACCGGGCATCTGCTCGGCGCAGCCGGTGGCGTCGAGGCGATCTTCTCGGTGCTCGCACTGCGCGATAACGTGCTTCCGCCGACGATCAACCTCGACAACCCGGACGAAGGCTGCGATCTCGATTTCGTGCCGCACACCGCGCGCGATGCGAAGTTCGATGTGGCCGTGTCGAATTCGTTCGGCTTCGGCGGCACCAACGGATCG
>VBNZ01000288.1:0-588 GCA_005877675.1 Gammaproteobacteria bacterium
CGCGATATTGGCTCTGTTCGCTGCACCGGAGACGCGCATCTTGCCGCTGGGCCTTCCAGATCTACCGATGCACGTGCGTCTGGATCCCTTGGCGGCATTTTTCCTTGCGCTGATTGGGCTGACCGTGTCGGGGGTGTCTGTGTATGCGGCAGGCTACTTCCGCGCCGGAGAAGGGACTGCGCCGGGGCTGTTATGCCTTCAATACCATGTGTTCTTGTCCAGTATGGCGATGGTGGTGCTCGCTGACGACGCATTCACCTTCATGGTGGCTTGGGAAACCATGGCGCTATCGTCCTATTTTCTGGTTACCACGCAGCACCGTGTGCCGGAGATTCAGAGCGCAGGTTTTCTGTATATCTTGCTAGCGCATGTCGGCGCCACCAGCCTGCTCTTGTGTTTCGGCGTGCTCCAGGGCGGCTCCTGGCATTTCACGTTTGACGCCATGCGCGCCGCGACGTTATCGCCGGCGTGGGCCAGCATCGCGTTCGCTCCGGCCTTATTTGGTTTCGGTGCGAAGGCCGGACTGGTGCCGGTGCACGTCTGGTTGCCCGAGGCGCATCCGGCCTCGCCCTCGCCGGTGTCCGCGCT
>VBNZ01000288.1:609-1276 GCA_005877675.1 Gammaproteobacteria bacterium
GCCGTGTACGGCTTCATTCGAGTGAGCTTCGATCTGCTCCCGCATACGCAATGGGCTTGGGGCGCTGCGGTGCTGGTCGTCGGCGGCTTCACCGGGCTCTTTGGTGCCATATTTGCTGCGGTGCAGACGGATATGAAGCGCCTGCTGGCGTATTCATCGATCGAGAACATCGGAATCATCTTCAGCGGACTGGGCCTGGCGCTGCTTTATCGCGGAATGGGCATGGGAACGCTGTCTGCGTTGGCCCTGGCGGCGACCCTCTACCACTGCCTGAATCACGCCCAATTCAAGAGCCTGCTGTTTCTGGCGACCGGCTCGGTCTTGCATGCAACCGGACAACGCAATCTGGGCAAGCTCGGAGGCCTGATCCATCGCATGCCGTGGGTCGCCGGCCTTGCATTGGTGGGCACGCTGGCGATGGCAGGGTTGCCACCGCTAAACGGTTTCGTATCGGAGTGGCTATTGCTGCAGTCGTACTTGTTCACACCGACCCTGCCGCAAACCTTGGTAAACATGTTGGTGCCGCTTGGTGCCGCAGTCTTTGCCTTGACCTTTGCGCTTGCCGCCTATGTCCTGGTCAAGTTCTACGGCGTGATATTTCTGGGCCGTTCGCGCGAGCCCACGCTAGCGCAGGCCCACGATGCCGGACTACTGGAACGCCTGGGGC